>NZ_JBAVCB010000204.1:0-23497 GCF_049586495.1 Aeromicrobium sp. | reverse complement strand
CCGCTACACCAACGCCACCGAGGTGCGCTGGGTGCAGGACGAGCCGGCCAACCAGGGCCCGTGGCCGCACGTCGCGCTCAACCTCAGCGGGGAGTTCGGTGGGCTGCCTCTGCTACGTGTGTCGCGTCCCGAATCGTCCACGACCTCAGTCGGCTCGCACAGCCGTCACGTCACCGAGCACAACCAGCTGATGGATCTAGCGTTCAGCTGAGCGTCAGGACGACCTTGCCGAAGACGTCGCCGTCCTTGACGGCGCGAATGCCGTCGGCGGCTTGATCCATGCTGAGCACCTGTTCCACCAGTGGTCGGGTGCCAGTCTCGGCCATGAAGCGGGCCAGGGCCTCGAGCTCGTCGCGCGTGCCCATGGTCGATCCGTGCACCTTGATCTGCCGGAAGAAGATGTGCTGCAGCTCTGCGGCCGTGGCGTCACCGGAGGTGGCGCCAGAGATGACGATGGTGCCTCCGGAGCGCACCGACTTCACCGAGTGCGACCAGGTGGCGCGCCCGATCGTCTCCATCACGGCGTCCACGCGATCGGGCAGCCGCTCCCCCGACTCGAACGTCTCGTGGGCGCCGATCTCGAGCGCCCGCCCGCGGCTTCCGGCGTCGCGACTGGTGACCAGCACGCGGAAGCCAGCGGCACGCGCCAGCATGATCAACGACGTCGACATGCCGCCGCCGGCCCCCTGCACGAGCACGGTGTCGCCGGGCGAGAGGTCAGCCTGCGTGAACAGCATGCGGTAGGCCGTCAACCACGCCGTCGGCAGGCAGGCGGCTTCCCCGAACGACAGTCCGGCCGGCTTGGGCACGACATTTCGACGCGGGACCGTGACGTACTCGGCGAACGTGCCCTGGTGGCGCTCCGACAGCAACGTCCGGTCGGGATCGAGGGTCTCATCACCCGTCCAGTCCGGCGTGCTGATGACGCCGTGCACGATGACCTCGTTGCCGTCCTCGTCGAATCCGGCCGCGTCGCACCCCAGGATCATGGGGAGGAATTCATCTTTCAGCCCCACGCCACGCAGGCTCCACACGTCGTGATGGTTGATCGAGGCAGCAGCGACCCGGACCGTGGTCCAGCCCTCCGCCGCTGCGGGTGCCGGTCGCTCGCCGATGACCAGGGCCCCGAGGGGGTCAGCGCTGTCGGTGCGCTCGACGTAGACGGCGAACACGACTCAGATGCTCACGGGATCAGTACGGCCGGCGGGCGACGCCTTCGCGCCGCGCGGTGTCGGTGACGGCCTTGGCGACAGCGGCGCACACGCGCGCGTCGAAGGGCGACGGGATGACGTACGTCTCGGTCAGGTCGTCGCCGACCAGATCGGCGATCGCATGGGCGGCGGCCAGCTTCATGCCCTCGGAGATCACGGTGGCTCGCACCTCGAGAGCCCCGCGGAAGATGCCCGGAAACACCAGCACGTTGTTGATCTGGTTCGGGAAGTCCGACCGGCCGGTGGCCACCACGCGAGCGTGCCGAGCAGCAATGTCGGGGTGCACCTCGGGGTGCGGATTGGCCATCGCGAACACGATGGCGTCCCGCGCCATGCGCGCCACAGCGCTCTCGGGAACGGTGCCACCAGAGACCCCGATGAACACGTCGGCACAGTCCAGCGCGTCCTCGACGCTGCCGGGCTTGGCCCACGGCGCGGTGTCGGCCGCTAGCCACTGCTTGACCGAGTTGAGGTCCGTGCGGTCCGGATGGATCACGCCGGTGCGGTCGATGACGGCGATCCGCACCACGCCGGCAGAGCGCAGCATCTTGGTGATCGCCACACCGGCAGCGCCGGCGCCGGAGACGACGACCTTGAGCTCGGACAGATCCCTGTCAGTGAGTCGGGCTGCGTTGATGAGTGCGGCCAGCGTGACGACGGCGGTGCCGTGCTGGTCATCGTGGAACACGGGAATGTCGAGGCGCTCGATCAGCTGGCGCTCGATCTCAAAGCAGCGTGGACTGGAGATGTCCTCCAAGTTGATGCCGCCGAACGACGGCGCCAGTCGCACGATCGTCTCGACGATCTCGTCGACGTCCTGGGTGTTCAACGCGATGGGAATCGCATCGACGCCGCCGAACTGCTTGAACAGCACCGCCTTGCCCTCCATGACCGGCATCGAGGCGGCCGGGCCGATGTCGCCGAGGCCGAGCACCGCGCTCCCGTCGGTGACGACCGCGACCGTGTTGGAGACCCACGTGTACTCGTGCGCGACCTCTGGATCGGCAGCGATGGCCTCGCACACCCGTGCGACGCCTGGCGTGTAGGACATCGACAGGTCGTCGGCGTCGCGCAAGGGCACGGTGGCGGCGATCTGCATCTTGCCGCCGCGGTGCAGCGCGAAGATCGGATCGTTGGGATCAGGAGAGTCGAGAGTCATGTCGATGTCAGTGGCAACCATGGTGGCTTCGTCAGGAATGAGAAATCTGGACGGAATTCTGCGTCTCGACGGACCGGTCTGGATCGTCGGTGCGGCACCCTCGATCGTGATCGGGCCGCAGCGGTGACGGGCGGATCACGCCCGTCGAGCAGTCTCTCACACGGGGGCTCACCGGGGGTCTGAGGCCAGAGCCCGCGACACGGGTGGCGAGAGCAGGCAGACCAGCACCATCGCGGCTGGCAGTCCGACCGCGAGCGCCAGGGCCGGGGCATCGGTCAGGTTCGTCGCCACCAACCCCTGCAGGATCTGGGTGACGATCACGGGGCTGCGCGCCGCGGCGTGGCCCTGCAACAACAGGCGGATGGCCAGGAGGTGGGCGGCGGCGTACCCGGCGAGCACCACCGCGACTCCCAAGCCGCTGACGAGCCGGCCGCTGTCGATGTCGCGCAGGTTGAGCACGGCCAGGACGACGAACAGCAACGCCTCGCACGACACCACGCCTGCGGCGAGAAGAATCAGTCGGCGAGCCGTGCCAGTCGGTGCGGAGCGTCCGGCGGGAGCCTGATCATCGGTCACACAGCGGAGCCTAGCCAGCACCTGTGTGACCCACCTGACAGCAGTGTGACAGGCACGTCCCCTTGTCCACCCGGCAAAAGGCTGGGACGATGAAACCACCGCCATGCCACTGGCCCGTCCGGGCCGGTCATAGGCGCGCAACCGAACGGGAAGGAGTCTCATATGGATTGGCGTCACAAGTCCGCCTGCCTCGATGAGGACCCCGAGCTCTTCTTCCCCATCGGCAACACCGGCCCCGCCATCTTGCAGATCGAGGAGGCGAAGGTGGTGTGCCGCCGCTGTGATGTCCGCGACCAGTGCCTGCAATGGGCCTTGGAATCGGGACAGGACCACGGTGTCTGGGGAGGCTTGAGCGAGGACGAACGTCGTACGCTGAAGCGCCGCAACGCCAGGGCCCGCATCCGCACCGCCTAACGGTCGGACCGAGTTCTAGAGCAACGCAACGTATCGGAGAACCCCGTGGGTCGTCTCATCTGAGACGGACGCGGGGTTCGGCGCGTCCGGGCCGATCACTAGACGACCAGCGAGACGGCCACCGTCGTGCCGCCCTGGCGATTGGACTCGAACTGCAGCGAGCCGCCGAGTTCGTCCTCGACCAACGTCGAGACGATCGACAGACCCAGGCTGCCGGTGTCGTGGAATCCAGGTGGCAGACCGCTGCCATCGTCGGTGACCCGCAGGCGGAGCCGGCCACGAATGCGGTTGACAGCCAGCGTGACGGTGCCGGGGGCGGTGCTCGACGGGTCGAACCCGTGCGTGACAGCGTTCTGCACCAGCTCGGTGATCACCATGGCCAGTGACGTGGCCACGGCGCCCGGCAGCGCGCCGAAGGAGCCGATGCGGTCGGCCACCAGGCGCCCGTCACCGAGGTCACTGAGATCAAGCACGCTGCGCAACAGTCCGTCGGCGATCTCGTCGAAGTTGACGACGTCGTCGAACGAGCGGCTCAGAGTCTCGTGCACCACCGCGATCGAAGCGACTCGGCGCTCGGCCTCCTGCAGCGCAGTCCGCGCCTCCGGAACGTCGGACCGGCGCGCCTGCAGCCGCAACAGGGCTGCGACCGTCTGCAGATTGTTCTTGACCCGGTGGTGGATCTCGCGGATCGTCGCCTCCCTGGACACCAGCTCGCGCTCGCGCAACCGCAGCTCGGTGACGTCGCGCAACAGAATCAGACTGCCGTCGCGACCTGCCTGGGACCGCAGCGGAATGATTCGTGCCATCAGCGACGCTGCCGCATTCTCCAGGTCCGTCTCGCCGCCGTCATCGTCAGCGAACAGACCCAGGGGTCCCCGATCGGTGGGACGTCGGTCCACCAGCGCTGTGGCGACTCCGCCCAGGTGTGTGCCGATGAGATCGCCGGTCAAGCCAAGGCGCCGAAACGCCGACAAGGCGTTGGGGCTGGCGTATCGGACCAAGCCGGTGACGTCGGTCCGCACGAAGCCGTCGCCCACCCGCAACGAGTCAGCCAGCTCAGATCGTCGCCCGGGCATGGGAAACTCGCCACGCCCGATCATCGCGATCAAAGTTCCTGCAGCGTCCTGATAGGCGCCTTCGAGCGCACTGGAGGTACGGGCCGCCGTCACCGCGCCTCGCCGAACCATGGCTGCGAACGGACGCTCACCGCGGCACACCGGTACCGCCTCAACTCGTACCATCGGGCCGTCCGCGAGATCATCGACGTCCTCGGTCAAAACCTCCCCCGACGACATCGAACGGTCAAGCAGATCGGTCCGACCGGCAGGGAGGAAGGTGCCCGCCACGTGCTCCAGCAAGGTGGTGGGGCCAGTGGTGGGCCGGATCTGCGCGCCGGCCCACATCCCTCGCGACTCAGCGTCCGGAACCCACAGCACCAGGTCGGAGAATGACAGGTCGGCGATGATCTGCCAGTCGGCCACCAGGGCATGCAGCCACGCGATGTCGGCGTCGTCCAGGGATGTCTGGGAGCGAGCGATGTCACCGAGAGAGGGCACGTTTCCAGTATGCCGCCACGGTCTAGGATGATGCTGTGTCTGAGGCGTACTGGCAGTCGGTCATGCAGCAGGGCATGGATGTGCCGAAGGATCGCCCTCTCGACGAGTCGACTGTCGAATTGGTCGAGATGCTCGGGCACCCCAACCCCCGCATGCGTGAGGACCTCGCCTACCCGTTGCTGACCACGTGGATCAACAACGGGACCTTCGACGCGGTGCTGTCCGGCCTCGGAGATGGCATCGTTCCCGGGCTGCGCTACGGACTGGGGCACGACGGCGACATGTCCGTCCTCCGACGCTCCTACAGCGCCCTGATGCTCGCCGAGATCATCGGGCGCGACAACAACGAACATCTGATGTCAGCCGATTCCGTGCTGGACTGGGGCGACCACGCCACCGCCTGGTACACCCGCGAGCAGGACCACCGTGGCTGGATCCCCGAGCAGGGATGGGCTAACGCCGTCGCGCACGGCGCCGATCTGCTGGCCGCCCTTGCCCGGTCGCGCCACTTCGGTCGGCTCGAGCTCACCGTCCTGCTCGACGTCATCGCCGACCGTGTCCTCACCCCCACCTCCTACATCTGGCGGCATGGCGAAGAGGACCGCCTCGCGTACGCGGTCATGACGCTGCTGCACCGCAACGCACTCGATCCGATCATCGTCGAGCCTTGGTTGGCTCGTCTCGGCGACGGCATCAAGCCGCCCCGAACCCGTGGCCATCTCGAGGCCGAGTGGCCGCCGCCGGCGGTCAGGAACACGTCGTCCTTCCTGCGCGCACTTCACCTCCAGCTCGCACTGGGAGTGCAGGGGCGCGACGACTTGCGTGCCGACGCCGAGCTGTTCGCGGAACAACCAGCCCACCGGGCCGATCTGCTGCTGGCCGTTCTCGACCAGATCCGCGCCGAGCAACCGTGGCTCTACCGCTCCACGACACGCGCCAAACCCTTCCCCTGATTGGGTAACCGGCGGGTGGAACCCCGGTCCAGTAGCGTGCGACGCATGACTGAACGAGAAGGCCATGGCGGCATCCACGCGGTCGACGTGGCCCGCGCGCACGGCGTCGAGGCGATGTTCACCCTGTCCGGCGCGCACGTCTTTCCCATGTACGACGCGGCAGTCAAGGCCGAACCGGCCATGCCGATCATCGACGTGCGGCACGAGCCCACGGCGGTCTTCGCAGCCGAAGCGGTCGGCAAGCTGACCCGCACCCCGGGTCTGGCCGTGCTGACGGCAGGACCCGGCGTGACCAACGGCGTCAGTCCCATCGCCCAAGCCAGCTTCTCCGGATCGCCGCTCGTCGTGGTGGGCGGGCGCGCGCCCGCTGGTCGCTGGGGCTCAGGAAGTCTGCAGGAGCTCGATCATCCGCCGATCTTCAAGTCCATCGCGAAGTCATCGGTCACCGCACATCTGGTCGACGACATCGCCCCCACCGTGGACGAGGCGTTCACCCTCGCCGGCTCGTCGCACCGCGGTCCGACGTTCGTCGACGTGCCGATGGACCAGTTCTTCAACTCCACGACGGTCACGACATCGTCCGCCGGCAACACCACGGCAGCGATCGACCCCGATGCCGAGTCGCTGACCGCCATCGCCGCGCTGCTCGCGGCCTCGAGCCGGCCGGTCCTCGTGCTCGGCACCGACGTGTGGGCCGATCGCGCTGAGGAGGCGGCCCTGGCGTTCGTGGCCGAGACCGGCATCCCGGTCATCGCCAACGGCATGGGTCGCGGCATCGTGCCCGGCGGCCACCCGCAGCTGGTCACCAAGGCCCGATCGGCTTCGTTCAGCGCCGCCGACCTGGTCATCGTGGTGGGCACGCCCTTGGACTTTCGTCTCGGCTACGGCATCTTCGGCGGGAAGGACGGCACCACTCCCGCCAAGACAGTTCACATCGCGGACTCCCCCGGCCAGATCTCGACCCACGCCGAGATGGCCGCCTCGGCGTTCGGCGACCTCACTGCCGTGTTCACCGGTCTCCTTCAAGCGCTGCTGAGCGCCTCCGGTGCCCGTTCGGACTGGACCTCCTGGCTCAGTGGGCTGCAGGCCGAGGTCGCTGCGGCCACGGATCGCGACCGGGCGCTGCTTGGCGCTGACGCAGACCCCATCCACCCGGCTCGCATCTACGGGGAGCTGCTGCCACGCCTCGCCGACGATGCCGTCGTGATCGGAGACGGGGGTGACTTCGTCTCCTTTGCCGGCAAGTTCGTCGAGCCCAAGCGTCCCGGCGGCTGGCTCGACCCCGGGCCGTACGGTTGTCTCGGTGCCGGCATGGGCGCCGCCATGGCCGCACGCATCACGCGACCATCCAGCCAGGTCGTGCTGCTGTACGGAGACGGCGCCGCCGGCATGTCGCTGATGGACGTCGACACCCTCGTGCGGCACAACCTGCCGGTGGTCATGGTCGTGGGCAACAATTCGGCCTGGGGTCTGGAAAAGGGCCCCATGCAGTTCCTCTACGGCTACGACGTCGCCGCCGACCTTGCCCCCAACACCCGCTACGACCAAGTCGTGACGGCTCTCGGTGGAGGTGGGGAGATGGTCACCGATCCCCGCCAGATCGGCCCAGCACTCGATCGTGCCTTCGCATCGGGCGTGCCCTACCTGGTCAATGTCATGACCGACGTCAACGCGATGTACCCCCGTGCCACCACCGGTATCTGACGCCATCAGCATTCGGCCGGCCAGGCCCGACGAGTACCAGGCCGTCGGTGAGCTCACGGTCGCGGCCTACGACGCGGACGGCCATCTGATCCGCAGCGACGGTGAGCCGGACACGTACTACGCCGGGTGGCTGCGCGATGCCGCTCCACGCGGCGCGGGCGGCGGGCTGCTGGTGGCGGCCGACCACTCGGGGCTGCTCGGCACCGTCACCTGGTGTCCGCCCGGCTCACCGTTTCGAGAGGTGGCCACGGACGAGCGTCAGGGCGAGTTCCGGACCCTGTCAGTGGCACCGGGAGCGCGCGGACGCGGCATCGGCCAAGCCCTCGTGGCCGCGTGTATCGATCGCGCACGCGACCTCGGCCTGACCGAGGTCGTCCTGTGCTCGCTGCCCGAGATGGTGCCGGCACACCGCTTGTACGCGTCCTTCGGCTTCGCCCGCCGGCCCGATCTGGACTGGAGCCCGTTCGACGGGGTCACGCTCTGGGGCTTCTGGATGCCTCTCCAGCGCGCTGGCTCGCTAGGGTCGGGGGGGTGACCGATCCCGCTTCCTCACCCGCGTCCGCCTCCATCACCCGCACCGTGACCGCTGACGACACCGCGAGGGCCGTGGGCAGCGGTGACCTCGAGGTGTTGGGGACGCCGGTGCTACTGGCCTGGTGCGAGGCGGCCACCTGTCAGGCACTGAATCTCGACCCCGGACAGACGAGTGTGGGCACCCGGGTCGAGGTGGCCCACCTCGCCGCAAGTCCGGTCGGCACCGAGGTCATGTCCACCGCCGTCATCGAGCATCTCGACGACCGCCGGGCCCGATTCGAGGTCAGCGCGATCGACGCCGCCGGCACCGTGCTGGCCCGTGGAGTCGTGGAACGAGCCATCGTCGACCGCGAGCGGTTCCTGTCGCATCTTTGACGTGTGGGAGACTGGATCGTCTACTTTCAGGAGGACCCATCATGGGCAAGACTGGCCGCAAGCGCCGCGCGCGCCGCAAGAAGGGCGCGAACCACGGCAAGCGCCCCAACGCGTAAGCCTCAGACACAGCAGAACCCCCGTCGATCACGACGGGGGTTCTTGCATGCTGCTCAGTTCAGCTGGGGCCCTGCTGCGTCGTGATCTGCACCTGCACGGTGCGAATGGAGAACAACACCTTGTCGCGCAGCGGCTGAGGCGCCACTTCGTGGCACGAGCGGGAGACCAGCTGCTTCACGAGGCGTTCGAGGTCGAACTCATCGAGACAGTCGGTGCACTCATCGATGTGGTGCTGGATCTCGGCGCAGGTCGCGGTGTCGATCTCCTGGTCGATGAACAGGTAGAGGTTCTGCAGAGCCTTCTGGCAGTCGGGTCCGTCGCACGCTCCCATGACTACTTCTCCCCACCGGCGACGGCCATGCCGCGCCCACGGGCGTATTCGGAGAGCTGCTCGCGCAGTAGTCGCCGACCTCGGTGCAACCGAGACATGACAGTGCCGATCGGGGTGTCCATGATCTCGGCGATCTCCTTGTAGGGAAATCCTTCGACATCGGCCAGGTAGACCGCGTAACGGAAGTCTTCGGGCAGCGACTGCAGCGCATCCTTGATGTCGCTGTCGGGGAGGTGCTCCAACGCCACCATCTCCGCGGACTTCAGTCCCGATGAGGTGTGCGACTCAGCTGCGGCGATCTGCCAGTCGTCGATCTCGTCGGTGATCTGCTGCGGCTGGCGCTGCTTCTTGCGGTACGAGTTGATGTAGGTGTTGGTGAGGATGCGGTACAGCCAGGCCTTCAAGTTGGTGCCGGGCTTGAACTGGTGGAAGGCGCTGAACGCCTTGGCATAGGTCTCCTGCACCAGATCCTCGGCGTCCTGCGGGCGCCGGGTCATGCGGAGGCCAGCGGAGTAGAGCTGGTCGAGGAAGGGCAGGGCGTCAGCCTCGAAGCGGGCGTGTCGCTGCTCGAGGGTCTCGTCCTCGAGGCTCACCGCGTCGTCGGCTGCATCAGGGGTCTTCGGGGTGTCGGTCATCGTCACCCAGCGTACTCCCGACGTCGGACGCTCACCTTCTGACGTGATGGGTCGTTCCAGACACGCGGATCGTGCAGACATGTAACCTCCTCGACCCATGTCAACGCCACGAGCCGGAACGCTATTCCGGCGAGGTCGCCAGCGGCGCCACCAGCTCGGGTCCGTTGTTGCGCACGTGGTTGACCGCCGTGGACACTGCGTAGGCATCCAGCAACCCCGGTGCGGCGGGAGTGAGCAGCTCGAGGAGCTCCTCGGTGGGGCGGGGTGCCGGATCAAGCCAGGCGTCCCAGCCATCCGGCTCGACGAACAACGGCATGCGATCGTGGATGTGGCCCAGGGAGTCCTCGGCGCTCGTCGTGATGATCGTGAAGGTGACCAACCAGGAGTCGGTCGAGGCGTCCTTCCAGAACTCGTGCAGCCCTGCCATCGCCAGCGCCGCTCCGTCCTTGGGTCGGATGAAGAAGGGCTGCTTCAGTGCCTTGCCGCCCGCGGCGGGAGGCTCGTCGGCGGTGTACCACTCGTAGTATCCGTCGGCGGGCACCAAGGACCGGCGTTTGGCGAAGGCACGGCGAAACGAGGGCTTCTCAGCCAGCGTCTCGGCGCGCGCGTTGATCATGCGAGTGCCGATCGACGTGTCCTTGGCCCAGCTGGGGACGAGTCCCCACCGAGCCCGCATCAGCTCACGCTCGGCGGGCGCATCATCGGCCGAACCGTCGGCGCGACGTCCGACCACCAACGGAGCCATCTTGGTCGGCGCCACGTTGTAGTCGGCTTCGAGCTCGGCGTCCAGACTCATCAGGCCCACCTCGAACTGACTCGTGAGGTCCACCGACGTGTGAGAGGTGGCATAGCGGCCGCACATGACGCGAGCGTAGCGCCGGCCTGGTGGCCACTGGGTTGCCCCAGCCGCCATGTCGGGTATGAATGGAACATGACCCTTCTTCGCGTGGTGGCCCGTCCGATGATCGCTTCGATGTTCGTCGTGGGCGGCGCTTCTGCGATCAAGAACCCCGGACTGCGGGCGAAGAAGGCCCAGCCGGTCGCCGATCTGGTCAAGAAGATGGTGCCGGAGACTCCGCTGGACGCCGTGATGCTGGTTCGCCTCAACGGCGCGGTGCACGTGGGTGCCGGGCTCGCCCTGGCCACCGGCCGCATGCCCCGCCTGTCGGCTGCGGTCCTTGCGGCCACCATGCCAGCGACGACCATGACCGGACACCGCTTCTGGGAGGAGACCGACCCGGCAGCGCGCACCAACCAGACCGTGCACTTCCTCAAGAACGTCACGATCACCGGCGGACTGTTGATGTCGACGCTCGACCCGGACCCGCACAAGAAGTTCATCGGCCGCCGCGCCAAGGACAAGGTCGTCCAGGCGTCGGACACCGTGCAGTCGGCCCTGCAGCGCTGACCGCCGGCTCCGCACGAGCGGGGCCCTAGACTGCACGGGATGACCGATCCCCTGCCGTGGCTAGCACCGCACCGCGTCACGCCCTTCGACGGTTCGATCCAGATTCCTGGCTCGAAGTCGCTGACGAACCGAGCACTGGTTCTTGCGGCGGTGGCTGATCGACCCTCCACGATCGATCGGCCGCTCGACTCGCGTGACACTCAATTGATGGTCGCTGCCCTGACCGCCCTGGGCGCCGGCATTGAGCAGGGCGCAGCGGCGTGGACGGTCACGCCGATCCCCGCGGCTGGCCATGACGCACCCGTCGAGATCGACTGCGGGCTGGCCGGAACCGTCATGCGGTTCGTCCCCGCTCTGGCCGCACTCGGCAGCGTGCCGGTCAGGTTCGATGGCGACGAGCAGGCGCGCCATCGACCCATGGGCACCACCATCGCGGGCCTGCGCGGACTCGGCGTCACGGTGGACGACGGCGGCCGCGGATCTCTGCCCTTCACGGTGATCGGCACCGGTGCTGTCGCCGGAGGCCACCTGAAGATTGACGCCGACGCCAGCAGCCAGTTCGTGTCAGCACTCCTGCTCGCGGCACCTCGGTTCGACCTGGGCCTGGATCTGGCACACACCGGCGCGCGACTTCCCTCGCAGCCGCACATCGACATGACGGTCACTGAGCTGCGGCGCCGCGGCGTTCAGGTCGACGTGGACGGTGACCGGTGGTCGGTGCGGCCGGGCCCGGTCACCGGCCTCGACGTCGGCGTCGAGCCGGACCTCTCCAACGCCGGTCCGTTCATCGCTGCCGCGCTGGTGACCGCAGGACGTGCCCGGATCCAGCACTGGCCGACCTCGACCGACCAACCAGGTGACCAGTGGACCTTGATCGCCGAGGCGTTCGGCGGATCGGTGCAGCGTGATGGCGACGACCTGGTCTTCTCCGGTCCGTCCGGCCTCCGCGGAGTCGACCTCGACCTGCACGATGTGGGCGAGCTGACCCCCGTCGTGGCCGCCATCGCCGCACTGGCCGACTCGCCCTCACGCCTCACCGGCATCGCGCACCTGCGCGGCCATGAGACTGACCGGCTTGCCGCGCTCGCCGTCGAGATCAACGCGCTCGGCGGCCATGTCACCGAGCTCGAAGACGGCTTGGAGATCCAGCCCCGCCCCTTGCGAGGGGGCACCTTCGGCACGTACCACGACCATCGCATGGCCCACGCCGGCGTGGTGCTGGGTCTCTCCGTGCCCGACCTGTTCATCGAGAACGTCGAGACCACGATCAAGACCTACCCCGACTTCGCTCCGGTCTGGGAACACGCCATGTCCGAGCACGACACAGGACAGCAGTAGACATGGCTCACGTCGACGACGAGCACGCCGCGTTCGAACGTCCCCGCCGTCGCACCCAGCCCCGCACCAAGGTGCGGCCGGACTACAGCGACGCCGACCTGGCCCACGTCGTCACGATCGACCGTGGGCGCTACACCGTGGTGCTGGACAGCACCGGCGAGACGGTCACGGCGGTCAAGTCCCGCGGGCTCGGTCGCAAGGGCGTCGTGGTGGGCGACATCGCCCGGGTGGTCGGAGACGTCACCGGCGACGCCGGTACCCTCGCTCGCATCGTGGAGGTGCAAGAGCGATCGACCGTGCTGCGCCGGAGCGCGGACGACGATGATCCGATCGAGCGCATCATCGTGGCGAATGCTGACCAGTTGATGGTCGTGGCCGCGCTGGCCGACCCCCCGCCACGGCCCGGACTCATCGACCGTTGCCTGGTGGCCGCCTTCGACGCCGGCATGACCCCACTGGTGTGCCTGACCAAGGCAGACCTCGCGTCGGCTGACGACATCCTCCAGCAGCTGCGGCCGTTGGATGTCCGCGTTCTGGTCACGCAGCGCGGAGGGGACACGCAGGAAGTGCGGGAGGCGCTCGACGGTCACGTCACCGTGCTGGTCGGTCACAGCGGAGTGGGCAAGTCCACGCTGGTCAACGCGCTGGTGCCCGACGCCGACCGCTCAACCAGCCACGTCAATGCCGTCACGGGCCGGGGGCGGCACACCTCCACGTCGGCCATCAGCCTGTCGCTACCGGCTGAAGGCCAGCTGGACGGCGGCCGCATCATCGACACACCCGGCATCCGATCCTTCGGACTCAATCACGTCGAGCCCGATCACGTGATCCGTGCCTTCCCCGATCTGGGCGAGATCGCCCGCGGCTGCCCGCGCGCCTGCCCCCACACGACCGATGAGCCCGAGTGCGCGCTCGACGTGGCGGTGGCCGACGGCCGGTTGCCAGCAGCACGGGTGGTCGGCTTCCGACGCCTGCTGGCCAGCCGCCACCAACGCGACTGAGCCGCACAGCGGCGGCGTCCCGGATCCGCGCGATCCCGAGCCTTATCCTGATTGGCATGGCCCACGCGTACAACGACGACCTGCGCTTGGCACACGTCTTGGCCGACAACGCCGACAGTCTCTCGATGGACCGGTTCGGAGCCCTGGACCTGCAGATCGACACCAAGCCCGACATGACCTACGTGACCGAGTCTGATGAGGCCGTTGAGGCCACCATCCGGCGCAATCTGAAGTCCGCCAGGACCCGCGACGTGGTGCTCGGCGAGGAGCAGGGGCAAGACGTCTCCGACGCAAGCCGCACCGATGGCGGCCGGCGCTGGATCATCGACCCGATC
The DNA here is from genome assembly GCF_049586495.1 of Aeromicrobium sp. Taxonomy (GTDB): domain Bacteria; phylum Actinomycetota; class Actinomycetes; order Propionibacteriales; family Nocardioidaceae; genus Aeromicrobium. Next base: position 9,850 of record NZ_JBAVCB010000204.1, on the reverse strand, counting down.
GACGGCACCTCCAACTTCGTCCGAGGCGTACCGGTGTGGGCCACCCTGATCGCGCTGGAGGAGGACGGCGAGATCGTCGCCGGCTGCGTCTCGGCTCCTGCCCTTGGCCGCCGCTGGTGGGCGTCCAAGGGGACCGGCGCTTTCACGGGCAAGTCCCTGATGTCGTCACGATCCATCTCGGTCTCCAAGATCTCGAGCCTCGAGTCCGCTTCGATGTCCTACGCGTCGCTGGAAGGCTGGGAGGCCATCGACAAGCGCGACGCCTTCGCGGCCCTGCTGCGTCGATGCTGGCGCACCCGCGCCTACGGCGACTTCTGGTCGTACATGTTGCTGGCCGAGGGCGCGGTCGACATCGCGGCCGAGCCCGAGCTCAAGGTGTGGGACATGGCCGCCCTCGACATCGTGGTGCGCGAGGCCGGCGGCCGTTTCACCAGTCTGGCCGGCGAACCCGGACCGTGGGGCGACAACGCCCTGGCCACCAACGGACTGCTGCACGACGAGGCCATGGCGTATGTCGGCCACTTTCCCGACGGCGGCTCGACTCCCGAGGGATGGGACGACGAGCCGGAGACCGCGCGAGACCCAGACGACAACGTACGGCCATTCGGCTTCACCCGGCGTGCCCACGACCTGCCGTAGACGGCGGAATCGCTGGTTCACCGATATGGCGCAGGTTACAGTTCCGAAAACCGAGGTTCCAAGGAGTGTGGTCACATGCGCGTCAGCGACGTACTGGCATCGAAGGGCAGCAATGAGGTGTTCACGATCTCGCCCGACGCGACGGTCGCTGACCTGCTGGACACCCTCGCAGAGCTCAATGTCGGCGCGTTGGTGGTGAGCACCGACGGCTCGACCATCATCGGTATCGTCAGCGAGCGCGACATCGTGCGCAAGCTGCGCACCGTCGAGAACGCCCGGAGCCTGCCCGTGTCGCGGATCATGACCTCTGCCGATGAACTGCACGTGTGCAGCCCGACCGACTCGTTCGGCGTCCTGATGTCGCTGATGACCGAGCAACGGATCCGGCACGTTCCCGTTCTGGAGGACGACCGGGTTGTCGGCGTGCTGAGCATCGGCGACGCCGTCAAGTACCGCATGGACCAGCTGGAGTTCGAGCGCGACCAGCTCACCAATTACGTCGCGGGCGGCTGAGCTGAAGCACCCGATCCCCGAGCGCGAGCTGGGCTGGAAGTTCAGCCGTAGTTCCGGCCCGGGCGGCCAGCACGTCAACACCAGCGACACGCGGGTCGAGCTCACCTGGTCGCTCGCCGACACCGCCGCGCTCACGCCCGAGCAGAAGTCGCTCGCGACGATCCGGCTCAGGCACCGCCTGGTCGACGGAGCCATCACGGTTGCGTCGTCGCAGTACCGCTCGCAGCATCGCAATCGCGAGGCGGCGAAGGTCCGCCTCGAGCAGCTGGTCGCCAGTGCCATCGTTCCGCCAAAGAAACGCCGAGCCACCCGGCCAACCCGAGGCTCGGTCGAGCGACGGCTCGACGCCAAGAAGCAACGCTCACAGACCAAAAGGGCCCGCAGGGGCGGCTGGGATTGACCGATCTGCAATCGGGTACGCAGCGGACAACACCGAAGCGAGGATGTGTCATGACGATCGCCCCACCTGAACCCGACGAGGTCGAGCCCGGTCAAGGCCCGGACATCCCGGACCTGCCCGACCCGGCCTTTCCCGAGGTGCTCCCCGGCAGCGATGAGCCGGGGCCCAGCGAGATCCCCGAGGCGCCAGACACTCAACCATCGCCAGAGGGAGCCGAACAGCCCCAGCGGGAATAGTCTGGTCACGCCAGCGGGTTCCCTGCTCAACCACACCAGAACCCGGCACTGCCCAAAGGAACTGACCATGACCGCACTTCGGTGGATCCTGTCACCGGCGGTCGAGGGCGTGCCCCGTCGTCAGGCGCTCGCCAGCGCAGCCCTCCGCATCCTGGTCGGCTTGATGTGGTTGTACAACGTGTCGTGGAAGCGCCCGCCCAGCTTCGGGCAAGAATCGGGCAAGGGCGTGTTCGGCTTCACTACGGACGCCGTGGATCACCCGGTGTTCCCGCCGTTCAGCTGGCTGGTCGAGCACGTGGTCCTGCCGAACTTCACCGCGTTCGGTTGGTCCGTGCTCGTCGTCGAGACCGGACTAGCCGTCGCTCTGCTCACCGGTGCGTACGTCCGCCTCGCGGCACTGGTCGGCATTGCGCAGTCGCTGGCGATCGGCCTCTCGGTGGCACAGACGCCAGGAGAGTGGCCGTGGTCCTACTGGCTGATGGTCGGCGTCCACGTGGCCCTGGTGTTCAGCGCCGCCGGCACCGTGCTCGCCGTGGATTCCCTCCGCGCTGATCGTGGTCGCTCGTGGCGGTCCCTCGCGCTCGGATGGGGCGTGGTCGTGTCGGTGGCGGCGGTCAGCGCACTGACCATGTCCCTCGGCGAGGATCCCCTCGACTCCTCAGGCGCCCGCCTGGGCGGCCCGGGGCTCTCCATCGGCCTGGGCAGCTACAACGTTCTCGGTTCGGTGCTGCTGCTGGTCTGTGGCCTGAGCCTCCTCGCCGCCGCGCTCATCAGCGTCCGCGCCTGTGCCCTGGTGGCGACCGTCGCAGGCGCCGGAGCAGCGATCGTGCTGTATGCGCAGAGCGCATCGTCCGACAGCGTCCTGGGTGGCACCAACACGTCAGCAGCATTCTTCGGGTCCGTCGCGGTCGTGGGTGTCGCGGTGTGGAGCATCGGCAGAGGGCGATCCGGGGCGCCGCAGTCGACTCCGGACCAGGCTCAGGCCACGTCGTGACCACGACGCGCGTGCTGGTGGAGGGGGGCGATCGCGCTTGCGGGGAGCTGCTGCTGGTTCTGGCAGCCCGGGCACGCGAGCTGGGACCCGACACGCACCTGCGCCTGATCGCCACCGACCCTGCGGCACCCATCGACCTTCCCGCGTGGTGTCACCTCACGGGACACATCTACCTGGGGCACGGCATGCAGGACGACGGCCGGCCCCACTACGACGTGCAGACCGTCACGAGTCGTCGTGACGTGCTGCCGCACCACCCGTGGCGGCTCCAGTCGTCACCGTCTGCATCACCCACCATCACCGGAAAGGACATCCACCCATGAATGGACTCGTCATCAATCTCACTCACTCCATCGACGATCCTGACCGAACCAGCGTCGCGATGGTCGTCGCCGGGGCGTCGGTCGCCTCCGACCAGGAGACAACCGTCTTCTTGTCATCAGAGGGCACCCGGCTGGCCGCCAAGGGAGTCGCCGACGATCTGCACGAAGAGGGATTCGCTCCGATGGCCGAGCTGGTTTCGGCCTACGTGTCCGCCGGCGGGACGTTCCTGGTCTGCAGCCCGTGCGCCAAGAAGCGCGGGATCGGCGAGGACGACCTGATCGAGGGCGCTACCGTCGTCGGAGGTGCGACGTTGGTGGCACTGCTCGCCGATGGCGCCGCATCCCTGTCCTTCTGATGCTGGCCCTCTGATGCCGACGACGGCGCCCGTGCCCGCCGTCGAGTTCGACGGCGGCAACATGGACTGCGGCAGCGGGCTGCTGCTCGCGATCACGACGCGGATCCGGACGATCGAGCCCGGGCAGGTGATGCTCCTGCACACCCACGAGCGGTCCGTGCTGGCGGACTTGCCCGCCTGGGCGAGGCTGGCCGGGCACGAGCTGGTCGACGCTCCCGCTCCTGGCGACGCGGGCGAGGGACCATGGGGACTGTCGATCCGACGCGGGCTCCCGCGAGAGCGCCCCGCCCCGGAGCCAGAGGTGGAGTACTCCTCGGGGGCTCCGGCGCGTCTCGGTACCCGGCTGTGGCTGTACTCCAACTTCCACTGCAACCTCGCGTGCGACTACTGCTGCGCGAGCTCGTCCCCCAAGGCGGACGCCCGTCTGCTGCCGGTCGATGTCGCAGCAGCTGCCGCCGCCGAGTTCGCCGCACAGGGGGGGCGTGAGCTGTTGATCACCGGTGGCGAGCCGTTCCTTCATCCAGAGCTCGGCGAGCTCGTGGCGGCAACCGCCGCGCACGTGCCGGTCACCGTTCTCACCAATGCCATGGTGTTCGGCCGCGGTCGACGGCGCGACGCCTTGGAGTCGATGAACCGCAGCGCCGTGACCATGCAGGTCAGCCTCGACTCCGCCGGATCGGGCCTGCACGACCGGCAGCGCGGCAAGGGCACACACGCGAAGGCGCTCGCCGGGATCGAGCTGGCGCGAGGTCTGGGGTTTCGCGTGCGGGTCGCGGCCACCTACCCCCCCGCGGACGCCGCCGATGCGGGAGACCTCGTCGCAGTGCTGCGCGGCGTCGGCATCGCGGAAGATGACCTGCTCATCCGTCCTGTGGCACACGAGGGAAACGCCGCGGACGGCGTCGCCATCGACATCGATCATGTGGAGCCGGAGCCGACCTTGACCGCTGACGGCGCCTGGTGGCACCCGGTCGGCGTGACCAACCCCCAGCTCAAGGTCGCCGACTCTCCCCTGCCCTTGCAGCACGTCCTCGACGTCATGCGTGACGTCGTCGGCGTCCAAGCGGCCGCCGGTGCGCAGGGGCGGACTGTTTTTCGGTGCACGTGAGGGTGTCAGAACGTTTTCTCGCAGAGCAAGCCCGGTTCAGCCAAATTCCACGCCTTGGGCGAGCGGAAGCTCCGTCGAGTAGTTGATCGTGTTCGTGGCACGGCGCATGTAGCTGCGCCAGGCGTCGGACCCGGACTCGCGACCGCCACCCGTGTCCTTCTCGCCACCGAACGCCCCGCCGATCTCGGCGCCTGACGGACCGATGTTGACGTTGGCGATCCCGCAGTCCGAGCCGACAGCTGACACGAAGGTCTCTGCCTCGCGCACGTCGAGAGTGAAGATCGACGACGAGAGTCCCTGAGTGACCTCGTTGTGCAGCGCCATCGCCTCGTCGAGATCGCGATACGTGAGCACGTACAGCAACGGGGCGAAGGTCTCCGCCTTCACGATGTCGGTCTGCGCCGGCATGTCGACGATGGCCGGATGAACGTAGTGGCCGCCGTCGCCCACCTCAGCCTGGGCTCCACCGGTGACCAGCACACCGCCATCGGCTTGGGCCTGTTCGATCGCGGCACCGAAAGCCCGGAAGGCAGGTGTGTCGACCAGCGGTCCGACCAGCGTCGACGGGTCCAGCGGCGATCCGATCGGGAGCGTCTCGTAGGCAGCCTTGAGACCAGCCACCAGATCGTCCTTGATCGACTCGTGACAGATGATGCGACGCAGCGACGTGCAGCGTTGACCGGCCGTGCCGACGGCTGAGAAGACGATGCCTCGCACGGCGAGATCCAGATCGGCCGAGGGTGCGACGATCGCTGCGTTGTTGCCCCCCAGCTCCAGCAGCGTCCGCCCGAGGCGGGCCGCCACCCGGGGTGCGACCTCCTTGCCCATGCGGGTCGAGCCGGTGGCTGACACCAACGGGATCCGCGGGTCGTCGACCATGACCTCACCGATCGCCCGGTCACCGACGATGACCGATGACAGGTGCTCCGGCGCTCCAGCACGGCGAGCGGCCTCGACCGCGATCGCGTGGCAGGCCAGTGCGGTCAGCACCGTCTTCTCCGACGGCTTCCAGATCACCGCGTCGCCGCAGACGAAGGCCAAGGCTGCGTTCCACGACCAGACCGCGACCGGAAAGTTGAAGGCCGAGATGACTCCGATGACACCCAGGGGGTGCCACTGCTCCATCATCCGGTGCCCGGGACGCTCCGTGGCGATGGTCAGACCGTGCAGCTGGCGCGACAGGCCGACGGCGAGATCGCAGATGTCGATCATCTCCTGCACCTCGCCGAGGCCCTCAGACACGATCTTGCCGGCCTCGATCGAGACCAAGGCCCCGAGGTCGTCCTTGTGCTCACGCAACAGCTCGCCCAGCTCACGAGCCATGCGGCCGCGCACTGGCGCGGGGACCGAACGCCACTGCTCGAACGCGGCGTGGGCTCGGCCGATCTGCGCCGTGACCTCCTCCGGCGTGTGGGACTGCAGCGTGCCCATGACGGCCCCGTCGATCGGGGACACGCACGCGAGGTCACCCCCGTCGACGAAGGGGTCACCGGCGCCGACGGCCGACAAGATCTTTCGGGCGCGGACGCCGATGTCAGTGGTGGAGCTCTGCGTCATGGTCACACCGTTCCCAGGGTCTCGAAGCGGGCACCGGCGATGGTGGCGAACAGATCGGCCAACGCGATGTCCTCCTGCTTGATGAAGCCGCGCTGCGGCAGACGACCGTCGGCCACCAGCTCGACGACGGCGACGATCGACGCGGCGGTGGTCCAGGAGATTGCGCGCCACATGCGGCCTGCGATCTCGATCGGCCGGTAGCCGCGCACGTAGTTCTCGCGGAACGGGTGACCATGCTTGACGCCCTCGACGGCAGCATGGAGATACACGATGTCGTCGTTCACCGGGGGCTTGGCGTCGACGATGAGGCGGCCCACCAGCTCGCGCTCCTCCCGCAGGTTCAGCTCGTCGAACAGGAAGTGCATCTGGCGGAAATGACCGGGGTATCGCAGCGTCTTGTAGTCCAGGCGGGTGGCGCGGCCTTCGTAGGTCTGACACATGGTGCCGAGCCCGCCGGAGGTCAAGGCCGCCTCCAGCTCCATGCCACCGATGAACACGCGCTCCTTCTCGGTCATCGCGGGCACCATCTGGCGATGTCCGGACCGGAGCACCTCGCAGTCATTGAGATATTCGTTGACCACTCCTTCAGCCGACCAGTTGACCGAGTATCCGAGCAGCCCGGTGGGGTTCTGCGGCAGCGCGCCCACCTTGAGCTCGATGGAGCGGATTTCTTCAAAGCCAGCTGCCAGGGAAGCGCCGATGATGCCGATCAGACCGGGCGCCAGCCCGCACTGCGGCGCGAAGACCATGCCTGGAGCATCGTCGGTCAGGGATTCGGACAGCTCGAGAACACGGTTGGTCGTCGGGACATCCTCGGTCAGGTCGAAGTAGTGGGTACCGGCCGCATGCGCAGCCTCGGCGACGTCGATGTTGAGGTGGAACGGCAGGCATGAGACAACGGCGTCAAATCCGCGCAGCGACTCTCGGAGCGCGTCGATGTCCTTGACGTCCAACGGCTTGGTCTCGAAGGCCAGACCCTCTCGTGGGGCGGCGTCATGACCGACGACCTTGAAACCCGATTCCTGCAGCAGCACGGCGACCAGCTCACCGACCTTGCCGAGTCCGACCACAGCGACCTGGTTGATGATGCGCGACACGAAAACCTCCTGGTACCGGCGTGGATCACACGCCGCACGACGTAGACGACTCCGGGGGTGACCGACGTCACGCTCACCCTAATGCGAGGGGTGGTCACCATCGAGCAGGCGGGCCCCAGCACGCACGATGTCACCGACCTGCAGCAGCACGTGGTTCGCCGCAGGTCCCAACGGAATGAAGGAGTCGTGGCTGGTGACACGGCCGATCGAGCCGGGATGGCGGTGATCGATCAAGGCGGCGATGACCGCCTCCGCGACGCCACCGCTGCGCCGGGTCTCGTCAACGACCAGCACGTGATCGAAGCGCGCTGCGTGCGCGACCAGGTCCTCCTCGGGCAGCGGCGCAAGCCAGCGCAGGTCGAGGACGGTGCAACCGACTCCCGCCTGCTCCAGCTCACGGGCTGCCAGACAACTCATGCGCACCCCGTTGCCGAAGGTCACCATCAGGAGGTCGGTGCCGTCACCGTGGGTCGTGGTGGCCCCGAAGACCTCACGGTTCCGGTCCCCTGCTGGCTCGTGCGAGGTCAGCCAGGCTCCGTCGCCGGGCTCCAAATCACGCTCGTGGTACAGCGCGATCGGTTCGAGGAACACACACACGCGCCCTTCCTCCTCGGCCAGCGCGACACACGTGCGCAGCAGCTCAGGCGCATTCGACGGGTGTGCCGGCACGGCCAGCACCAGACCGGGAATGTCGCGCAGCACGGCCACCGAGTTGTCGTTGTGGAAATGTCCGCCGAAACCTTTTTGGTACGCCAGTCCGGCGATGCGCACCACCATGCCATTGCTCAGCTGGCCCGCTGAGAAGAACCGCAGTGATGCTGCCTCGCCCCGCAGCTGGTCCTCGGCGTTGTGCAGGTAGGCGAGGTACTGGATCTCCGGTATCGGCAGCAATCCGGCGAGCGAGGCTCCCAGCGCCGTGCCGAGAACGGTCTGCTCGTCGAGGATCGAGTCGAACACCCGGGCTGGTCCGAATCGCTTGCGGAGTCCACGCGTCACGCCGTAGACCCCACCCTTGACCGCGACGTCCTCGCCGAACAGCACACTGTGCAGCCGGGACGTCATGACGTCCGCGAGCGTGGCGTTGATGGCGCCCGCCAACGTCAGACCGGCATCGGTGGGGGATCGGTCGGCCGCGGCACGACGCACAGCGCGAGGCTGCCGCATCGTGAGAGGCGCCATCACCGCATCGGCATCCGCCAGGCGTTCGGTGCCGCGTACCTGCTCTGCGGCGCCCATGATGTGCTCACGGTGGGCCTCGTAGAGCGCCAGCACCTCATCCGGAGTCACGTGCCCCTGCGCGACCAGCGTTGCCGCGGTGGCCACCAACGGATCAAGGTCGTGGTCGGCCGCAATCGCCGCTGGGGAGCGATAGGCCAGCTCAGCATCGGAGCCGGCGTGCCCCATGAAGCGCACGGTTCGCAGGTGCAAGATCGCGGGACGGCGGGAGGTTCGCACCTTCCGCGCGACGCGCTCGGCCGTCAGCATGGCCTCAGCAGGCGCCGTGCCGTCGGCAGCGTGGTACGAAATTCCCGGGAATCGCGACAACACGGCAGCGATCCACCCGTGGGGCGTCGCGGTGCTGATACCCAGGCCGTTGTCCTCGCACACCAACAGCAACGGAATTGGCAGACCCTGACGCGTGATGAACGACGCCGCGTTGATCGCACCGATCGTGGTCGAGTGGTTGGCCGAGGCGTCACCGAAGCTGGTCACGACCACGGAGTCGGCCGGCCAGGGAACCGTCGCGCCGAGCTGATGGGCGCGGGGCAGGGAGAAGGCCAGGCCCATGGCTCTTGGCAGGTGCGAGCCGATCGTCGATGTTTGAGGAATCACGGCGAGATCTGGATGCCCGAACACCTTGTGCCGACCGCCGGAGATGGGATCGAGCACCGACCCCGTCAGGGTGTGCAGCACGTCGGTGATGGGTGTCGAGTCCGGTACCTGTTGGGCGCGTGCGGCGTAGAAGCCACCTGACCGGTAGTGCAGCAGCGCCGGATCGGTCGGGCGCAGCGCCGCCGCGACGGTCGCGTTGCTCTCGTGTCCTGCCGATCCGATCGTGTAGAAACCTTCGCCCTGTGCGTGCAGCCAGCGCGCTGCGAAATCGAGGTGACGGCTCTGCAGCTGCGCTTCGAACAGCGCCATCAGTCGTCCCGGGGCGATCTGGTCGCCCATCGGATCAGCTCGCCGCGACGCCCGCTCCGGAGCCGTACGCCACTGGTCCACCTGCGCGACGAAGTGGTCATCGATCGCCTGCCGCATGCCTGACCCTTCGCTGGTTCGATCGGTCACCGTGACCGCGAGTCGGGACCACTGTGCCACCTCGGTCTAGAATCATGGGCGAGATGCCGACGCTTCCGCGTCGGCGCCCCCACTCACCAGGAGTTCTCTGTGCGGATCACCCGCCTCGGCAAGATCGTGACAGCGGCGGTCATCCCGACGGTCGCCGCCGCGACCCTGCTTGTCTTTACCGCTCCTGATGGCCCACTCACGGCCCTCAACGTCGTGAGCGTGCCCGATGACGCGACGCCGACCCCGTCGGTCCAGCTTGATGAGACGAGTCCGGCCCCGAGCCCCACACCGACCGCTTCACCGACCGCGGCCGAACAGCGCGCCGCGCGGCAGTCCGC
>NZ_JBAVCB010000203.1:0-4764 GCF_049586495.1 Aeromicrobium sp. | reverse complement strand
AGATCGCCGATCTTGTGGAGCGGGTGAAGGGCGCCCACGAGGGCGGTACCCCGTGGCCGGAGATTGCCATCCTGGTGCGCGCCACGTCCGAGAACGGCAGGTTGGTCGAGGCGCTGCGCGCGGCCGGCGTCCCGGTGGAGGTGGTGGGTCTGCAGGGCCTGCTGCACCAGCCCGAGGTGCGCGACGTGCTCAGCGTGCTCGCCCTGCTGCACGACGTCACGGCCAATCCAGCGACCCTGCGCCTGCTGACCGGCCCACGGTGGCGCATCGGGCTGCGCGACCTCGCCCTGCTGGGTCGCCGGGCGTCGCGGCTCGGCGGGCGAGTGCGGGGCGTCACCTCCGAGGCGGAGACGGCCGACGAGGCTCTGGCGCGAGAGCTCGCCGACGCCGTCGCCGGCGTGGACCCGGTCGACGTCGTCTCCCTCATCGAGGCGGTCGAGGATCCGGGCGACCTCGACTACTCGACCGAGGCGCGGCAGCGCTTCGCCGAGCTCGCGGGACTCATCAAGGGCCTGCGCGCCCACATGGGGGAGCCGCTGGTCGACCTGGCGCGCCGTGTGGTCGCCCACCTCGACCTGGACGTCGAGCTGATGATCCGCGCCGACCGCATTGGCCCCGACAACATCTCGGCGCTGCTCGACGCCATCGCCGGGTACGCCGAGCACGATCGCTACGCCGATCTGGCCGGGCTGCTGGCCTACCTCGACGCCGAGGACGAGTACGCCGGCGGGCTTGAGGTCGCGTCGCCCACCGACGCCGACTCAGTCAAGCTGCTCACCGCGCACCGGTCCAAGGGTCTGGAGTATGAGGCGGTCTTCGTGCCGCTGGCCAGCCGCACCGTCTTCCCGAACGAGCGAGGCCGACCGCGCTGGGTCACCAGCGGGGCCGCGCTGCCGATCTCGTTGCGCGGCGACCGCCACGGGCTGATCGACATCGCCGAGTGGTCGTCCAAGGGATTCGAAGCCTTTGCCGACGCGTGGAGGGCCGATGCGCTGCTGGAGGAGCATCGGCTCGGGTACGTCGCCTTCACGCGGGCCAAGCGGCTGCTGCACGTCAGCGGCCACCACTGGGGTCCCACCCAGGTGCAGCGGCGTGGTCCGTCGGACTTCCTGCAGACGGTGCACGCCTGGGTGCTCGAACGCGACGAGATGCCCACCACGTGGATCAGCGAGGAGGACGCTGCGACGACCAACCCGCACCTCACCGAGGGGGTCGCCCACGCCTGGCCCGCTCCCTTGGCCGGCATGGAGGCCCGTCGGGCCGCCGCCGACCTCGTCAGCCGACTGGTGCGAGGTGAGCGCGTAGACCCGCCGGCCGATCCCGCGGTGCCCGACGAGGCTGCTCGCGAGCGGCTGGCCACCATCGACGCGCAGCTCGACCTGCTCCTGGCCGAGGCGGCTGAGTCCGAGCACCGGGTCCGCGAGGTCAGCGTGCCGGCCGTCTTGTCGGCCACCGCCACCATGGCGCTCGCCGAGGACGAGGCGGCGTACCTGCGCCAGCTCGCTCGACCGATGCCGCGCCAGCCGTCGGCAGCGGCGCGGCTGGGCACCCGCCTGCACGCCATGATCGAGTCGCACTACCAGCGCTTCGAGCTGTTCGACCCCACCGATCTGCCGGGGCAGGGCGATGCCGGCATGGTCACCGAACCGGAGCTCGACCAGCTCTTCGCAACCTTCCTCGACAGCGAATTCGCCAGTCGCGAGCCGGTCGCTCTGGAGGCACCGTTCTCGATCCGGCTCGGCGCCCATCAGATCATCGGACGCATCGACGCGATATTCCAGTTCACCCGGCCCGACGGCAGCACAGGTCATCAGGTCGTCGACTGGAAGACCAACCGGGCGGCGACCGCCGATCCCCTTCAGCTAGCCATCTACCGGCTCGCCTGGGCCGAGATGCACGAGTTGCCGGTGGAGCAGGTCTCAGCGGCGTTCGCGTACATCCGTCTCGGCGACGTGGTGCCATGTGATGATTTGCCCGACCGGGCCGCACTGGAGGCGAGGCTCGATCTGACCTGAGCACGGCTACCGTGGCACCTGTGGACTTCGCCTTCGACAGAACGACGCACGATCGGTCCGCTCACCTGCGCAAGAACGATGCCTGGCGCACGGCCGACGGCGACCTCCGGATCCTCGTCATTGGCGGAGAGCACGTCTCGACGACCGACGCCGATGGCATGTGGTGGGTCACCGAGGACGAGGCTCCAGACGGAGAGTGGCTCTTCCTGGGCTATCGCGACGGGGTTCGTCACGCGGCGGTGATGGTCGATCGCGTGCCGGCTGAGCTGCGGCCCGCCAGCCTGCGCATGGTGGGCCCGAACCTGACCCCTGACGACGCTTCGCTCGGGGTGCACGCGGTCGGCGTCGCCCGGTGGCACCAGACCCACCGGTTCTGCGCGGCTTGCGGTGCGCCGTCGGCTCCCGCCGAGGCAGGGCACATCCGCGTCTGCACCGCGTGCGGCGCCCATCACTTCCCGCGCACCGACCCGGCGGTGATCATGCTGATCACCGACGACCAGGACCGCGCCCTGCTGGGACGTCAACCGATCTGGCCAGAGGGGCGGTTCTCGACGCTCGCCGGGTTCGTCGAACCGGGTGAGGCGCTCGACGACGCCGTGCGCCGTGAAGTGATGGAGGAGGTCGGCGTCGAGGTCGGCGACGTCCGATACGCCGGCAGTCAGCCGTGGCCGTTCCCGTCCAGCCTGATGCTGGGCTTCTTCGGCAGGGCCATGACCTCGACGATCCGCGTCGATCACGACGAGATCGCCGAGGCGCGCTGGTTCACCCGGGACGACGTCACGGCGATGACGGCCTCAGCGGATCTGCTGCTGCCCCCGAACGTCTCCATCTCCCGCGCGCTCATTCAGAGCTGGCATGGCGGAACCATCCACGGAAAGTGGGCCTGACCTGAGCCTGTCGCGCTCGGCGGGTCAGGAGGCGAGCTTGGCCTTCACCTGGGCGACCGAGGGGTTGGAGAGTGCGGAGCCGTCAGCGAACACCAAGGTGGGCACGGTCTGATTGCCGCCGTTGGCCTTCTCCACGATCGCAGCCGATGCGGGATCTTGTTCGATGTCGACTTCGTGGTACTCGATCCCTTCGCGCTTGAGCTGCGACTTCAGGCGATGGCAGTAGCCACACCAAGGGGTCGAGTAGATGGTGAAAGTGCCCGCCATGTTTTGTCTCCTTCGAGGACTAGTCTGCTCACGTCAACGTTCCCGCACGTCTGACCATTCCCAGTTCGCGACCAGGACGGAGTCCACCGGTGACCGACGCCGATCAGCTGCTGGACGGGCTCGACCCCGAACAGCGCGAGGTCGCCACGTCACTGCGTGGCCCGGTCACGGTGATCGCGGGCGCTGGTACCGGCAAGACCCGCGCCATCACCCACCGCATTGCCTTCGGCGTGGCCAGCGGACTCTATCAACCGTCCGAGGTTCTCGCCGTCACCTTCACCACGCGCGCAGCCGGCGAGATGCGCGGTCGCCTCGCCGCGCTGGGAGCTCCCGGCGTGCAGGCCCGCACCTTTCACTCTGCGGCGCTCCGGCAGGCCCGCTACTTCTGGCCGCAGGCCATCGGATCGGCGTTCCCCGACATCATCGACTCCAAGTTCGGGCTGGTGGGGGCCGCCGCCCGACGGGTCGGGGTGCGCGGCGACAACGCCCTGATTCGCGACCTCTCCGCCGAGGTCGAGTGGGCCAAGGTCAGCGGCATGACTCCGACCACCTACGTCACACGCACCCGCGGCGGTCATCGCCAGGTCGGTGATCTCGACGCCACCACCGTGTCGCAGGTCTTGGCTGCCTACGAGGAGGTCAAGGGCGCTGAGCGCATCGACATGGAGGACATCCTCCTGGTCACGGCGTCGATCCTGGCTGACAACCCCGAGGTGGCCGCCGCCGTCCGACGCCAGTACCGCTGGTTCGTGGTCGACGAGTTCCAAGACGTCAACCCCTTGCAGTCCCAGCTGCTCGATCTGTGGCTCGGCGGCAGGGATGACGTGTGCGTCGTGGGTGACCCCCGCCAGACCATCTACTCCTTTGCCGGCGCTTCGCCCAGCATCCTTGGCTCGTTCGCCAGACGGTTCGAGCACGGCGAGCGGCACGAGCTGGTGCGCAACTACCGCTCCACCCCGCAGATCGTCTCGGTCGCCAACGCGGTCTTCAGCCGTGGCGGCAAGACCGACGGTGTCGTGCTGCGTGCTCAGCGCGAGCCCGGCGACCCGGTCACGTACGTCGGCCATCCCGATGAACCGACCGAGGCGCAGGCCGTGGCCAACGAGATCGCGCTGCTGCACCGACGCGGTGTGCCATATCGCGAGATGGCGGTGCTGTACCGCATCAACGCGCAATCAGAGGCCTACGAGGAAGCGCTCGGCGAGCACGGCATCCCGTACACGCTGCGTGGCGGCGAGGGCTTCTTCCGGCGGTCTGAGGTTCGACAGGCGGTCGCCCTGCTGCGCGCCGACATGCAGAGCACGGCCGCCGACAGTCACGAGGAGTTCATCGACGACGTGCGCAACATCCTGGCCGGTATCGGGTACAGCGACACCCCTCCCACCGGCGCAGGCGAGATCCGCAACCGCTGGGAATCGCTGAGTGCCATCGTCGGCATGGCTCACGATCTCATCGCCGCACAGGACCAGCCCACCATGGCTGACCTGGTGGCGGATCTGGAGCGCCGCGCCGCCGCCGCGCACGCCCCAGCGGCCGATGGCGTCACCTTGGCCACGATCCACTCGGCCAAGGGTCTGGAGTGGGACGCCGTGTTC
>NZ_JBAVCB010000202.1:0-12009 GCF_049586495.1 Aeromicrobium sp. | reverse complement strand
GTCCTGCCGCTGGCGGGGCCGCTGTTGATCGCGTTGGTTCTGGGGGCCGTGGCGGCGAATACAGCCATCGGTCGCCTTGACGCGCTGACCGATCAGGCGTCGACCACCAAGCTGCTGCTGCGGCTCGGCGTGGTGATGCTTGGTCTGCAGCTGCCGATCGGCGACATCGCCGGCATCGGGATCAGCGGCATCGTGATCGTTCTCACCACCGTCCTGGTCACGTATGCCGCCACCGTCGCGGCCGGCGACCGACTCGGTCTGGATCGCAGCTTCGTGACCCTGCTCGCCGCCGGTTTCTGCATCTGCGGAGCCGCCGCCATCGTCGCGGTGCAGGACGCTGTGTGCGCCAAGGAGAAGTTCGTGGCTCTCGCCGTGGGGATGGTCACGCTGTTCGGCAGCCTGATGATCGTTGCCGTCCCGTGGCTTTCGGACCTGATCGGATTGCGCGAGGAGCAGGCCGCGGTGTGGGCCGGCGCCAGCATCCACGAGGTGGCCCAGGTGGTGGCCGCCGCCGCGATCGTCGGACCCGGCGCGTTGGCGATCGCCACCACGGTCAAGCTCGGTCGGGTGGCCTTGCTCGCGCCGATGTATGCCGTGGTCCAGCGCCGAGCCGCCCGGATCGCGCCCCCGCCGGACGGTCAGGCCACGGAGGTGCGGGTGCCGCTGGTTCCGTGGTTCGTCACGGGATTCGCGGTAGCCGTCGCGATCAGATCCGCCGGTGTGCTCCCCCTGTCGGTGCTGGACGTGACTGGCGCCGCGACCACGTTCCTGCTCGCCGCGGGCATGTTCGGGCTCGGCCTCGCGATTCGTCTTGCCGACATGTGGCCGGTGCCAGCGCGGGCCGTCGCCCTGTCCGTCATCTCGACGGCGGTCGCGGCCGGCACGTCGTTGCTGCTGATCATCACCACGTCGTGACGACTAGCGCAGCTTGAGAACCTTCTGGGTCTGCTCGGCCATCTTCGCCTCACCCAGGGCATTGGGGTGGACGATCACGGCGTTCGTGCTGAAGACCGCCGGCTCGATCCACCGGGTGCCGATCGCCTTGCAGGCATCGTGACCCACCGAGATCTTGCCGAAGTCGACGAAGGTGACCTTGGTCTTGGCGGCGGCCCGCTTCACGGCGGAGTTGAGGGTCTTCTGGATGCCGTGCACGTACGGGACGTCGCCGGTGGCGAGCGGCAGCTGGGGGTAGCAACCCGTGGTGGGTGGCACGATCTCCGGGTACCCGAGAATTGCGACCTTGGCCTTGGGCGACCTGGCCTTGACCGCCTTCAGCGTCTTGACCAGGGAGGGGTAGGTCGTGGTGTTGATGGTGTCCTGAAACGACGAGCCGTACTGGTCCTTACAGGGGCTGCCCTGACCGAGCGTGGCCGCGCTCGCGGTTCCGCAGCTGACGATGGCCCCGATGAAGACTCCGCTGTCGTTGCCGCCGATCGTCATGGTGACCAGCTGCGTGTCGCGCTTCAGCGCGTCGAGCTGGGGTGCGACACCGTCGTACTGCTCGGTGAAGAAGTCGCTGGTGTCGGCCGCACCACACGTGACGTCGGTCAGCTGGGCGCCGATCTTCGCGGCGAGAACGTGGGGATAGTTTCGCGTCGATCGCAGGCACATCGGCGGCGCCGTGAGGTCGAGCGGGACGACCCCCGAGGCGGCGCTGTAGGAATCGCCGAGCGCCACGTAGCGCAGGGGCTTCTTGGCGGCTGACGATGGCGCGGCGAGGACCAGGCTGGTCAGGAGGGCGAGCACCGCTGCGAAGATCAGTCGTTTCATGCAGCAACCAACGAGCGGTGGGCGCCCGGGTCACGACACGAGGCCATCAGCGCTGGCATGCTCAGGCGCCGCGCCGACGCCACCGCAGCAGCAGCCCGGCGATTCGTTGCAGCCAAGGCTTCTCGAGGTCCTCGCGCAGCTGGGCGAGGGCCGCGTTCCACACGCCGTCGCCATAGGTCGGGTACGGATGGATGGTGGCAGCGATGTCCCTCGCCGTCATTCCGTGCTGGACCGCAAGGGTGACCTCGGCCAGCGACTCCCCCGCCCGTGGCCCCACGATGCAGCCGCCGATGACCTTGCCCCGGCGACCCAGCACCAGTCGGGAGAACCCGGTGACCTGACCCTCTGCCACGGCGCGGTCGACCTCGGCGTGCTGGATCACGCGCTCGTGACCGTCGTCGTCGCTGGCACGGTCCACGCCCACGGCCGCGACCTCGGGCTGCGTGTACAGCACGCGCGGCACGGCGGACAGGTCGACCGTGCGGCGCAGGCCGAGCACGGCGTTGGTCGCCGCGAGCGATCCGTGCACGCCGGCCAGGTGGGTGAACGGCGGATGGCCCGTGACGTCGCCAGCAGCCCAGATGCGTTTGTTGGTGGTCCGCAGACGGGCATCGACGACGACGTCACCGCTCGCTGCGATGTCGACGTCCGCCTCGGCCAGGTCCAGCGAATCGACTCGGGCCGCCCGACCGGCGGCGACGAGGACGACGTCCGCGCCGGCCACCACGTCGGCGTCGACCGTGGCACCGGTGAGCACCGTGATGCCGTCCGCGGCGAGCGCAGCCGCCACCACCGCCGCCGCGTCGGGTGCCTCGTGGGGGAGCAGTCGCTCACCTGCCTCAGCGATCGTCACGGTCGAGCCCAGACGGGCGAAGGCCTGCCCGAGCTCACAGCCGATGGCGCCACCGCCGACGACCAGCAGCCGGCGCGGCAGGGTCTGTAGATCCCACACGGAGTCCGACGTGACGACCGTGGCGCCCGCGAGCGCGTCGATCGGAGGGATCGTCGGGCTCGAGCCGGTGGCGATGACCGCCCGGCGGAAGGTGATCTGACGACCGTCGACGTCGATGGCGCGAGAGTTGAGGAACCGTGCCGTGCCGTGCAGCACGGTGACGCCAGCGGCTCGGAGGCTGTCGGGCGAGTCGATCGGCGCGATCTCGGCGATCGCGGCACGCACCCGGTCCATCACGGCGTCGAAGTCCAGGTCGTCGTCGCCTTCTGCAGCGCGATGAGCCACGTCATGCGCAGCCGAGAGCAGCGTCTTGCTGGGAACACACCCAGTCCAGAGGCAGTCGCCGCCCGGTCGTTCGGCCTCGATCAGCACGACATCGGCTCCAGCGCGCGCTGCGGTCTTGGCCGCGACGATGCCTGCGGTGCCCCCGCCGATCACCACGAGATCCCAGGGCTCCTTGGCCGCGTCGAGCGGATCAGAGGCCCAGCGGGCTGACTGCCAGTCCTCGGCGGTGTCCAGCGCACTCACGGGGCGGTCCCGACGGCGATCACGATGTGCCCGGATCGGCGCGTCTCCACAGTCGGTCGGTCGAGGTGATCGGTCACCAAGGTCCACGGTCGTCTCGTCAGGTCCACACCGCCAGTGAAGCAGGCGAACCCAGCGGCCGGAGACAGCAGGCGACCGGCACCCGTGGGCATCGCCAGATCGACCACCGCGGCTCGACCGCCCGCCTCGAGCAGATCCATCGCCTGGGACCAGGCCGATCGCCAGTCCTCGACGATCGACAGGGCGTAGGTGGCGATCACCACCTGGACGGGTTGGTCGCCGACAGCGTCGCGGAGGTCTGCGGCGTCTGCATGCACCAGGTCGAGTCGGCCCGGACCGGCACGGCGTCGACGCGCCTGGGCCAGCATCGCCGCGCTGGCGTCGACTCCGATGATCCGGCCTGCCGGACCGATGCGATCGCGCAGCAGAGGATGATTCAGGCCGGTTCCGCACCCGAGGTCGAGCACGGTGTCCCCCGGCCTCAGATCGAGCAGATCGATCGCCCGTAACCGCGCCGGTCGGTACACCGGCCGCTCGAAGGACAGCACGTCGTAGAACCGTGCTCCCACGCCGTAACGACTCACCATGACCCCAGCATCCCCCCACACGCACAGATCCCGCTGAACCCGACGTCGGGCCCAGCGGGATCGGCAGGTCAGACCAGGTCGTACCGGTCCAGCATCATGACCTTGTCCCAGGCGGCGATGAAGTCGGTGACGAACTTGTCGCCGGCGTCATCGCTGGCGTAGACCTCGGCCAGAGCCCGCAGCTCGGAGTTCGAGCCGAACACGAGGTCGGCACGGCTGCCGGTCCACCGGACGTCGCCCGTGGCCAGGTCGCGACACTCGAACATCGTGTCGGTGTCGTCCGACGCGGTCCACTGCTGGCCCATGGCGGTCAGATTGACGAAGAAGTCGTTCGTCAGGGTGCCGGGGGCCGACGTCAGGACGCCGGTGTCGGAGCCGTCGTAGTTGGCCCCGAGCACGCGCAGGCCACCGACCAGCACCGTCATCTCGGGTGCGGACAGCGTCAGCAGGTTGGCCCGATCGACCAACAGGTACTCCGCCGGCAGCTGGTTGCCCTTGCCTGCGTAGTTGCGGAACCCGTCGGCGGAAGGCTCGAGCGCCGAGAACGACTCCACGTCGGTCTGCTCCTGGGTCGCATCGGTGCGACCGGGCGTGAACGGCACGGTGACATCGTGACCGGCGTCCTTGGCCGCCTGCTCGACACCGGCGCAACCGGCCAGCACGATCAGGTCGGCCATCGACACCTGCACGGAGCCGCTGTTGAACTCAGCCTGCACGCCCTCCAGCGTGCGCAGTACGCCGGCGAGCTGGTCGGGATGGTTGACCTCCCAGCCGTTCTGCGGCTGCAGGCGCAACCGACCGCCGTTGGCGCCGCCGCGCTTGTCGCTGCCGCGGAACGAGCTGGCCGCGGCCCACGCCGTCGACACCAGCTGCCCCACGGTCAGGCCGGAGTCCAGCACCTTCGACTTGAGCGTCGCGACGTCCTCAGCGGTCAGCGCCTCGCCGGTTGCCGCGGGCACCGGGTCCTGCCAGAGCAGCTCCTCGGCGGGGACCTCGGGACCGAGGTAGCGCTGGATCGGTCCCATGTCGCGGTGCGTCAGCTTGAACCAAGCACGGGCGAACGCGTCGGCAAACTCGGCCGGGTTCTCGTGGAACCGTCGCGAGATGGGCTCGTAGATCGGGTCGACGCGCAGCGCCAGATCGCTGGTGAGCATCGTCGGCGGACGGGCGGCCGAACCCTCGGCCGGCCCGGGCACCGTGCCGGCACCCGCTCCGTCCTGGGGCTGCCACTGGTGGGCGCCCGCTGGGCTCTTGGTCAGTTCCCACTCATACCCGAAGAGGTGGTCGAAGTAGTCATTGGTCCACCGCGTGGGCTGGGTGGTCCAGGTGACCTCCAGCCCGCTGGTGATGGCGTGCTCGCCCTTGCCCGACTCGTAGGTGCTGATCCAGCCGAAGCCCTGATCGGCCAGTCCGGCGCCCTCCGGCTCCGCTCCGACGTACTCCTCGGGATCAGCGGCGCCGTGGGTCTTGCCAAAGGTGTGCCCGCCGGCGATCAACGCCACGGTCTCCTCGTCGTTCATGGCCATCCGGCCGAAGGTCTCACGGATGTCGCGGGCCGAGGCCAACGGGTCCGGGACGCCCTCTGGGCCCTCGGGGTTGACGTAGATGAGACCCATCTGGACCGCAGCCAGCGGGTTCTCCAGGTCACGGTCCCCGGAGTATCGCTGCTTGCCGCCGTCCTCGCCGCCGAGCCACTCGTTCTCCGGACCCCAGTAGACGTCCTCGTCGGGCTCCCACACGTCGACGCGACCGCCGGCGAAACCGAAGGTCTCGAAGCCCATGGACTCCAGCGCCACGTTGCCGGTGAGCACCATGAGATCGGCCCATGAGAGCTTGGCGCCGTACTTCTTCTTGATCGGCCACATCAAGCGACGGGCCTTGTCGAGGTTGCCGTTGTCTGGCCAGCTGTTCAGGGGGGCGAAGCGTTGCATGCCCGCTCCTGCGCCGCCGCGGCCGTCGCGCACGCGGTACGTACCGGCGCTGTGCCAGGCCATGCGGATCATGAATGGTCCGTAGTGTCCGTAATCGGCCGGCCACCAGTCCTGTGACGTGACGAGCATGTCGGCGATGTCGCTCTTGACGGCGTCAAGGTCCAGGGTCGCGAAGGCCTCGGCGTAGTCGAAATCGGTCCCCATCGGGTTGGCCTCGGCGGGGTGCTTGCGCAGAATCTTCAAGTTGAGCTGGTTGGGCCACCACTCGCGGTTGCTGTGACCTTCCGTCGGGTGCGCCGGCGTGGCGACGGGGCATCGGCCCTCGTTCTCCTCGGCATTCATGTCTCCGACTTTGGCGTCGTGCTCGGCCATGGTGCTTCCTTCCGTGGGCAGTTCAGTGAATGACGTGCGTGGTGCAGGAGGGGCAGGTGCCCCAGTAGATGACCTCGGCCTCGTCGATCGAGAAGCCGTGATCGTCGGTGGTGGTCAGGCACGGGGTGGCATCGGTGGCGCAGTCGACGTCGGCGATCGAGCCACAGGTCCGACACACCGCGTGGTGATGATTGTCGCCGACCCGCGTCTCGTAGCGGGCCACCGACCCTGACGGCTGAATCCGACGCAGCAGCCCGGCGCCGGTCAGAGCGCGAAGCACATCGTAGACCGCCTGGTGGGAGACGTCGCCCTGATGTTGGCGCACGACCGAGATGATCGACTCGGTGTCCGAATGGGGGTGCTGCCGCACCGCGTCGAGCACCGCGATCCGAGGACGAGTGACGCGCAGGTCGGCCGAGCGCAACTGCTGCGCGAGGTCCACCGGTGCCGACATGGCTCGACCCTCCCCCACTTTCTTGAATGAGTCAAGAAGCGATCGGTCTCATCGCGCCGACCATGCGCCGCCGCAGTCCCCTAGGCTGCTCGTCATGCCCACCATGATCCTCGTCCGACATGGCCGCACCACCGCCAATGCCAGCGGGGTGCTGGCGGGTCGGACCCCGGGCGTCAAGCTGGACGAAACCGGGCGCGAGCAGGTCCGCCGCACCGGCGAGCGGCTGGCCGTCGTGCCGCTCGCTGCCGTCGTCTCCAGTCCGCTGGAGCGCTGCCGCCAGACGTCGCGAGCCATCGTCGAGCAGCAGTCCGAACCAACGGACCTGGTGATCGAGAAGGGCATCACGGAGTGTGATTACGGAGATTGGCAGGGCGGCACCTTGACCGAACTCGGCCAGGAGGACCTGTGGAACGTCGTCCAGTCCCAACCGTCGGCCGCCACATTCCCCGGTGGTGAGTCCCTGGCCACCATGCAAGCCCGCGCGGTAGCAGCGGTCCGCCGCCACGACGCCGAGCTCGAAACCACACACGGAGACCACGCCGTGTGGGCTGCCGTCAGCCACGGCGACATCATCAAGGCGATCCTCGCCGACGCGCTCGGCATGCATCTGGACCTGTTCCAGCGTCTGCACGTGGACCCCGCGTCCATCTCGATCATCCGGTACGGCACCCATCGGCCCACCGTGCTGGCGTCGAACACTCACGCCGGAGATCTGGCCTGGCTCAGCGTGACTCCGAGCACCGATGACGCTTCGGTGGGTGGGGGGGCTGGACCCGATGCGGTCAGCACCCATGCGGCACAGGCTTCGGGTCGCTCCTAAACTGGACCCATGCCACCCCTCGTGCATGGCTTCGACTGGCCGGACCGGTTCGTGATCGACACCGTCGGCGAACCCGGAGACCGAACGTTCTTCCTGCAAGCGCGCTCCGGCGCCGAGGTCGTCAGCGTTGCGCTGGAGAAGGAACAGTCGGCAGTGCTGGCCGAGAAGATCGAGGAGATCCTCGACCAGCTCATGTCCGAGGACGGCAACCCGTTCAGCATCCCCGCACTCGCGCCCGACGGTCTGATTGACCACGACCCGCTCGACGAACCCGTGCTCGAGCAGTTTCGTGCCGGCGCCATGAGCCTGGGATGGGACCCGTCCACGGCGCAGATCGTCATCGAGGCCTACCCGGTCTCCGACGCCGACGTCGAGGCGCTTGAGGCGTCGGACCCGGTCGAGCTGGAGCCTGAAGAGGTGCTGCAGGTGCGCATCCCGGTAGGCACAGCCCGCGCCTTCGCCAAGCGCACGCGGGAGGTCATCGAATCCGGCCGCCCGGTGTGCTCACTGTGCCGTCTGCCGATGGACTCACCGGAGGACCACGTCTGCACGCTGCCCGACGGCTTCCAGTGACTCACGATCTCGCCGGCGACCTCAGCGGCGAGCTGGAGCTGACGGGTCGGATCATGCCAGCCTCCAACGCCACGTTCGTCGGGACGATCGGCGGGCAAGCTGTCGTGTACAAGCCGACGGCCGGCGAGCGACCCCTGTGGGACTTCCCCGACGGACGCCTGGCTCAGCGGGAGGTCGCCGCCCACGCCGTGTCGCAGGTGCTGGGGTGGAACATCGTGCCGCACACGTGGCTCGGCGAAGGCCCGCACGGTCCCGGCATGCTGCAGATGTGGTGCGAGCCCGATCCCGACCAGAATCCTGTCGACCTGGTGATGTCCGGCGCGGTCGGCGAAGGCTGGCGCCACGTGTTCGACGGTCTCGACGCCCAGGACCGCCGCGTGTCTCTGGTGCACGAAGACTCCCCCGAGCTGCGCCGCATGGCAGTGTTCGACATCGTGGTCAACAACGCCGACCGCAAAGGTGGACACGTGCTCGCCATGACGTCGGGCCACCGGTACGGCATCGATCATGGACTCACCTTCCACATCGATCACAAGCTGCGCACCGTCCTGTGGGGCTGGACGGCGGAGCCCCTCACCGACGAGGAGGTCGCCGGGGTCGAACGCGTGCGGTCGGGCCTGGCCGTCGACCTCGGCGACCTCCTCGCCGAGCTGCTCACGGCCGACGAGGTCTCCGCCCTCGCGGCTCGCTGCGACCACCTGCTGAGCCATCCGCACTTCCCTGCGCCCAGCGGTGAGATGCCTGCCGTCCCCTGGCCTCCGTTCTGATGACCCCCGACACCTTGTTGGTCGGCTGCGGACGGCTCGGATCCGACATCGGACTGCGGCTGGCGGCCCAAGGTCATCGAGTCGCGGCCATCCGGCGGCACGCCGACATCATTCCCCCTCCACTGCAGGGCATCTCAGCCGACCTGACCGCCGAGGTACCCTGCCTCCCGCCGCTCGACCTGGGCCTGCTGGTGGTGGCGCTCACCGCTCGGCCGCGCAGCAAGGAGGCGTACCGAGCCACGTACGTCGACGGCATGGCCCGCGCACTTGATGCGCTCGACGCTGCAGGCCAGCGTCCCTCCCGCGCTGTGCTGGTGTCCTCGACGGCGGTCTTCGGCGACGCGCCACCGGACCTCCTGGTCGACGAGCTGGTGCTGGCCGACCCGGCCGATGGGCCGGGCCGCATGCTGCTGGCCGCTGAAGAGCTGTTCACAGAACGGATACCGCATGGAACCGTGCTCCGCTTCTCCGGTCTGTACGACGGCGACAGCACCCGGCTGTCCGATCGGCTGACATCAGGCGACGTGGGCGATCCCCACCGGTGGACCAACCGCATCCACCGCGACGACGCTGCAGCGGCCGTGGTGCACCTGCTGACGATGCACGATCAGCCCGGCCCGCTGTACGTCGGCACCGACGACCACCCAGCGCAGATGGGCCACCTGATGGCCTTCCTGGCACAGCGTCTCGAAGTGGCGGCGACCACCCCAGCCGACCCGGGGCTCGGCACCGGCAAGCGCCTGTCCAATGCGCTCCTGCGGTCGACCGGCTGGACGCCCACCTTTCCCACCTTCCGGGAGGGATACGAAGCGTCTCCGCCCCACGAGGAGCCCGGAGCAGATGCGTCATGATCTGACCCGGGACGGGCCTGACATGCTCGAGCCATGACCGCCACGACGTGCACGTTCCCCAACGACCGCGGTCATGACCTGGCCGCTCGCCTCGAGCTACCAGACGGCGAGACGGTCGGCGCCGCGATCTTCGCGCACTGCTTCACCTGCTCCAAGGACTTGCGGGTCGAGCGCCAGCTCATTCAGGCGCTCACCGACGAGGGCTTCGCGGTGCTGTCATTCGATTTCGCCGGACTGGGCCGCAGCGAGGGCGACTTCGCCCGCTCGACGTTCACCGCCAACGTCGGCGATCTGCGCGCAGCTGCGGCTCATCTGACCGAGACGGTGGCCCCACCCACGCTGCTCGTCGGCCATTCGCTCGGCGGGGCGGCCGTGCTGAGCGTGGCTCCGGACCTGCCGAGCGTGCGGGCCGTCGCGACCATCGGCGCACCTGCCGACCCGGCCCACGTCATGCACCTGCTCGAGGGCGACCTCGACGCGATCCAGCGCGACGGCTCGGCGGTTGTCACGATCGGCGGCCGTCAGATCACGGTCGGTCGCGACTTCGTGGACGACCTGACCCGCCATGAGCCGGCTGCGCGGTCGGCTCAGTTCCGCGGTGCCACGCTGATCATGCACTCGCCCGTCGACGAGCTCGTCGGGATCGACAACGCCGAACGCATCTATGACGCGACCCGGCACCCCAAGAGCTTCGTGTCACTCGACGACGCTGATCACCTGCTGACCGACGCTGCCGACGCCACCTACGCGGCCACCGTCATCGCAGCGTGGGCGGGCCGGTACTTGCCCACCCCCTGACGCGTGTCAGGACCGCATCAGCGCATCCACGACCTCTGCGGCCGGCCGTGCCGCCTCGATGGCGCCCACCCCCATGCCAGCGTCGACCGGAACCACGCGCGTGTCATCGGCTGCCATCGCCTCGCGCAGCTCCGCACGCGCTGATGCATCCGCCGCGAGCGCCTCTTCTCGTCCGGTCCATCGCCGAGAGAACTCATTGGCAATGACGCGACTCGGGTGCTGCGGCGACCACGGGTACCCGAGCGCCGTGTCCACGGCTCGTGTCAGCACGGTGTCGGTTCCGCTGGCCGCGATCATCGTGGCGCGCTGGCCCGCCGTCGTCAACGCCTCGGGGCAGGCGGCGAAGGCCGTGCCGATCCAGACGCCCGCCGCCCCGGCACGCAGCGCGGCACGGACGTCGTTGGCCGTGCTGATGCCGCCGGCGGCCAGGACCGGCTTGTCGACCGCGGCGATGACATCTGGCAGCAGCTGCGTCCGTGTTCGATGCGGTTCCCCGTGTCCACCACCTTCCAGTCCCCGTGCCACCACGACATCAACTCCGGCGTCCTGCGCACGGCAAGCACCGTCGACGTCGAAGACCTGCGTGATCGTGACTGCGCCGACCGATCGTGCCTCCGAGACCCAACCGAAGTCAGTGCCGAAGCTGACCGAGAGGGCCACCGGGCTGGCGTCCAGTGCTGCGCGCCACAGCATGGGCTCCTTCCGGAGCACCCAGTCGATGAGACCGATGCCGAACCGATCCATGTCGCCCAGCAGTGCCAGCTGCACCTGCAACGCCTCGGCCGTACTGGAGCTGCCGTTTCCGATCATGCCGAGACCACCGGCCGCGCTCACCGCTGCCGCGAGCCGCCCACCGGCCACACCGCCCATCGGAGCGTTGAGGACCGGGACATCAAGCGCCCAGGCCGCGGGAAGATCCGGTCGCTGGCTCACGTCACCGCCATCGTGCCACCACGATCAGCTGAGGACGTCGAGGACCTGCTTGACGATGCCGTTGGCGTACGTCTCCTGTTCCACGACGGCGAGCTTCTGCTTGGGTTGATCGGCCGTAGCGAACAGCCGCTTGCCCGCACCGAGCAGAACCGGGAAGACCAGCAAGTGATAGCGATCGACGAGTCCTGCCGCCGCCAGACCCTGGGCCAGGGTGGCGCTGCCGTGCACGATGATGGGCCCACCCTCGCTCTGCTTGAGTGCGGCGACGTCGTCCAGAGACCGCAGCAGCGTGGCGGGCCAACGAGAGTCATCGGCCTCCAGGGATGTGGACACCACGTAGCGCGGCATCGCGTTGTAACCCGCAAATTCCTCGGTCATGGTCGGCCAGACGGGTGCGAACTCCTCGTACGAGATCCGGCCCATCAGCATGGCACCGGCCTCATCCTGCTCGCGGCCCTTGAGCTCGTAAGCCTCGGGCATGAACTCGATGTCTTGAAAGGTCCACCCGGCGCTGCGATGGTCGCCGCCGCCGGGCGCCTCCATCACTCCATCGAGGGACATGAACTCAGTGATGATCAGTGGGCGCATCCGGACATGGTGCCAAGACAGCGTCGGTCCACGCACGTGAGGTCCACCGCTCCTCGATGTTCCCCAC
>NZ_JBAVCB010000201.1:0-17002 GCF_049586495.1 Aeromicrobium sp. | reverse complement strand
CGCTTCTTGCTCGACACCCGCAGCTCGTCGCCCTGGATCTGCACCTTGACGCCCTTGGGACCCTCGTCACGGATCAGCTTGGAGACCTTCTTGGCCTGCTCCTGATCGATGCCCTCGTTGATGCTGGACGTCAGCTTGACGTCCTTGCCACTCTGGCGGGGCTCGCCCTCCTCGAGCGACTTCAGCGAGATGCCGCGCTTGATCAGCTTGTCCTTGAAGACGTCGAGGATGGCCAGCGCTCGCTCGTCGGCGTTCGCGGTGATCTCGACGTTCGTCTCACCGCTCCAGCGGATGTCGGCGCCGGTGTTCTTGAAGTCGTACCGAGTCGCGATTTCCTTGGCGGCCTGGTTCAGCGCGTTGTCGACTTCTTGTCGATCGATCTTGTTGACGATGTCGAAGGATGAGTCGGCCATGGGTGCTCCAGGTGGGTTGCGGGCGAACTGATTTCTCTCACCTTACGAGGCTGCGCTAGGCTGGCTCGTCGTTGCCTCCCCATGTGGGATGGGGCGACATCCCGGCAGGTTGCCCGAGCGGCCAAAGGGAGCTGACTGTAAATCAGCCGGTTATGCCTACGCAGGTTCGAATCCTGCACCTGCCACAGGGATAGAGGAGCGGCCCCCGACCCCACCAGGTCGGGGGTCGTTCTGTGTCAGCGGCAGTCGGCCAGCGCATCGCGTGCGGCGTCGACGTGCAGCTGGGCATGGCCGGAGTACTCGCGCGCCCGGTCCAGGCTGGTGGTGCCGAGGGTGAGGGTGGCCCAGCCCACGACTCGCTGCGGATGGCTGGGCAACGACGGGAAGGTGTTGTTGTCCGGGCCCCACTCGTCGATGGCCGTGCGCAAGATCGTCCAACGCTGCTTCTGGTCATCCCAGGTGCCGCCCAGCAGATCGGGGCCGGCACAGTCGGCGACCGACGAGGCCAGACCGGGACCGTCGGAATCGTCAGGCAAAAGGCCTTGCTCGACATCGGAGCGGATTCCGGCTGGCGATTCGAGCCCGGCAATGTCGGGACCCGTGATCAGGAGGCGGGCCTGGGCAGCTGCGGCCTGGGCGCTGCCGAGGCTGCGTGCGTTCCGCCACAGATCGACCTGCTGCTGCACCTGCTCCACCCGCTCCAGGACAGGGGCGGCGTCGGGTCGCGCGGCTGGCGCGTCGGTGGACGACGCGCAGGCGGCCAACAGCATCGCCACGGCGGCGCCGCCCGCCCAGGGCCTAGCCCGCACGGCGGGCCAACGTCAACGCGAAGTCCGCGTCGCTCCACAGCTGCTCCACGACGAAGCCGGCAGCGTGGAGCTCGTTGCGCAGCTGGTCCGGTCGGAACTTGGTGGAGATCTCGACCCGAATCTCTTCGCCGCTGGCCAGGTCGAACGTGACGTCGGCGCCGGGGATGGTCACGCGGTGCGGCATCTCGGCGCGCAGTCGCAGGTCCATGCGCTCCATGTGCGGGTCCCAGAAGGGCACGTAGCTGAAGGCGTCGACGTCGAAGTCGGCGCCGAGCTCGCGATTGACCACGTGCAGACAGTTGGTGACGAACTCGGCCGTGACGCCCTGCGAGTCGTTGTAGGCCGCGATGAGCCGGTCGCTGGCCTTGACGAGGTCGGTGCCCAGCAGCAGGCAGTCGCCAGCCTGGAGGGAGTCCGCCAGCGCGCCGAGGAACGCGGCTCGCTCCTCGACGTAGAGGTTCCCGATGGTGCCGCCGAGGAAGGCCACGACCTTGCGCCCGCCAGCAGGCAGATGGCCCAGGTGCAACGTGAAGTCGCCCACGACAGCCTCGACCTGCAGACCGGGATAGCGCTGGGCCAGCTCGGCAGCGGCGGTGCGCAGCGTCCCCTCCGAGACGTCGACCGGTACGAACCGGATCAGCGACCCGCGCGCTGTGAAGGCGTCGAGCAGCGTTCTGGTCTTGTCGCTGGTGCCGCTGCCGAGCTCGACCACGGTGTCGGCGCCCGACAGCTGGACGATCTCATCGGCATGGGCCACCAGGAGCGCTCGCTCTGCCTCGGTGGGGTAGTACTCCGGCAGCCGCGTGATCTGGTCGAACAGCTCGGATCCTCGGTCGTCGTAGAGCCATCTGGGTGGAAGGGTGCGCGGATGGGTGGCCAGGCCCCGGCGAACGTCGTTGACCAAGCTGCTGGCGGCCCATCCGGGGTCGAGCACCACCGAGACGACCGGTTTCAGGACGCCGCTCACGAGGGGGCCCCACCATCGGCGAGTCGCAGGCCGGACATCGCCCACCGGGCGCCGGGCGGGAAGAAGTTGCGGTAGGTCAGCCGGGCGTGGCCAGGCGGCGTGAGCGCGCACCCGCCGCGCAGCACCATCTGGTTCGACATGAATTTGCCGTTGTACTCACCGATGGCGCCGGCCGGCGGGTGAAATCCGGGATAGGGCAGGTAGGACGACGCGGTCCACTCCCAGCAGTCGCCGAACACCTGACGCAGGTGCCCCGTAGCCGGCCCGGCAGCGCGGGCGTGGAAGGTCTCGGTGTCCGCGAGATTGCCAGCGGCACGGGTCTGGCCGTCGCTGACCACCGCGTGCTCCCACTCGGCCTCGGTCGGCAGCCGCTTGCGCGCCCAGGTGGCGTAGGCATCGGCCTCGTAGTGGCTCAGGTGAGTGGCGGGCAGCCCCGGGTTGACCGGATGGGTGCCATGGAGGGTGTGCTCGTGCCACGTGCCGTCGCCGTCGGCCGACCAGTAGAACGGGGCGCTCCAGCCCTCGGCCGTGACCCGGGCCCAGCCGTCGGACAACCACAGCTCCGGGCGGCTGTACCCGTCGTCGGCCATGAAGTGCATCCATTCCTCGTTGGTGACCAGCCGGTCGGCGAGGCGGAACGGCTCGAGCCATGTGCGATGCCGTGGCATCTCGTTGTCGAAGCTGAAGCCGGGACCCTGGTGGCCCACCTCGACGAGCCCTCCCTCGACGTCGACCCAACCCAGGCGGTCGGACTCCGAGGGCGCTGACGGCTTCCCGCCGTAGACGGGGTGCAGAGGGTTGACCGACAAGACGTGCTTGATGTCCATCAGGAGCAGTTCTTGGTGCTGCTGCTCGTGGTGGAAGCCGAGCTCGATGGTGGGGGAGAGCTTCTCCAGGGTGCCACCGTCGATGGACGACACGAGGTCGCGGATGCGCGCATCGACGTTGCTGCGATACAGACCGACGTCGTGAGCGCCGGGCCGCGTGATGTAGCCCCGTTCGGCCCGTGCGTAGCGGGGACCCAACGCCTCGTAGTAGCTGTTGAACAAGAACCAGTACTGGTCCTGGAAGGGTCGGAAGGTGCTTTCGGCTTCAGCCAGCAGGAACGTCTCGAAAAACCACGTGACGTGGGCCCGGTGCCACTTGGTGGGAGAGACGTCCGGCATGGACTGCACCGTCTGATCCTCCGGCGACAGCGGCGCGGCCAGCTGCTCGGTGTGTGAGCGGACCTGGTCGAACAGGGAGATCAGCGTGCCGGCGTCGTGCGTCGGTGCGGTCATGGGAGTCCTCCTCGGCTCAGCGTTGCGTCCACCGTAGGCACCTGTGTGGACAGTCGCACCCCAAGACCGCTCACCCAGCGACGTAGTACATCCGCTTGTTGACGAATTCGTCCATGCCCAGCGGTCCCAGCTCGCGGCCAAAGCCGGATCGTTTGACGCCGCCGAAAGGCACCTCGGCACCCTCGCCCGCTGGCGTGTTGACGTTGGACATGCCGACCTCGAGGTGGCGGGCCACCTGCTGGGCGCGCTCGGTGTCCGTGCTGAACACCGCGCCGCCGAGCCCGTAGTCGGTGTCGTTGGCCAAGGTGAGGGCCTCGTCATCGCTGGCCACCTGATAGACGACCGCGACCGGGCCGAACAGCTCCTCGCGGTAGGCGCGCATGTTCTCGGTGACGCCGGTCAGCACAGCGGGGGAGTAGAACGCCGCAGGGCCATCGCCCAGCACCCCGCCGGCGTGGAGGGTCGCGCCCTTGTCGACCGCGTCCTGAACCTGCTCGGCGAGGTTCTCAGCAGCTGCGCGCGACGACATCGGCGAGAACGACTCCAGTGAGCTGGCCTTCTCGGTCAGTCGGGCCACGAATCGGTCGAACACGTCATCCATGACGATCATGCGCTTGTTGGAGTTGCATGCCTGACCGGTGTTGCTGATCCGGGTCTTCCAGGCGAGATCGGCAGCCGCCTCGATGTCGTCGCTGTCAAGGATCACGTAGGGATCGGAACCGCCGAGCTCCAGAACGCACTTCTTCAGGTGCTGCCCTGCTTGGGCGGCGACGACCGAGCCGGCACGCTCTGAGCCGGTCAGTGACACGCCCTGGACGCGGCGGTCGGCGATCATCGTCGAGACCTGGTCGAAGGTCGCGAACACATTGACGTATGCACCCTCGGGCACACCGGCGTCAGCCATGATCTGGGCGACGGCCAGCGCCGACCGGGGCACGGACTCGGCGTGCTTGAGGATGATGGTGTTGCCCAGCATCAGGTTCGGCGCCGCGAAGCGAGCGATCTGGTAGAAGGGGTAGTTCCACGGCATGATCCCCAGCAGCGGCCCGATGGGCAGCTTCTGCACGATGGCCGTGCCGCCGGTGATGCCCTTGATCGGCTGGTCAGCAGCGAGGCCGGGGCCCTCGGTCGCGAAGTATTCAAAGATGTCGCCGCAGAAGGCGGCCTCCCCCACGGCTTCGGCCAATGGCTTGCCCATCTCCACCGTGGCGATGGCACCGAGCTCCTTGGCCCGTTCGCGGAAGAGATCGGCCACCTTCTGCACCGTCACGGCGCGCTCGGCGATCGGGACGTCCTTCCACCCCCGGTACGCAGCCGTCGCGGCGGTGAGAGCGTCCTCGATATCGGCGTCCGTGGCGTGCTCGAAGGACTCGACGACCTCGCCAGTGGACGGATCGGTGACGCGGTACGTCGGCTGCGTGCTCATGTGATGCTCCTCAGGTGCGGGGTGGGTCGAAGACGTGTTCCAGGTATCCCTCCACCAACGTACGGGTGCGGGTGCGCGAGCGCTCGACACGCTCGGCGGTCTCGGCGGCCAGGTCGGCTGGGTCGATGCCCAGGGTGCGGGCCTTGTCGTGGCCGCCCATGTCGAGCCAGCCGGCCAGGATGTCGGGGGTCAGCTCGGGGTGGAACTGCACGCCCATCGAGCGGCCGTGCACGAAGGCCTGCTCTGTCGCGGCGTTGCGTGCAACGGACACCGCCCCGGGCGGCAGGGTGAACCGGTCGTAGTGCCACTGGAAGAACGGGCCCGCCGGCACGATGTCGGGACGGTCCGACTCGACGGCGTGCCAGCCGATCTCGGCGACCTCGCCGAGCTGCACGGTGCCGCCCAGCGCCTGCGCCAGCAGCTGCCCGCCGAAGCACACCCCGAGCACCGGAGTGTCGTCGGCGACGGCGTCGGCCAGCCAGGCCAATTCAGGCTGGACCCATGACCCGATGGTCTCGTGGTCGTAGACGCTCCAGGGGGCCCCGAAGGGCACCAGCAGGTCATAGGGCTCGTGACTGGGGAAGGTGAACTCCACGCCGGGGTTGGCGAAGCGCTCGGGCGAGACGATCGTGACGGTCTCGACCTCCCAGCCGAGGTCGGTGAGAGCGTCTCCGACGAGACCGGGTGCCGAGCAGAAGTCATGCAGGACCGCGAGTGCCTTCATCAGTGGATGATCTCGACAGGGAACTTCTTGATGCCGTTCACGAAGTTGCTGCGCACCCGTGTGACGTCCCCGGTGAACTCGGCGGACTTGATCCGGGGGATCAGAGCCTGGAACATCAGCTTGATCTCCAGCCGAGCCAGATTGTTGCCCAGGCAGAAGTGCGGGCTTCCCTTGCCGAACGTCACATGATCGTTGGGTGAGCGCGTGACGTCGAAGCGGTACGGATCCTCGAACACGTCCTCGTCGCGGTTGCCGGACGCGAACCACATCACGACCTTGTCACCTGCCGCGATCTTCTGGCCACGGATCTCGACGTCACGGGTCGCGGTGCGGCGGAAGTGGTACACCGGGCTGGCCCAGCGCAGGAACTCCTCGACGGCGTTCGGAATCAGCTCGGGCTTCTGCTGCAGCAGCGCCAGCTGGTCCGGGTGCTCCATCAGCGCGAGCATCGAGTGGCTGATGGTGTGCCGCGTCGTCTCGTTGCCTGCAACGACCAACAGCAAGAAGTAGTTGTCGAACTCGGTCGCCGTCAGCGGCTCGCCATCGACCGGCACCCGGTTGACCAGCTTGCTGACCAGGTCCTCACCGTCACCGCCACGGCGCTGCTGGGCCAGCTCGCGTCCGTACTCAAACACCTCGAGCGATGCGGGAGAGCGGAAGGGAAGATGCTTGTACTGGTCGCTGTCGGCATCTGAGAGCAGCACGGTGGCGTAGTCAGGATCGGTGTTGCCGATGATCTGGTTGCCCCAGTGGATCAGCTGGTCGGTGCGATCTGCTGGCACGTCGAGCATCTGCGCGAGGACCTGGATCGGGAAGTCGGCGCTGACCTCCTTGACGAAGTCGAACGTGCCCTGGCGCAGCGCCGCGTTGACCGTGGCCTCGGTCAGGCCCTGCAGGAAGTCTTCGAACTTCTGGAGGGTCTGACCGCCGAAGTCGCGCTGCAACAGCTTGCGCAACGCACGGTGTCGCGTGCCATCGGACTCCAGGATCGAGCGGCGCAAGTCCTTGAGGTCGTCGTCGACCTCCTCGAGGTTCACGTAATCGGTCGACGTGAACGTCTCGGCGTCCCGGTCGATGGCGACGATGTCCTCGTGCTTGGTGATCGACCAGAAGCCCGCGCCGTCCGGTTCGGGGTTCCAGTGCACTGGCGCCTCCGCGCGCAGCCGGTCGAAGCTCGACCATGCGTCGTTGCGCTCGAAGATGTCCAGGTTCGCGAGGTCGATGTCGGCCAGTGCGGGGCGGTCCATGGTGATTCCTTGGTGGTGGGTGAGTGCCACAGGGGCGGGGTTCAGAGGTGGTACGCGTACTCGCTGAACTCCCAGTCGGTGACGAACTTGCTGAAACGATCGATCTCGTCCCGCTTGAAGGTCAAGAAGGTCTGCACGAACCGCGGGCCGAGCAGATCGGCGAATTCGGTGTCGGCCTCCAGGGCGTCCAGCGACTGAGTCAGGCTCGTCGGCAACATCTCGGCCTTGCTGGTGTCATAGCCGTAGCCCTCCAGGGCGGCGGGCGGCTCCAGGCCGTCGCGAATGCCCAGGTAGGCCGCGCCCAGCAGTCCCGCGATGGCGAGATACGGATTGGCGGTGGCATCACCGAGACGCAGCTCGAGCCGGGAGGCCCCGCCACGCTCAGGTGGCACCCGCACCATGGCGCTGCGGTTGTCGAGTCCCCAGTCGATCAGCCAGGGCGCCAGCGTGTCGGGACCAAAGCGCTTGTAGGAGTTGATGGTCGGGTTCGACAAGGCCGCGAGTGCCGGCGCGTGCGCCAGCACCCCGGCGATGGCTGCATGAGCCGTGGTGGACAGTCCGTCCTTGCCGTCGGGCTCGTCGAACAATGGGGCGCCAGCGTCGTCGAGGGTGGAGAAGTGCAGGTGGAAACCTGACCCGCCCTCGTCGTTGTAGGGCTTGGCCATGAACGTGGCGAGCTTGTCTTCGCGGCGAGCCAGCTCCTTGACCGCGCCCTTGAACCGGTAGGCGCGGTCGGCCGCATCGAGGGCGTCGGAATGCCACAGATTGATCTCGAACTGGCCGCTCGCGAACTCGTGGTTGGCCGCCACCACGTCCAGCCCGTATCCGGCGAGCTCGCGCAATGACCGCAGCAGCACGTTCTCCGGGTCGCCCCGCATGCCGGACACGTAGACGTTGCCGGTCGCCTCGCCGTAACGACGCCAGCCTGTGGGTGCCGCGTCGTCCTTCTCCAGCACGAAGAACTCCAGCTCGGGTCCGACGATGGGGCGCATGCCGAGCTCGGAGAACCGGTCGAGCACGCGTCGCAACACGTTGCGCGGACTCTCCTCGGACGGGGAGCCATCGGGGTTGAACACATCGGCGATCACGTGGGCAACGCCAGGCTCCCACGGCACGTCGACCATCGTGTCGACGTCGGGGAACGCCACGACGTCGGGCAGTCCATCGGCCAGTCCGCCCTCGATGGCGACCACGTCACCGCCGGGGGTGGTGCCGTAGACAGTGCGGCAGAAGGCGACGCCGTCACCGACCGTGCGGGAGATGTTTGAGACCATCAAGTCACGCCCGCGTTCGGTGCCCATCAGGTCTGAATAGCTCAGCCGCACCACATCGATGCCGCGGGCGACGAGGTCAGCCGCCGCCACGTCCAGAGCGTCCGTGTTGAAATGTCCCACGCGATCCTCCACCTAATCGTTTGGAGCCTTACGATATGACCCGGCCCACACTTTGACAAGGAGGTCCACGATGACTGACCAGGGAAACCACGGCTCGCACGTGCACGGCACCGACCTGGGCGTGACCGATGAGTTCTGGGGCGACGAGTCCGCCAGCGTCCGCACCGCGCTCGCCTGGGCCGTCGCCCGCATGGCCCGGTCCTCCGATCCTCGATCGACGGCGCGGCCGGAGTCCGAGCTGGCGACAGCAGCCGGGGCGACGGTGCTGCCGGAGGGGATCGGCGCGCCCGCTGCGATGCGGGTGTTCTCCGAGGTGCTCGAGCCCGCCACCCGTGCGCAGGGTCACGAGCTCAATCTTGCCTACATACCCGGCGCTCCCAATCGGTCGTCGGTCGCCTTCGACGCCGTCACGGGCAGCGCCAACATCTTCGGCGGCATCTGGGAGGCGGGTGCCGGTGGCATCCACGCCGAGAACGAGGTGCTGGCCTGGCTGGCCGGCCTGCTGCAGTGGCCTGAGTCAGCAGCAGGCTGCTTCGTGTCGGGCGGGACGATCGGCAACCTGTCGGCGTTGGTGGCGGCTCGAAAGCGCGCACTGCGTCGGCGGGGTGCGCGACCGGAGGGTGGGTGGACCTTGGTGTGCACCGATGGCGCGCACTCCTCGATCCCGCAAGCTGCCGAGGTGCTGGATGTCGCCATCGCCCGCGTTCCGGTCGACGAGCGCGGCCACATGACCGGCGTCGCACTGCGCGAGGTGCTGGAGCGGACGCCGTCGGCTTTCGCGGTGGTCACGTCAGCCGGCACGACCAACACCGGCGTCATCGACGACCTCGCCGACATCGCCGACGTCTGCGCCGATCACGACGTATGGATGCACGTCGACGGTGCCTACGGAGGCGCAGCGCTGCTGGCGCCGTCGGTGCGCGATCGATTCGCCGGCATCGAACGCGCCGACAGCTTCATCGTCGATCCACACAAGTGGCTGTTCGCCCCGTACGACTGCTGCGCGCTGCTGTACCGAGACGCGGCGGACGGACGCGATGCGCACGCTCAGCACGCCAGCTATCTGGACCATGTCGATCGGGAGCAGCCGAATCCCTCGGACCTGGCCCTGCATCTGTCGCGCCGGGTCCGCGGCCTGCCGCTGTGGTTCGGGCTGGCGACGCACGGCACGGATCGCTACCGCGAGGCGATCGAAAAGACGCTGTCCACGGCACGGGAGGTCGCTGCTGGAATCGACGCCATCGCCCACCTCGACCTGCTGGTCGCTCCCGAGCTGTCCGTCGTGATGTTCGACCGCCCCGGTTGGGACGCGGCCGACTACGCGAGCTGGTGCGACCGACTCGCCCACGACGGGACGATGCTGTGCGTGCCGACGTGGTGGGAGGGACGCACCGTGCTGCGGGTGGTGTTCGTCAACCCTGACACCTCGGCGGAGGTCGTGCTGCGGATCCTCGACGAGACCACGCGCTGATCACAGCAGGGTCTGGCGTGACGGCCGAGCCTCGCCTATCGTCAGGACCCAAACGATTCTGCTCGATCGACGCCTGGAGCTTCGCATGACCCACCAGCAGCACGGTTTTCTGTACCCCCGCACCCCGCTGGGGAGGGCCGCGCTCATCCCGTCGCCCCCGTGGCAGTACTCCGGCGATCTGCTGACCGTGGAGTACCGCACCGATCCCTCCCACGTGGAGTCGCTGCTTCCCGAGCCGCTGTCGCTGGCGGAAGACGATCCGGGTGCTGTCGCGCTGATCTGGGCGGACTGGCAGTCGTGCAGCTCGTCGCGCGAAGAGCTGCTGGACCCGATCCGAGCGCAGTACAAGGAGGCGTTCGTCGTCGTGCGCTGCTCGTACGAGGGGCAGACCTTCTCGCGGTGCGTCTACATCTGGGTCGACAAGGACTTCGCCATTGGACGTGGGCTGCACCAGGGGTACCCCAAGAAGCTCGGCTCGATGTGGCAGACCCGGCCGCACCCGTTCGGGCAGGCCGCGCCGCAGATCGCGCCGGGCGGCGTCTTTGGCGCGACTCTGGCGGCCGGCGACCGCCGCCTCGCTGACGTGGTCCTGACCCTGACCGGCGAGTCCGACACCAATGGATTCGTCAACGGACACCCGATGGCCCATCACCGCATCTACCCCGGGATCGAGTCGGGGGCCCCGGACGCCTATGTCGAGCTGATCTCGTCGGGAGCAAGCTCCTTCGAGGGTGGACAGGCCTGGGCCGGCGACGTCGACCTGCGCCTGTATGACTCGCCGACCGAGGAGCTGGCCCAGCTCGAGGTGGAGGAGGTCATCGGCGGGTACTACCGCCAGATCGGGGTCGTCTGGGACGGCGGCACCTCGCTGGCCCACCTGACGCCTTCCTCATGACGGGATCCCTTGACCCGTCGTGAGCCCAGTTATACGTTTGGGTCCGAACGATTTGTCCGTCACGCGCGAGGGAGCCGCATGAACGTCACCGAGATCGCCGGCGTGCCGGTCAGCACCGACCACTGGATTGGTGGCCAGCGCGTGTCGTCGGCCGACACGTTCGATGACGTGTCGCCGATCGACGGCAACGTCATCGCCCAGGTGGCTCGCGGTGGCGCCGACGAGGCCGGTCAGGCCGTTCGGGCCGCGCAGGCTGCATTTCCCGGATGGTCCGCCACGCCACCGGCCGAACGAGCCCGACTGCTGCACGCCATCGCCGATCGTGTCGAGCAGCGCATCGAGGACCTCGCGATCGTCGAGACCACCGACAACGGCGCGCTGATCCGATCTCACCGCCGTGGCGTCATGCCGCGGGTGGCCCACAACTTCCGGTTCTTCGCCGATTTCTTGATCAATGATCTTGGTCACGAGGACTTCGAGACCCGTGGGCACCGCAATCACGTCAGCTGGGATCCCGCCGGCGTCTGCGTCCTGATCTCGCCGTGGAACGCGCCACTGATGCTGGCGACGTGGAAGGTCGCACCGGCCCTCGCCGCAGGCAACACCGTCGTGCTGAAGCCGTCAGAGTTCTCGCCCTTGACCGCCTCCTTGCTCGCCGATATCGCCCAGGAGGCCGGACTGCCTGACGGCGTCTTGAACGTGGTGCAGGGCCTCGGACCCGAGGTCGGAGCGCCGCTGGTCGGCGACCCCCGCGTCGCCCGCATCTCGTTCACCGGGTCGGTCCCCACGGCCAGGTCGATCGCGACGGCGGCCGCTGCCCATCTGACCCCGGTCTCGTTCGAGCTGGGCGGCAAGTCGCCCTTCGTCGTGTTCGCCGATGCTGATCTCGATCTGGCAGTCGAGAATGCGGTCGAGCAGTACGACAACGCCGGCCAGGTGTGTCTGTCCGGCACCCGCTTGCTGGTCGAGGAGTCGATCCGCGACGCCTTCGTCGAGAAGTTCATGGAGCGGGCGAGCGCGCTGCGTCAGGGCGACCCGCGCGACGACGCCACCGACATCGGTCCGTCGATCCACGCCGCTCATCTGGAGAAGGTGGACGGCTTCGTGCAGCGGGCTCGCAGCGAGGGCGCCACCGTGCTGCTCGGCGGCGAGCCCAACGCCGAGGTCAGCGCCGATCTCGGCGGCCCGTACTACCGGCCGACCCTCTTCGGCGACGTCGACCCCACGT
This sequence comes from Aeromicrobium sp., assembly GCF_049586495.1. Taxonomy (GTDB): domain Bacteria; phylum Actinomycetota; class Actinomycetes; order Propionibacteriales; family Nocardioidaceae; genus Aeromicrobium. The sequence continues at coordinate 5,148 of NZ_JBAVCB010000201.1, read as the reverse complement.
CAGAGATCTCCACCCAGGAGGTGTTCGGACCCGTCCTGGTGCTGCACACCTTCGACGGCGAGGATGACGCGGTGCAGCAGGCCAACGCCTCGGAGTTCGGGCTCGCGGCAGTGCTCTTCACTGGGGATCGCGATCGTGCCGAGCGGGTCTCGGCCCAGCTCGTGGCGGGCACGGTCTGGGTCAACTGCTTCTTCGTGCGCGACCTGAGGGCGCCCTTTGGTGGGTCTCGCATGTCGGGCGTGGGCCGCGAAGGCGGCACCTGGTCGTTCGATTTCTTCTGCGACGTCAAGAACACGGTCACATCGCCGAACGGATGGACCAGCACCAACGGAAACGAGGGGATCAGTCATGGGTGAGATCGTCGGCGCGGGACTGCTGGCTCACGTACCCACCATCGTGCTGCCCGAGGCGTTGCGCAAGGAGCTCAACGGGGGAGTGGACTCGACGCTCGTCAGCGGTCTGCACGACCTGCGCCGTGAGGTGTTCGAGACGCTCGACTACGACACCGTCGTGGTGCTCGACTCGCACTGGGCCACCACGGTCGAGTTCGTGGTGACGGCGCAGGAACGCCGCGCCGGGATCTTCACGTCCGAGGAGCTCCCGCGCGGCATGGCTGGCCGCCCGTACGACTTTGCTGGCGATCCGGAGCTGGCGCACGCCATCGCTGCCGAGGGCGCTGGGCAGGGAACCTGGATCACCGCGATCGAGGACGACCACCTGCCGATCTTCTACGCCACGACCAACCTGTGGGAGTTCCTCGGTCAGGGTCTGCCCGACAAGCGGTGGATCTCCATCGGTGTCTGCCAGACCGCCGACACCGAGGACAACCTGCGCCTGGGTCGCGCACTGGCCCGCGGCATCGCGGCCACCGATCGCAAGGTCCTGCTGATCGCCTCGGGTGCCCTGAGCCACACCTTCTGGCCGCTGCGGCAGATCCGCGAACACGAGGCCGCCGACCCCAGCCACATCTTCACGCCCGAGGCCTACGCCGCCGACCTCGAGCGACTCGAGTGGTTCGCTGCCGGCGACCATGCTCGGGTGCTCGACACGATGGGCGAGTTCTACCGATTCAGGCCCGAGGCCCGCTTCGGCCACTACCTGATGATGATCGGAGCCCTGGGGGAGCAGGACTGCACGGCACCCGGGCGCCAGTTCAGCGAGTACGAGAACTCCGTCGGCACGGCCCAGGTGCATGTGTGGTTCGACCGCCCCGACGCAGGCTTTCCGCCGGCCCGCCAGACCGACACCAGTCAGGACGGCTTCACCGTGCAGCCGTCGTCACCGATCGAGGGAGAACCCGTCCGATGACCGAGCACCGCCGCATCCTGCTCGACGGAGCCGCCGTCGACGTCGTGCGCCACGACGACACCCTGGTGGCCGGCGACGGCCGCAGCGTCGCCATTGATGATGCCATCCACCTGCCGCCGGTCGTGCCCTCCAAGATCGTCGCGGTGCACCTGAACTACCGCAGCAGGGTCGACGAGTTCGGCACCACGCTGCCGAGCGCGCCCACGTACTTCCACAAGCCGACCTCGGCACTGAACGCGCACCGCGGCGCTGTGGTGCGTCCCGAGGGGTGCAAGTGGCTCAACTACGAGGGTGAGATCGCGATCGTGATCGGGCGGACCGCGCGCAATGTCAGCCCCGCGGATGCGGGCGACTTCATCGCCGGCTACACCGTCGCCAACGACTACGGGCTGCACGACTTCCGCGACACCGACGCCGGCTCGATGCTGCGGGTCAAGGGATCGGACACGCTGTGCCCGCTCGGCCCGGGGATGGTCGACGACTGGGACTTCCACGACAAGCGCATCCGCACCCTGGTCAACGGCGAGGTCCGGCAGGACAGCACGACCGCCGAGATGGAGTGGGACATGCATTATCTCGTCGCCGACATCGCGCGCACCATCACGCTGTACCCCGGAGACGTTCTGCTGTCGGGCACTCCCGCGACGTCGCGCACCGTGTACCCGGGCGACGTTGTCGAGGTCGAGGTCGAGGGCCTCGGTACGCTGACCAACCACATCGTGTCCGGTCCCACACCGATCCGCACCGACGTCGGCGCCCAGCCCACCGAGACCGACGAGGTGCTGTCCACCGCGCAGGGCGGAGACTGGCCCAAGCGCGGGCTCGTGAAGAAGGAGAAGTCATGAAGGTCATCGTCGATCTGAACCAGTGCGCCGACCACGGACAATGCGTGTTCTCCGCCCCTCAGGTGTTCTCGTTGGATGCCGACGGCAAGCTCGCTTTCCGCGCGCAGACCGAGGGGGACACGTACATCTCCGGTGAGCTCGACGAGGCCTGGCGCGACGATGTCGAGGAGGCGGCCGACGTCTGCCCGTTGCAGGCCATCGAGATCGAGGACTGATCCGTGACCGGTCAGGCCGGCCGCGTGGTCGTCGTGGGTGCATCGATGGGTGGCCTGCGGGCGGCAGAGGCGGTGGCCAAGGCCGGCTACACCGGCGAGATCGTGGTCTTCGGTGACGAGGCGAGGATGCCCTACAACCGGCCACCGTTGTCCAAGGATGCATTGAAGGACGGCCACGACGAGGCGCGTCTGGAGTTTCGCGTGCCGCGGGCCGCCGCTGAGGTGGTCTGGCGGCTCGACACCCGGGTCGCCGCCTCGGACCTCGCCGCACGCACCGTCACGACCGCGCGTGGCGAGGTGATCGGCTGGGACGGGCTCGTCGTCGCCACCGGGCTGAGCCCGCGCCGACTTGACCTGCAGGGTCCCGAGGATGGGCGGCACGTGATCCGCACGGTCGAGGACTCCGCGCGTCTGCGCGAGGCGTTGGTCGCGGGGACGCGGCTGGTCATCGTCGGCGCCGGATTCATTGGCTGCGAGGTGGCCGCGACGGCACGTCGACTCGGTCTGGAGGTGGATGTCGTGGCGCCCGAACAGGTGCCGATGCAACGCCCGCTGCGGCACGAGATTGGAGCGGCCCTGCAGCGACGACACGAGCGCGAAGGCGTGCGATTTCACCTCGAGACAGTTCCCGTCGGCTTCGGCGGCACCGAGCGAGTCACGTCCGTCGAGCTGGCCGACGGCACGGTGCTTGCGGCCGATGTCGTCGTCGAGGCGGTCGGATGCATTCCGGAGGTCGAATGGCTCGAAGGCAACGAGCTGGACCTGCGCGACGGTCTGTTGACCGACAACGCCATGCGCGTCGAGGGCCGAAGCGATGTCGTGGCGTGCGGAGACATCGCCCGTTTCCCGAATCTGCTGATCGACGAGGTGCCCCGCCGGGTCGAGCACTGGACGATGGTCACCGACACCGCCCGCAAGGCCGGAAACACGCTGGGGCGGCTGCTCACCGGCGAAGGTCCTGACCCGACTCCCTTCGCGCCGATTCCGTCGTTCTGGAGCGATCAGTACGACCTGCGGATCCAGTCCTTCGGTTCAGTCGGGGTCGGCGATCGCGTCGACCTGCTCGAGGGCGATCTCGACGGCGAGTTCGCGGCTGGCTACCACCGCGGCGACGACCTGGTCGGGGTCGTGATGGTGGGCCTCGGCGGACGCCACAAGCACTATCGCGATCTCATCGCAGAAGGTTCCGGCCGCTCGTGACCGGCTCCCACACGCTGCGGCAGACCGAAGACGCCGTGTCGTCCAAGATCGAGGACCTCGAGGTCGACTTCGCCGCGATGGCCGCCGTGTCGAACCTGTACCGCGCCGCGTCCTCGATCCGCAATCACCTCGAGCAGTCCGTGCTGCGGTCGCTGGACCTGACGTGGACCGGCTTCGTCGTCCTGTGGGTGGTGTGGATCTGGGACGAGATCGAGGCGCGCAACGTGGCGGCCGAGGCCGGCATCACCAAGGGGACGCTGACCGGCGTCGCGCGCACCCTGATCAGTCGAGGCCTGCTGACCAAGCAGGTCCCCGAGCACGACCGACGGCGTTCGCTGCTGTCGCTGACCGATGAGGGCCAGCACCTGATGCAGCAATTGTTCCCGTCCTTCAACGGCGAGGAGAAGTTCGTCACCGAGGCGCTCGAGCGCGACGAGGTCGTTGCGCTCGGCGACTCCCTGCAGCGGATGATCGAGCACCTCGAGGCGCGTGGGGCCGAGCGGCAGGCTTCGGTGCCCCCGGTGGTCGTGGCGGGTCAGTCCTCGCGCGCGGCGAAGCGATCCGCTGGGGGCTCGTCGAGCTGAGCGGCAGCGGCCCGCACGTGGGCTGCGAAGAGAGCCGCCTGCGTCGGATCGGTCGCCGCGGTGTCCTCGGGGTGCCACTGGAGACCCAGGAACCAGCCGGCTGCCCCGTCGATCTCGACGGCCTCGGTCGTGCCGTCCTCGGCCACCGCCACGGGCCGCATGGACTCGCCCAGGCGGCCGAGGCTCTGGTGGTGGTAGCAGGAGACGTCGACCTCGGATCCGATCGTCGCGTGCAGCAGGCTGTCCTTCTCGATGCCAACCCGGTGGGTGACGTGCCGATGGTTCCCCGTCGACTCGGACATGTCCTGCAGCAGGTCGCCGCCGCGGGCGACGTTGACGACCTGAAGCCCCCGGCAGATCGCCAGCAGCGGAGTCCCGCTGGTGAGTGCATGCCGGGCCACCGCGAGATCGAACTCATCCTGCTCGACGTCGACGTCGTACAAGGTGGGATGCGCTTCCTGGCCGGTCCATCGCGCGTCGAGATCGCCGCCGCCGGGCAGCACGATGCCGTCGGCGAAGGCGAGCCGTCCGGCAACGTCGGAGGCGTCGGACGGGTGCACGGCCAGGGGCTCGCCCCCGGCGGCGTGGACGGCGGCGAGCAGGGTGCGGGGGAGGACCTCGGCGCGATACCGCAAGGCGGACGCAGACTCAGAGAAACGCGCAGGAATCGCAATCAGCGGGCGTCGTCTAGACACGGGCACCTCCCCAGGTCGTTTGGTTCCAAACAGTACCGGATGCGCCGTGGACGCCGGGAATCCTCCGAGCAACCTCGGGGTGGGACATCCCGTTCGGCTACAAGCTGGGGTCCTCCAAGTAGACGGGTGGTGACTCGTGGGCCGAGACTGGACCCATGACTGCTCTTGAACAACGTCGCCACCTCGAGACCTCGATCCCGGGCCCCCGATCCGTCGAGCTCATGGCTCGCAAGACCGCCGCCGTCGCCAGCGGGGTCGGCACCACGATGCCGGTCTTCGCCGTCGAGGCGTCGGGCGGCAT
>NZ_JBAVCB010000200.1:0-5335 GCF_049586495.1 Aeromicrobium sp. | reverse complement strand
CGTCGACGCTGCACAGCCTGCAGCGACGACGCGCCCTTCGTCGTGGCCACCCCCGTGGGAGGATGTCGGAGTGCCACCGGATCGGTCATTGCCGCCCTACCCGCCGCTCCGGGTCTGGTCATTCCCTCCCCCACCCGTGGGACGTCGCTGGTTCTGGGTCGCGCTGGTGGGCGCAGTGGTCAGCGCCTTGGTCGGCTCCGCACTGGTGGTGACCGCGATCGTGCTGGAGTCGCGCGACGCCCCCGGCGTGATCGACAGCACCACTGTCCTGAGCACGATCGAGGACGGATGCGATCTGATGACGTCCGATGTTGACAGCACGTCGATGGGCTCATCCCCTGAGCGCATCACCGCGGCCATCCGTGAGCAGAACGAGTTCGTCGAGGCGATGCTGCAGAAGGTCGAGGCCTTGCCGAAGCGTGTGCTCGCCGAGGACCGGCCTACTACGGCCTGGCTCACGGACTGGCGCCGGTTGGTGTCCGCCCGGGAGGTTTATGCCAAGTCGCTGGTCGACGAGGGACCACAAATCAGGGGGTTCACCATCCCGCGCAACCCGGACGGCGAACCCATCACGCGCAGGATGGAAGAAGCCCTTCTCAATCCGGTGTGTGACATCCCGACGGTGTTGCTCGACCCCGGCCAGCGCACCATGTCGTCGACCTGATCCGCCGCGCGGGCATGGTGGGCTTGGCCCGATGACGTCAGTCCGTTGCCGCCTGAGCAGCCGCCTTGTGCGCCTTCTTGAAGTCACGCACCTTCTGCAGCGACTCGCCGTCGACGACGTCGGCCACGGACCGGTAGCCCTTGCGTCCGTAGTCGCCCACCACGGTGGTCCAACCGCGCGGCTTCACATCAAGCTGCTTGGCCAACAGCGACGTGAAGATCTTGGCCTTCTGCTCGCCGAATCCAGGTAGCGCCTTGACCCGCGCGAACAGTGCATCACCGGTCTTGGCCTCGGTCCATAGCCGAGTGACGTCACCGTCGTACTCCTCGACGATGTGGCGAGCCAGTTCCTGCATCCGGCCAGCCATCGACCGTCCATAACGATGGATCGCGGGTGGCGTGGCACACAGATCGGCGAACGTCTCCGGCTCGGCAGCGGCGATGACGGCCGGGTCGAGTGTGCCGAAACGATCGAGCACCTTGGCCGGGCCGCGGAAGGCATGTTCCATCGGGTACTGCTGGTCGAGCATCATGCCCACGACCAGCGCGAACGGATCGGCGTTCAGCACCTCGTCGGCGTGCGGTTCCTGAGCAATCTGGATGGGCATGAACTCATCTTGCCGCAGACCGCTGGGTCGGATCCAACAGCCCACCGCACTGCTCGAGCCTGGTCGGCGAAGCGTCCTGGTGACTTGCGCCTTGGCCTCGGCTCCATCGGTCTTCTTGAGGAAGCGCATTGTGTGCAGCGAGTCAGCGTCCTTTTGATGGCCGAACCCGGGTAGGGCGTTGACCTGCGCGAACAGGGCATCGTCGGTCTTGGCCGAGGTTGACACGGGTGGTGTCGCCGTCGTACTCCGCGACGACGAACCAACAACTCCTGCATCCGGTGGTCGGCGATGCGGCGCTGCCGGAATCTTCCCTGCGATAGCGCGCTGTCGGCGGTAGAATTCGGTCGCATGAAGCGACTGACGGCGCTTGGTCTGCTGCTGTCTCTAGTAGGACTGACGGGTTGCTCGTCATCGGACGAGGCCGCTGTTGTCGCGCTGCCGATCGAGTACCCCGCTGGAAAGGACCTGCCGGACCTTGGAAAGGCTCCCGGACCGCTGGCTGCGATCTGGTGGACTTCACCTGCGGGCGACGAGGCGGTCGAGGCTGTGGGCCTCGTCGCGGAGACTGGAAAGTTTGGGACGCTCCCGATCGACGTCGTGCGCGGTTGGGATGGCGACGGCCCGGGGTTCGTGCTGTCGCCCGACGGCCGCATGATCGCCTACAGCTCCCCCGACAAGGTGGTCATCCACGATCTGGCGAGCGGCCGCAAGGAATTCCCGACGATCAAAACCAGTGACGCGCTCGTGCCATACGGCTGGATCGATGGCAATCATCTCTACGGCATCGCCTCCTTGCCCAACCCCTCGGGAAACCCCGACGAAGGTGGCTGGTGGGACTCCTACGGATGGGCATGGGAGCCGGGCGAGGGCGCGAAGCTGGTAAACCTCGGGGAATTCCCGGGGCACCCCCACCTCGGGTACGGCCGACCCTACGCAGGGACGGGCCTGACGATCGCTGGGTCGGGTGACGGGTCGTGCGCTGATGCGCTGGTCCTCAGGGAGGTATCGACCGATGGCCCGGATGGAGAGCCCTTTCTGGTGCCGGTGTTGTGTGACGTCCTGGGGGTCGTTGGTTCCGAGATCCTGCTTGGTCACTGGAATTCCGAACAGTCCGCTGGTGAGTCGAGCGATCCGCGATACGCCGACGGAACGTTGGTCGCGCTAGACCTCCGCGGCGCCGACCTTCCCTTCGTGGACCCTGCCCTGCGGGGTCCTGACGCGGATCAGGCATTCAACGACCCGGCCCTACGTCGTGTGGTCGTGACTGCAGGAGCGCCTCACCTGGTCTCGTTCGCCACCGACCTGATCGGGGAGGCGCTCGAAGCAGACCGTGGTGCGTCATGACCGGGTACGCCAACTGAGAGGAGTTCTTGGTGTGCGAAGAGGCACGCTGCGAACGGCGTCCTGCTGACCGGCGACCCATCAAGACGCCGAGGACCCCCTTCGACGTTTGATCCTCACGCCCCTGCCGATCCAGTAGACGATCAAGCTCGCGCGCAACGCGACGCGTGGATATAGATCGGGCCTGGGACGGACTCCGTTCACCGCGTACGCCGATCTCGACGCGAGAGAAGCTCGCCAGCATCTCCGCCGCATTCGTCGGTCAGGCGGATCGAGACGAACCTGAGCCACCTGCGCGAGTGGCAGACGAATCACCAAATTCGTGACGAAACGTCGTGTTACCGAGAACGCTCACGTCGAGAGTTGCATGGTCAACGAATGTTCTGATCGAGCATCATCGCAGTGAATAGCACCGCGCCGTCCACGGTCAGACCCAACCCATCCTGCATCGCGTGCCGAACGCCAGGCTGCTGTAGCGGGTGCTCGTCGTCGCCGGCCAATCTCACCACCTCTGGTGTCGGATGGCGAGGCGATTCAAACTGGTCAGAGGTTAGTGATGTTGACCTCGAGGTCCATCGTGTGGGGCTCGAAGTCCTCGATGTGCTCGCGAATCACAGCGAGGCTGCCGGTGAACACCGGCGATGATCGCCATTCATTCACCTGTTCGACGGACTCCCAGGGACCCGAGCTGACAAAAAGCGATGGGTCCTCGCGGTCCCTCAGCAGGGTCGCGGTCGCCTGTGGCAGGTCGGCCCGCGTCCCATCGGCAAGCTGCTTCCACGCTGCCACGAAGTCCTCCTCGTGACCGGGCTTGACCCGCCAGATTCCCAGTGTGTAGACAGCCATGATCTCCTCCTCGAACGGCTTTGGCCGATCATGCGCCTGAGAGGATCGTGATGACAAGAGTGCCGCAGAGCAAAGCATGGGTGACTGCGCGCGACCAGCTCCGCTGCCGTGCCTCGAGCCAGTGACTGCTACTCGATCAACGAATCCAGCACCTCGTCGGCATGCGGTCTCTGGGCACTCTGGATGGGCATGCCATCATCCTGCCAGCGGTCTCCCGCTGGAGTCAGATGCCGCAGACCGGCGCAGGCGGAAGCGGCGCCGGTGCGCCCAACGTAGGCATGCCCAACGTGACGGCGCCGGGGGTGCCGACCTCGGTGCGACCCTGGCGGGTCTCCCACGCGTCGCCAGCCGCCGTGCGCCGGTAGGACAACGGAGCATCATCACTGACCAGATGGTGCGGGGCTGCGTGGGTGATGACGACCTCCACCATGTCGCCGGGTCGCACCGGGTGGTCACCGGGGACGAAGTGCACCAGCCGGTTGTCGCGGGCCCGGCCGGTCATGCGCCGAGTGGCCCCGTCCTTCTTGCCCTCGTGATCGGCAACCAACAGCTCGACGGTGCGACCGAGCTGCAGCTGGGCCTGGGCGGTACCGACTTCGTCGAGGAGGTCGGTCAGGCGCTCGTAACGTTCTTGCACCACGGCCTTGGGGATCTGGTCGGGCAGGTCCGCGGCTGGTGTGCCGGGGCGCTGGGAGTACTGAAATGTGTAGGCGCTGGTGAATTTGGCCAGTCGGACCACGGCCATGGTCTCGAGGAAGTCCTCCTCGGTCTCACCGGGGAAGCCGACGATGATGTCGGTGGTGATGGCAGCCTCGGGCATCGCCTCACGGACCCGGTCGATGATGCCGAGGAACTTGGTCTGCCGGTAGGAGCGGCGCATCGCCTTCAGCACCCGGTCGGAGCCTGACTGCAGCGGCATGTGCAGCTGCGGCATGACATTGGGCGTCTCGGCCATGGCGTGAATGACGTCGTCGGTGAAGTCCTTGGGGTGCGGGCTGGTGAAGCGCACACGCTCCAGGCCCTCGATCTCGCCGCAGGCACGCAGCAGCTTCGCGAACGCCTGCTTGTCGCCGAACTCGACGCCGTAAGCGTTGACGTTCTGGCCCAGAAGCGTCACCTCGACGACGCCGTCGGCCACCAACGCCTCGATCTCGGCCAGGATGTCGCCCGCGCGACGATCCTTCTCCTTGCCACGCAGCGCCGGGACGATGCAGAACGTGCAGGTGTTGTTGCAGCCGACACTGATTGAGACCCAGGCGGCGAACACCGAGTCGCGCTTGGTGGGCAGCGTCGACGGGAAAACCTCGAGCGACTCCAGGATCTCGACCTGCGACTCCTCGGCGATGCGTGCCCGCTCCAGCAGCACCGGCAGCGAGCCGATGTTGTGGGTGCCGAACACCACGTCGACGTACGGGGCCTTCGTCGTGATCGTGTCGCGGTCCTTTTGAGCCAGGCAACCGCCGACGGCGATCTGCATACCGGGATTTTTTGCCTTGACCGAGGCAATGCGCCCAAGATTTCCGTAGAGCTTGTTGTCGGCGTTCTCGCGCACGGCACAGGTGTTGAACACGACGAGGTCAGCCGCACTCTCCTCGGACCCGGGATTCTCGAACGCGGCGTAGCCCGCGGTCTCCAGAAGGCCCGACAGCCGCTCGCTGTCGTGCACGTTCATCTGGCAGCCGTAGGTGCGCACTTCGTAGGTCTTGGTCATGACCTGCCCATGGTACGGGCGTCGGTGCGGCGCAGCCCCATGGCAGCGCCGGTCACGAGGACGATCGCGGCAACTCCCCACACCCAGCCCGGAACACGTCCCGCTGCGCGGCTCACCACGGACTGCACGCCGATGAACGCGTCGACGATCGGATCGGACGCGCTGG
>NZ_JBAVCB010000199.1:0-3081 GCF_049586495.1 Aeromicrobium sp. | reverse complement strand
GCTTCACGTTGCCGTGGGACTCACCGGCGTACGCGACCACGTCGAGCGTGCTCATGACCAGGCCGGCGCCGTTGCCGATGATCCCGACCGAGCCATCGAGCTTGACGTAGTTCAGTCCCTTGGCCTTCGCCTTGGCCTCCAGCGGATCGGCCGCGGCCTTGTCCTCGAAGGCCGCGTGGTCGTCGTGACGGAACTCGGCGTTCTCATCGAGTGACACCTTGCCATCCAGCGCCTCGAGCTTGTTGCCCTCGAGTCGAGCGAGCGGGTTGACCTCGACCAGCGTCGCGTCCTCCTCGACGAAGGTCGTCCAGAGCGCGAGGACCGTTTCGACGGCCTGCTCGGTCAGCTCGGCCGGGAAGCCGACCTCGGCGACGATCTCGCGGGCCTTCGCCTCGTCGACGCCGGCTCCCGGGTCGATCGCGATCTTCTTGACGGCGTCGGGGTTGGTCTTGGCGACCTCTTCGATCTCGACACCGCCTTCGACGCTGGCGATGCACAGGTAGCTGCGGTTGGAGCGGTCGAGCAGGAAGGAGAAGTAGTACTCCTCCTCGATCGTGGCCGCGGGCGCGATCAGGACACGATTGACCGTGAGTCCCTTGATCTGCATGCCGAGGATCGCCGAGGCGTGTTCAAAAGCCTCATCTGGCGTCTTGGCCAGCTTGACGCCGCCAGCCTTGCCGCGGCCGCCCGCCTTGACCTGGGCCTTGACGACGCAGACGCCGAGCTTCTCAGCGGCAGCCTTGGCCTCGTCTGGCGTGTTGGCGACGATGCCGGGCGTGCCCGGTACGTCATGCTTGGCGAAGAGCTCCTTCGCCTGATACTCCATCAAATCCACGGTGAATCCGTCCTTTGTCGTGACGATCGGGCCAACAAACGAGCCTCATTGACTCTATCCACTGATCAGCAGGTGTGGCGCGTCGGGTGCCTCACACCTCGAAGACACCCACATGGTCCAGTCCCCGTGTTGCGAGGTGGGATTGCAGGCGGGCGCGATCATCAGCGCTGGCGTCGACCACCACTGACCCCGCATCCTCGGCCTCTGCTGTCCGCGCCAGCTGCTCCACGGACTGGTCACCGCCGACGAAGACCACTTCCCGACCAGCCATCAGCAGGGCGCGGGCACGTAGTCGAGACTGCGTGTCGTCAGCACACGACCCGACTACCACGCGGTTGAGACGCTCGTCCGACATGCCGGGTATCTTCCCACCACAGCACCGATCGGCACCTCGGCGACGTGGTAATGCTTGTCACACTTCGGTGATCTTGGCAGCGTGCGATGCATCGTTGGTGCATATTCTTACCCGATTGGGTTTCATCTGATCCGCATCGTCAGTTAGGCTCGACAAGTTCGATCTTCCCCCCCATCTTTCCTGCACCGGAGGTAATGCGTGACGTCGTCAGCGCCAAAACGCCGACTTGACTCACGACAGTCGACCTCGCGCGACCCCGGCGGCCGCCGAGCAGCGACTCGGCCCAAGCGCGGTCACAAGATGCGACCCACTCCGGCCATGGCCGGTGCCATCGTGCTGATCACCGCTGGTTTCTTGTCCACCGCGGTCGGCAACGCGACCGACACCGACACCCTCGGCGCCGGTCGCTACCAGACGATCTCGGAGTCCTACACCGGCGACGACAGCGCCGCGATCGCTGCTGGCTCGGTCGACGTCAGCCGCGACTTTGACCGCGAGACGTTCACCAAGCAGCTCCGCACGCAGAAGGATCAGCGCGACCAGGCGCTCGAGGATCTCGCTGCCAAGGTCGACCAGCAGAGCGATGAGCTGAAGAAGAATCAGTGGGTCCTTCCGGTCACCGGGTACAACTTGACGGCACGATTTGGTCAGTCCAGCGCGCTGTGGTCGCGCAGCCACACCGGCTTGGACTTCGCCGGACCCTCGGGCAGCACGATCGTCTCCCTGGCCGCCGGCACCGTGAAGTCGACTGGCTACGAAGGCGCCTACGGCAACCGCACCGTGGTCACGCTGCTCGACGGCACAGACGTCTGGTACTGCCACCAGAGCCGCGTCGCTGTCTCGCCAGGTGACAAGGTCGATCCCGGACAGGTCATCGGCTACACCGGATCCACCGGCAACGTCACTGGTCCGCACCTGCACCTGGAGATCCGCCCCGGCGGCGGCGGCCCGGTCAATCCCGAGCCGATCCTCCGCGAGCACGGCGTCTCCCCGTAACCTCCCGCCGACGAGTCACGCAGTCCTACCGACGAGTCACGCAGTCCCGCCGACGAGTCACGCCGGCGACGAGGACCTCTCGTTCAGAGCTTCTCGACGGGTGCGTAACGCAGCAGCAGCCGCTTGATGCCGTGAGAGCCGAAGTCGACCGAGGCCTGAGCCCGGTCGCCTTCACCGTCGATGGCCACCACGGTGCCCATGCCGAAGGTGTCGTGATTGACGCGATCGCCCGGATCGAGCGACACGACGTCGCGGGTTCCCCTCGTGGACCGCGCAGCGACGTTGGACGTCCGAAACGACGAGCGGGCACTGGCTGACGGTGTGCTCGGGGTCCACTGCGTCGGGGCCGAGGCGAGTCGCTTCCAGTCGACGAGGTCGACCGGCAGCTCGTCGAGGAACCGTGAGGGCGGGTTGTAGCTGGGGGCGCCCCACGCCGAGCGGGTCGTGGCGCGCGTGACGTACAGCGCCGTCCGGGCCCGCGTGATGCCCACGTATGCGAGGCGGCGCTCCTCCTCGAGCTCGGCCGGGTCACCCATGGACCGCATGTGCGGAAAAACCCCATCCTCGAGCCCGGTGAGGAACACGACGGGGAACTCCAGACCCTTGGCGGTGTGCAGCGTCATGAGCGTGACGACGCCATCACCCTCGTCGGGGATGGAGTCCGCATCGGCGACCAGCGCGACCTGCTCGAGGAAGGCCGACAGCGATCCCGGGGTCAGGTCGGCCTCCTCGGTCTCCGGCGCGTCCTCGACGGTGCTGGCCTTGACGACGAACTCGCGGGCGACCGCGACCAGCTCCGCCAGATTCTCGACCCTGGTCTCGTCCTGCGGATCGGTGCTGTCCTCGAGCGAGGACAGGTAGCCGCTGCGGGTCAGAGCGGCCTCGAGGACGGCGT
>NZ_JBAVCB010000198.1:0-11100 GCF_049586495.1 Aeromicrobium sp. | reverse complement strand
GCGGATGCCGATGCGGTTCATCTTGTCGGCATACGTGGGTCCGATGCCGCGGCCGGTGGTGCCGATCTTTCGGCTGCCCAAGAAGCGCTCGGCGACCTTGTCCATGGTGCGGTTGTAGTCGGCGATCACGTGCGCGTTGGCGCTGATCACCAGCTTGGACGTGTCGATGCCGCGGGCTTCGAGACCATCGATCTCCTCGAACAGGACCGCGAGGTCCACCACCACGCCGTTGCCGATGACCGGGACGCACCCGGGGCTGAGAATGCCGCTGGGAAGCAGGTGCAGGGCGTACTTCTGGTCGCCGATGACCACGGTGTGTCCGGCGTTGTTCCCGCCGTTGAACTTGACGACGTAATCGACCCGGCTACCGAGCAGATCGGTTGCCTTGCCCTTGCCCTCGTCACCCCACTGGGCTCCGACGATGACCACTGCCGGCATCTGCTGCACCACCTAGACGTGCGACAAGCCCCGATCGTGCGGGGCTCTTACGGAGGCACTCTACTTCAGCACCCCCTACTCTGGCGATCTCATGAGAACACTCCTCGCCATCGCCAACGCCGAAGCCGGCACCGCCGACGACCAATCAGTCGACACCGCGCTCGAGGTGCTGCGCGCCGACGCCGACGTCACGCTGGTGCGCACCTCATCTCCCGACGACCTCGACCAAGCGCTTTCGGAGCACTCGGACGTCGATGGCGTGGTCGCCCTGGGCGGCGACGGGTCGGTGCACGCCGTGGTCGCTGCGATGCATGCCGCCGACCGGTTGTCCGACACATTCGTCGCCATCATCCCGCTGGGGACGGGCAACGACTTCGCGCACACCATCGGGCTGCCTGACGAACCTGCCGACGCCGCGCGGCTGGTGCGAGACGGCACCGTGCGCAGCGTCGATCTTGTTCTCAACGGCAACGACGACGTCGTCGTCAACGCGGCGCACATCGGGGTGGGTGCCGAAGCAGCCGCGGCAGCGGTGCCGTGGAAGAAGCGGTTCGGGCCGCTGGGCTACGTGATCGGCAGCCTGGTCGCCGGCGTGCGCAGCCTGATCAAGCCTGGCGCGCGCGTCGAGATCACGGTCGACGGCAAGCGGCTGCCGGGCCACCGGGTCGTGCAGGTGGCGGTGGGCAACGGCCGGTACGTCGGTGGCGGCACGCTGCTGCTGCCCGAGGCAGACCCAGCCGACGGGTTGCTCGACATCGCCATCTCATACCCCGCCTCGCCGATCCGGCGAATCGGCTACGTCCTCAGCCTGCGCAGCGGCCAGCACGTGCGTCGCGCCGACGTCACCTATCTGCGGGGCAGTGAGATGACAGTGCGCGGCGACGCCATGCCGAGCACGAGCGACGGCGAGCTCACCGATCCCAGATCGGACCACTCGTGGCGCATCGTGCCCGGCGCCTGGCGCCTGGTGATGCCCAGCTAGGGCCGGGTCCCGGACACCACGAGCATCTCGCAGGGCCCCACGAAGCCCTGCGCGTCCTCGAACTGGGTGAGAGCCTGCTCGATCTCTTGCCAAGCAGCGGCCCGTCCGCCCTCGTCGACGCCGGACAGCATCTGGTGCAGCGCCCCGAACGACTCCTGCTCGAATCGCACGCACTCAGCTGCGCTGCTCAGACGCACCGGAGAGGGAACCGTCGTGACGGTCACGTCACTCAGGCCCGCGGCGCGGTAGGCAGCCTCTGCGACCCCCGGCCCACCCAGACTGAACGGCCCCGGCAACCCCGGCCCCGGAGCCGGCAGGCCAGCGATCCGGCGGATGATGCCCACCGGGATCGAGAAGAACTCGTTGCGGTCAGGGGTGGAGTAGACGACCGCCGAGATCCGGCCGCCGGATCGCACGGCCCGACAGATCTCGGCAAGAGCCCGCTGCTGGTCAGGAAAGTAGATCAGCCCGACGCGCGAGATCGCGGCATCGAAGGTGCTCGCGGCGAGCCCGCTGAGGTCCTCCCCGTCCGCCTCCATCGTGCCCACGACGTCGGCGAGCCCGTCGTCAGCGGCCGCCTCGGCCGCGTAAGCGAGGATTGCCGGCGAGATGTCGGTGGCCAGGACGTGGCCCGTAGGCGCCACTCGGTGCCCAGCGGCCAACGTCTGGCCTCCTGCACCGGCGGCGACGTCCAGGACGCGCGAACCGGGCCCACAATGCACGTCGTCGAGCATCTGCTCGGTCGCGGCGCCCAGCCAGTTCTCGATGGCTGGCCCCCAGCGGTGCCACGCCGGGGCGGCGCTCTCCCACTGGGCTCGGGTAGTCGACTTGAAGGCGACGGGGTCGAAGGTGGCGGGTGTCGAACTCATGATGTCCTCCTGGAATGGGGTGAACTCCCACCGTGCGCTTCGTTCGCGCGCACGACTAGGACGGAAACTGGACCCCGCCGGAACTGTTTCTGGACTTTCGCGCAGACCGGGCAGACACTCAGGGGATGAAGGAGTACGGCCAGTACTGCCCGGTCGCGCTGGCGAGCGCCGTGATCGCCGAGCGATGGACGCCCCTCATCATCCGCGAGCTGGTCATCGGTGGGCGTCGCTTCAACGAGATCGACCGGGGGCTACCCGGCATCTCCCGCTCCCTGCTCAAGCAGCGACTCGACCACCTCGAGCGCAGGGGCATCGTCGACAAGGTGACGATGCCCCACGGGCACGAGTACCACCTGACCCCTGCTGGCAAGGACCTCGAGGGCGTCATCATGGCCGTCGGCGAGTGGGCCGTGCGGTGGATGTTCACCGAGCCCGAGCCGCGGGAGGTCGACCCGGTCACCTTGACGTGGTGGATGTCGCGGCGAGTCGTCGCCGACGAGCTGCCGGACGATCGCACGGTCGTCGAGTTCGACTACGCCGGCGATGACCCGACCCGTATCTGGATGGTCATCGAACGACACGAGACGTCGGTGTGCACCGATCCGCCCGGCTTCGAGACCGACCTGTTCGTCGCGACCACCCCCGTGGACCTGATGCGCGTCTTCTCCGGCATCACGACGTACCACGAAGCTGTCTCGTCGGGCCGGATCACCCTGACCGGTCCGTCGCGACTCACGCGATCGCTGCCAAGCTGGTTTGCCTGGAGTCCGTTTGCGCCCGCGGTCCGCCAGCACCTGGAGCTGGCCGGCCGCGTCACGTGAACCCCCCGAGCTAGCCGATCAGCGCGGCGTAGGCCTCGGGGCTCGACTCGTGCAGGAACTCGCGACAGCGGTGCGCCTCGGCGTCGTCACCCAGGCGGGCTGACGACTCGCCGAGTGCGGCCAGCGAGCGCAGGAAGGCCCGGTTCGGCTCGTGCGACCACGGCACCGGGCCAAAGCCCTTCCAGCCGCTGCGACGCAGCAGGTCCAGCGAACGGTGGTAGCCGGTGCGGGCGAAGGCGTAGCCCTCGAGGTCCAGCCCGTCGGTCAGCGCCAGCTCGGACAGCGTGATCCACGCCAGCGCCGAGTCGGGGTGCAGCGACGCCACGTTCTTGGGGTCGCTGCCCTCGGCCAACGCCGTTGCACCGGGATCTTCGGGAAGCAAGGTCTCGGGCGGCTCGCCCAGCAAGTTCGTCATGCTCCCATCCTGACACCCGCCTCCCCGGCTGGGTTGACCAGCAGGCCGTCAGAGCTTGGTGCCGGCGGAGCGGAGGTTGGCGCAGGCTTCGGCGACGCGGGCGGCCATGCCGGCCTCGGCGACCTTGCCCCACGCACGGGGGTCGTACTGCTTCTTGTTGCCGACATCTCCGTCGATCTTCAGGACACCTTGGTAGTTGGACAGCATGTGGCCGGCCGCTGGGCGCGTGAAGGCGTACTGGGTGTCGGTGTCGACGTTCATCTTCACGACGCCGTAGTCGACCGCGTCGGAGATCTCCTCAGGCAGCGAGCCGGATCCACCGTGGAACACCAGATCGAACGGCGAGTCCTTCCCGTACTTCTCACCGACGACTTCTTGGGCCGTCTTGAGCACCTCGGGGCGCAGCTTGACGTTGCCGGGCTTGTAGACGCCGTGCACGTTGCCGAAGGTCAGAGCGGTGAGGTAGCGCCCCTTCTCGCCGATGCCGATCGCGGCCGCGGTCGCGAGGGCGTCCTCCGCGGTGGAGTACAGCTGTTCGCCGGCGCCGCCCTCGACGCCGTCCTCCTCGCCACCCACGACACCGATCTCGACCTCGAGGATGATGTTGGCGGCTGCGCAACGGGCCAGCAGCTCCTGGGCGATCTCGAGGTTCTCCTCCAGCGGCACAGCCGACCCGTCCCACATGTGCGACTGGAAGTACGGGAGGCCGCCGGCCTTGACCCGCTCCTCCGACGCCGAGAGCAGCGGGCGGACGAAGCCGTCGAGCTTGTCCTTGGGACAGTGATCGGTGTGCAGAGCGATGTTCACCGGGTACTTCTTGGCAACCTCGTTGGCGAAGGCCACGAAGGCAAGCGATCCGGTGACCATGTCCTTGACGGTGGGACCAGACCAGTACTCGGCACCGCCCGTGGAGATCTGGATGATGCCGTCGCTCTCCGCCTCTGCGAAGCCTGCGAGGGCCGCGTTGAGCGTCTGCGAGCTGGAGACGTTGATGGCCGGGTAGGCGAAAGACTCGCTCTTGGCCTTGTCCAGCATCGCGGCGTAGACCTCGGGTGTGGCGATGGGCATGCGATCTCCTGAGACTGGGGGTGTCGGCGCCGCCAGTATTCCAGCAGGCGTCGCCTACGTGCGAGTCACGAGTCCAACGCGCGGACGACAGCGCGCGCGGCCACCTGCAGGGGGCTCCACACCGAACCGAACGGCGGCGCGTATGCCAGGTCGAGCATCACGACTTCGTCAACGGTCAGGCCACCTGCCAAGGCGGTGCCGGCGACGTCGATGCGCAGGGCGGCGTCCTCCGCTCCGACGATCTGGGCGCCAAGGAGTCGCCGAGTGCTGCGATCGGCGATCATCAGCACCGTCATCTCCGCCGCACCAGGCATGTACCCGGCGATGTTCGTCGTGACGATCGACGCCGACACCGGGTCGAATCCCGCATCGCGCGCCTGCTGGACCCCCAGCCCCGTGCGCGAGATCTCCAGAGAACAGAACTTCGTGATCGCGGTCTGGACGACGCCGGGAAAGGTCAGCGCAGACGAATCGCCGCGTACGTCAGCGGCGATCGAGGCCGCCGCGACCATGCCCTGCTTGTTGGCGTGGGTGCCGAGCGCGATGTGCACCTTCTCGCCGGTGACACGATCGACAGAAGCGACGCAGTCGCCGGCGGCCCAGATGTCGTCGTGGCCCTCGACGCGCTGATGGGGGCCGACCAGCAGCGATCGCCTGGGCCCGGTGGGCAGGCCGACGTCGACCGCCAGCTCCGTGCGGGCTTGGACGCCGAGGCCCAGGATCACCAGATCGGCCGGAATCGAGTCGCCGTCCGCCTCGACCGCAACGACACGGCCGCCGTCGAGGGTGAAGCCGGTCACGTCGGTCCCCGAGCGCAGCGTGATGCCACGGCTGCGCATCGCCTCGGCGATCTGCTCTCCCAGCTCGGACTCCACGATGGGCAGGGGGGTGTCCGCCCGCTCCACGACAGTCGTGTCGAACCCCCGGGTCACGCACGCCTCGGCCATCTCGAGACCGATGTAGCCGCTCCCCACCACCACGACGCGGCGCGGCTGCTGTGCCATCGCGTCGAGGACAGCCTGCCCGTCCTCCAACGACTGGACGCCCAGGATCCCGCCGCCGCCGATGCCGGGCAGGTCCGGTCGGATCGGTTCAGCCCCCGTGGCCAAGACCAGCCGGTCGTAGTCGAGCGTCTCGCCATCGGCCAGCGTCAGCCGGCGAGCCTCGATGTCGAGGCCCGTGACCTCGACTCCGAGCCGCAGGTCGATGCCGTGATCGCGATGCTCCTGAGGCGTTCGCGCCACGAGATCGTCGACGGAGTCGACGTCGCCGGCGACCCAGTACGGAATGCCGCAGGCCGAGTACGAGGTGCTGTTGCTGCGTTCGAGCAGCACGACCTCGTGCTCGTCGGACAGCGTCCTGTTCAGATTGGCCGCCACCGTCGCGCCTGCCGCGTTCGCACCGATCACCACTACTCGTGCCATGTGGGCGACCCTATGCGGCAGGTCCCGCATGCGCCCGGATCCACGCGTGCATCGCGATGGCAGCCGCCGCTCCTGCGTTGATCGACCGAGTCGATCCGAACTGGGCGATCGACAGCAGACCTGCGCTCGCGGCGCGAGCCTCGTCGCTGAGCCCGGGGCCTTCCTGACCGAACAGCAGGACGCACGCCTGGGGGAGGGTGGCCGTCTCGATCGGCTCGGAGCCCGCCGTGTTGTCGATGCCGATCAACGGCACCGCGGTCTCGCTGGCCCACGCGGCCAGGTCGTCGACCGTCTCGTGGTGGCGCACGTGCTGATACCGGTCGGTGACCATGGCGCCACGCCGATTCCAGCGGCGCTTGCCCACGATGTGCACCTCGGCAGCCAGGAAGGCATTGGCCGTGCGCACGATCGATCCGATGTTGAAGTCGTGCTGCCAGTTCTCGATCGCGACGTGAAAGCCGTGGCGGCGACGATCCAGGTCGGCGACGATCGCCTCCACCGTCCAGTACCGGTACCGGTCGGCGACATTGCGCGCGTCGCCGTCTCGGAGCAGGTCGTGATCCCAACGATCACCCTCGGGCGGGGTGCCGTCCCACGGACCGACGCCGATCACGAGCCTGAGACGCCGAACTCGGCGCGATAGGCCCCGATGGCGTCGAGGTGCTCGGTGTGACGACCGGTCTCCTGGATGAACTCGACGATCTGATCGAGGGTGATGATCGCCGTGACGGAGGTGCCGAGGTCGCGTTCGACCTGCTGAATGGCCGACAGGTGTCCGGTTCCCCGCTCTTGTCGATCGACCGCCACCACGATCCCCGCGAGCGTGGCGCCTTCGGCCTCGACCACCTCGTGCACCTCACGGATGGCTGTGCCCGCGGT
Source organism: Aeromicrobium sp. (assembly GCF_049586495.1). GTDB lineage: Bacteria > Actinomycetota > Actinomycetes > Propionibacteriales > Nocardioidaceae > Aeromicrobium. The sequence goes on along the minus strand of NZ_JBAVCB010000198.1, from coordinate 4,204 downwards.
GATGACGTCGTCGACCACCAAGGCACGACCCGTGAGAGGCGAGCCCACGATCACACCGCCTTCACCGTGGTCCTTTGCTTCCTTGCGGTTGAAGCACCACGGAACATCTCGATGGTGATGGTCCGCCAGCGCGATCGCAGTCGCCGCGGCGATCGGGATGCCCTTGTAGGCAGGCCCGAGCAGCACATCGAATTCGACACCGCTCTGCATGATGGCTGACGCGTAGTACCGTCCAAGAGCGGACAGTCGATCGCCGGTGTTGAACAGCCCCGCGTTGAAGAAGTACGGCGATGTGCGGCCCGACTTCAGCGTGAAATCTCCAAATCGAAGCACGCCATGATGCAGGGCGACGTCGATGAACTCGCGCTGGTGGTCGTGCACGTCAGGGTGACTTCGCGTCCGGGGACGGCTCAGCGGCACGGTCAGCAGGGGGTTCGGTGGTGGCCTTGTCGATGGTCTCGACCAGATCACCGACGACGATGTTGCGGTCGTTGGTGTGGAAGAGCTCCGAGCAGGTCAGCATCGTGAGCTTGGAAACTTCGGGAGGCTCGCCGCTGGCATCCGGGCTGGGCACCTTCCACAGCGGCCAGCTGACCGTGAAGTCGACCTTGATGGCGTCGCCAGCGTTCTCCAGCTCGTAGACAAAGACCTTGGTGCGAGTTTCCACCTCGACCTCGTCCCCCTTGCGGAGCTTCAGGAAGTCGCGGAATGGCTCGCCGTGCGTGACTCGGTGGCCAGCGATGGCAAAGTTGCCGATCTCGCCTGGTTGGGCTGCCTTCTCGTACATGCCAACACCCCTGGCCAAGGCAGCGTCATCGAATCCCTCGACGATCGGAACCTCGAAGTCCTTGCCAAACCGGTCGACCCTCAGGAGCGCCACGGCGTCGCCGTCGAGGCCGTCCTTCCACTGCGCGACCGTCGCTTCCTTGATCTCGGCCTGTTTCTGCTTGGCGACGATGTTGGTGCCGAAGTACTGCCACGCGAACCAGCCGAGCAGACCCAGCCCGCCGACGATCAACAGGACGCCCAGCATGGTGGTGAAGCGTCGGCCCGCGGACCGACGCCGGCTGGGCGGCTGCGGGGGGGCGGCCGTGAGAGTCATGGTGTCGATTCTTTCATCCCGCTCCCAGCCCAGCACCCTCGGCGGACGAGTGCGCGAAAATTTCTGGCATTACCGTGACTCCGGCGCGAGACGCCCTCTACGATGGTGTGCGTCGCCCCACCGTTTCACCCCCCGAGAACGGTGGGGTGACCTACGTCCGGGAGAACGTCGACACGCCGACCGAGCTGGACATTCATGTCCGTGATCTAGTGTCGAAGGCCATGAAGACCTCAGCCGATCGGCTCGCCGGACTTGGGACGACCGTGTTCGCTGAGATGACGGCGTTGGCCGTGCGCACCGGGTCAGTGAACCTCGGCCAGGGCTTCCCCGACACCGACGGTCCTGCGGCGATCATCGACAAGGCCGTTGAGGCCCTGCGCACAGGTCGCAATCAGTACGCGCCGGGCGCTGGTGTCCCTGAGCTGCGCCGGGCGATCGCGGATCACCAGAAGCGGTTCTACGGTCTCAGCATCGACCCTGACGTGGAGGTCGCTGTCACCACGGGAGCCACCGAGGCGATTGCTGCTGCTCTGCTCGGGCTGATCAACCCCGGCGACGAGGTCGTGGTGCTGGAGCCGTACTACGACTCGTACGTGGCCATGCTGCAGATGGCGGGGGCCGTGCGCCGACCCGTCACGCTGCGCGCCCCGGACTTCCGGCTCCCGGTCAACGAGCTGCGAGCGGCCGTCACCCCCCAGACCACGGCCATCTTGCTCAACTCTCCCCACAACCCCACCGGCGCGGTGCTCACCCGCGACGAGCTGACCGCTGTGGCCGAGCTGGCCATCGAACATGATCTGATCGTCATCAGTGACGAGGTGTATGAACACCTCACGTTCGGCGTCGATCACATCCCGATCTCCTCGCTGCCCGGCATGGCGGAGCGAACGCTGACCATCAGCTCAGGGGGCAAGAGCTTCTCCTTCACGGGCTGGAAGATCGGCTGGGCCACTGGTCCGGCACCGCTGGTGCAGGCCCTGATCGGCGCCAAGCAATTCCTGACGTACACCTCCGGAGCTCCCCTGCAGCCGGCCATTGCCGCAGCGCTCGATGACGCCGAAGACATCACCGGCAGCCTGCGCGACACGCTGCACTCTCGCCGCGACCGGCTGTGTGACGGACTGAGAGCGACCGGCTTCGACGTGTTCGTGCCCGACGGCACCTACTTCGTGACCACCGACATCCGGCCCTTGGGATTCGACGACGGATTGGAGTTCTGCCTGGCACTGCCCGAGCGGTGCGGCGTCGTCGCGATTCCGCATCAGGTGTTCTACGACGACCGGGACATCGGCCGCCCGCTGGTGCGGTGGGCGTTCTGCAAGCAGGAAGGTGTGATCGAGGAGGCACTCCGTCGGCTGGGGAGGCTCACCTGATGACTCCACGCACCGCGAAGGGCAGAGATTTTTCGGTAAACCGCTCGACAGGATCGTTTGGGTCCAAATAGGTTTGTTGTCTGCGTCACAGCACCGGCCCCCGACCTGAGAGGTTGACCATGACCACCCACCGAGACTCAGCCCCCAGCCACGGATCTCCTCCCGGCGAGAGCCTCAAGAGCAACCGGCTCGGCATCGCGGGCATCGTCTTCTTCGTCGTCGCCGCGGCAGCCCCCCTCGTCGGCATGACCGGTGCCGTACCGGTCGCGATCGTGCTCGGCAACGGCGCCGCCGCTCCGGGCGCGTACCTCGCGGTCGGCATCGTGCTGCTGGTGTTCAGCGTCGGCTACTCCGCGATGAGCCTCCGCGTCAGCAACACCGGCGCCTTCTTCGCGTACGTCGGTCGCGGACTTGGTGTCGTGCCAGGTGTCGGTTCGGCGTTCGTCTCGCTGCTGGCGTACATCGCCATCCAGCTGGCCATCTTCGGCTTCTTCGGCGCGGTCGCGGCCGGACAGTTCGATGCTCGGCTCGGTATCGACCTGTCGTGGTGGGTCTGGGCGCTGCTCGCGTGGGCACTCGTGCTGGGCCTGTCGATCATGCAGGTCGACCTCGGCGCCAAGCTGCTCGGCGTGTTGATGCTGGCAGAGGTCGCGGCGCTGGGACTCGTGGCCGTCGTCGTGTTGTTCCAGGGCGGCGGGCCCGACGGGCTCTCGCCCGCTTCGTCGTTCTCGCCAGCCAAGATCTTCGAGGGCGGCTTCACCGGGTCGGCGGGCATCGCCCTGGCATTCGCCTTCGCTTCCTACATCGGCTTCGAGGCCACCGCCATCTACGCCGAGGAGACCAAGGACCCCAAGCGCGCGGTGCCGATTGCCACCTACACGGCCGTGACGCTCATCGCTGTGCTGTTCGCCCTCACGTCCTGGGCCGTCGTCAGCGGCATCGGCAGCTCGAACATCGTCGAGGAGGTCGCGAACCGATCGGCCATCGACGGCGAGCCGCTGGCCGATCCGGCCGCAGTCCTGTTCTCCGTGGCCGACCAATACGTGGGCAGCTGGCTCGGGACCGTCATGAGCTGGCTGGTGCTCACCAGCCTGTTCGCCGGCCTGCTGGCCTTCCAGAACAGCGCAGCGCGGTACTTCTTCTCGCTGGGCCGAGCGGGAGTGCTGCCGCGAGCCCTCGACCGGGTCAACAAGGGCGGCGCACCCGTGGCGGGCGCCCTCACCACCTCGGCGATCTCGCTGGTCGTGATCGTGCTGTTCGTGGTCACCGACAAGGACCCCGTCCTGAACATGTTCTTCTGGTTCAGCGCCATGGCGGTGCTCGCGATCGTGCTGGTCGAGATTCTCGTCTCGGCCGCGGTGATCGCGTACTTCCGCCGCACCGGCGAGGACACGCGTCCGTGGAACACCATGATCGCCCCGGCGATCTCGATCGTCGGGCTGGCGCTCGGCGCCTACCTGGTCGCGGCCCGATTCGGCCTGCTCGCCGGCACCGTCGCCGAGGGCGTCGACCCGACCGCGCAGACGTTTGGCCTCTCGACGCTGGGCTGGTTCTTGGTGCTCGCGCCGTTCATCGTGTTCGCGATCGGCCTGCTCGTCGGCCGGATCCGCCGCGGCTCGGAGAACGCTGACGCGATCGCCGATCTCGTCAGCTGACACCCACCTCACCCACGGAGGGCCCTACATCGCGAGATGTGGGGCCCTCTGTCGGTGTTCGAGGGGCTAACGAC
>NZ_JBAVCB010000197.1:0-20797 GCF_049586495.1 Aeromicrobium sp. | reverse complement strand
TCATCCACCAGCACCTGGGCGGCCTCCCGCCGCGGGTCGACCTGGAGGCTGAGCGCGCCTTGGCCGAGCTGATGCTGGAGGCGGCCGCCGCCGGAGTGCTCGAATCAGCGCACGACTTGTCCGATGGCGGCTTGGGCATGGCGCTGGCCGAGGCCAGCTTCCGCCACGGCATCGGCGCGGCCGTGGTGCTGGAGGATCCGTTCATCGAGCTGTTCAGCGAGTCGTCGGCACGCGCCATGGTCGTGGTCAGCCCGCACCGTCACGAAGAGCTGGTCGATCTCGCGCAGAAGCACGGCGTCCCGCTCGCGTCCGTCGGCCGCACCGGTGGCAGCACGCTCGAGGTCGGGGACGAATTCAGTGTCGATGTCGCCGAGCTGCGCACCGCGTGGCAGGCAACGCTCCCCGACGCCCTCGCCTGACCGGGTCGGCCGATCATGAGGCGTGGTCGCGTGCTCGACCCGGACCAGTTGTCCGAGATCTTCCATCGGATCGACTCTGGCACTGCTGGCCGCGACGACCTGAAGGCCGCCACGTGGCACCTGCTGACCGTGTTGGCCACGGTCGCGCCCGGTGCCTCCGTCGAGGTGCGGGTCCCGCCGTTCGCGGTCGTGCAGTGCATCGCAGGGGCGAGCCACACCCGCGGAACACCTCCGGCCGTCGTGGAGATGGACGCGCTGACATGGATCGCCCTCGCACGTGGGCGGCTGGCTTGGTCCCACGCGACCCTGCGGGCTTCAGGGGCGCGGTCTGACCTGTCCGGGTTGCTGCCGCTGATCGCTGATGCCACACCGTGAATGGTGGGTGTCGACCATGACTCAGTCCGGCTACGACCTCGCGGCCGAACCTCGGCGCAGCTTGGCCCACAGTGTTGACTCGGCGGTCGGATACGCGGGTTGCTTGACGGCTGAGCGGTAGGACCTGACGGCCGACTCGGTGCGAGCGTCGAAGACGCCTGTGAGTACGGAGCCGTAGCCCGCAGCGACCAGTGATCGCTGCAGCCGCCACACGTGCGATCCGACGGACCCGCGCTTCAGGACCCGGGGGCTCTTCTCGGCGGACAGAAGTGCGGTCCAGGTCTTCGGCGTCGTGCGGCCGATCGGTGACCAGCCGAGTCGCTTGCGGAAAGCGTCGAGGTTGTCGCGGGTCTGCGTCCCGAAGTAGGTGTTGACCGTCTTCTGTCCGGTCTGCTGGCGCAGCAGGCACTCCAGTGCCGCCACCTCAGGGCCTCGGGATCCGACCTTCAGATCCGGGTACGCCGTGAAGGACATCTTGACGCCGCAGGGCTGGGGGTCCTTGCCGGCACGAGATCCGTGGCCCGTGTCGAGGTAGTTCTTGTCGATCACCAGTCGCTTGCCGCCGTGAGTGGCGGCGACGTCGAGGTGGTACTGGTGCACGCGTTGGTGTTTGGCCCAGCCGTCGTCGCGCAGGTAGGGGCCGCCATCGGTGTCCGCCTTCTTGTTGCCCCAGGCGAGCCACAGCTGGTCCGGTGCGTGGAACCAGCTGGCTGATCTGACTGCGTCGACCGATTGGATGGCCGCGGAAGCGCTGGAGTACAGGCCGGACTTGTAGCCTGCTTCATGCAGGCGAATGGTCCATTCATCGATGAAGCGCAGCACGGCGTCATTGCAGGTCTTGTTGCTCCGGGAGTACCACTCGATGTCGAGGTAGCCGACGCTGCCAGCGCCAAATCCGTACTTCTTCAAGGCTGCGATGTTCTCGGCCGCGTCGGAGCGGGCCTGTTCGCGCGCCTTCGTCCACGAGGTCGACATCTTCTTCTTCTGCACCCGGCTCCTTGGATTGTTGCTGAAGCACGGTGCCTGGTAGCCGACATGGATCGGCAGGAAGCGCCAACCGTGGGACGCGTTCTTGGCGACCCACGTCCTGCTGAGATTCCGCTGGTAGGCGTCGTGGCAGTACCGCGAGTTGCCCGAGACGTAGATGCCCACCGCTGAGTAGGGCGAGTACAGGTTCCAGGCGTCCATCGTCGCTTGGTCCGGAGCGACGCACGCATCGAAGCCGTAGCCTTCGATGCTGCCGGGAGCGGACGGCTCGGCATGGGCGGGCGGGACGGCAAGAAGCGGCAGGAGCAGACCCAGAAGGAGAGTCGGAAACCACCGTCGGGCGGGGGAAGTCACCAGAGGCATTCTTGAGGATAACCCCGAAATGGCCAGCGTGCGGGCAAGTCCCACCAATCCCGCGTGCCCCATGCGTCACGCGCGTCGCCGGAAGATGGCGTGCGAGTCGTCGTCGACGCCGGCCACCGGACACGATGTCGCGCCCCCGGCCCACCCCTGCATGATCGGGGCCGCGTCCTTGCCCTCAGCGGCGCTCGACCAGGCTGGCGATCCGGGCCAACGTCTTGGTCATGGCCTTGCCGGAGCCGCCGACCATCGAGCTGCGGGCGAGCAGAAAGCGTTGCTTGTCGCGGGTCAGGTCCCACGTCTCGCGCACCAGCGTGCCGCCGTCGACAGGCGCCAGCTCGTAGCGCCAGATGCGCCCACCGACGAGTCCGCCCACACCCGACGTCTGCCAGGCGATGCGACGGTCCTGCTCAAACTCGATGACCTCGTTGACCGTGGAGTACCCGATGCCCATGTGCATCGACATGCCGAACTTCGATCCCAGGCGAAGCGGTTCGCTGACGCCCTTGACGTCCCGGACCGTTCCTGACCCGTCGATCTCCTGATGCCGTGATGCGTCCGCGACGAAGGCGAAGATGTCCTCCGGCGGAGCGGCGATGGTGCGTTCGACAGTGACGGTGTGGGTAGCCATGGGTCCATTCGACCGGTCCGGCGCTCGGAGAGCAAGCTGAAAAATTTGCCAGCTCGCCCCAACCGGACCATCTGGTCAGCGGCCAGCCGTGCCACCCCTACACTGGAGCGGTGCCCCGCGGAGACGGACAACTCACCCACGAGCTCAATCCTCAGGACGCCGGACCGCAGGACGCCTGCGGCGTGTTCGGCGTCTGGGCACCGGGCGAAGAGGTCGCCAAGCTGACCTACTTCGGGCTGTACGCGTTGCAGCATCGCGGCCAGGAATCAGCCGGCATCGCGGTCAGCAACCGTCGCCAGATCTTGGTGTACAAGGACATGGGTCTGGTGTCCCAGGTCTTCGATGAGTCGACGTTGGAGTCGCTCACGGGCGAGATCGCCATCGGGCACACCCGCTACTCCACGACCGGATCGAGCGTCTGGCACAACGCCCAGCCCACCTTTCGTCCCACAGCGTCCGGCTCTGTCGCCCTGGGGCACAACGGCAATCTGACCAACACCCACGAGCTCGCCGGCGTCCTCGCCGAGCGGCTGACGGCGCAGGCCTCGGACTCCGGTCGCGGCGAGACCGCGACCTCTGACACCTCGGTCATGGCTTCCCTGCTGGCGTCGTACCCGGACCGGTCGGTCGAGGAGGCGGCGCTGGAGGTGCTGCCGCAGCTGCGCGGCGCGTTCTCGCTGGTCTTCATGGACGAGACCACGCTCTATGCGGCGCGCGACCCCCAGGGCATCCGCCCTCTCGTGCTCGGACGTCTCGAGCGCGGTTGGGTCATCGCCAGCGAGACCGCCGCACTCGACATCGTCGGCGCGTCCTTCGTCAGGGAGATCGAACCGGGGGAGTTCGTCGCGATCGACGAGGCCGGGTTGCGGACGGAGCACTTCGCCGAGCCCGAGCCCAAGGGCTGCATCTTCGAGTACGTCTACCTCGCGCGACCTGACACCACCATCTCGGGCCAGAAGGTCTTCTCGGTGCGAGCTGAGATCGGCCGCCGGCTGGCACGGGAGTTCCCGGTGGAAGCCGATCTGGTCATCCCGGTGCCGGAGTCTGGCACGCCCGCTGCCATCGGCTACGCCGAGGAGAGCGGCATTCCGTTCGGCCACGGCCTGGTCAAGAACTCCTACGTCGGCCGCACCTTCATCCAGCCCTCGCAGACCATCCGACAGCTCGGCATTCGTCTGAAGCTCAATCCGCTGCGTGATGTCATCGCCGGCAAGCGACTCATCGTGGTCGATGATTCGATCGTGCGCGGCAACACCCAGCGCGCGCTGGTGCGCATGCTGCACGAGTTCGGCGCTGCCGAGGTGCACGTCCGCATCGCCTCACCGCCGGTCAAGTGGCCCTGCTTCTACGGCATCGACTTCGCCTCGCCGGCCGAGCTGATCGCCAATGGCATTTCGGTCGACGAGATCTGCCGGTCCATCGGGGCAGACTCCTTGGCCTACGTCACGCTGGAGCAGCTCATCGAGGCCACGAACCTGCCCAAGGATGATGTGTGCCGCGCGTGCTTCGACGGCATCTACCCGGTGCCGCTCCCCGAGGACGACGTGATCGGGCAGCATCTGCTTGAAGCGCCCGCCGGCGCCCCCACGTTCAAGGTGATCCAGTGACGAATTCGCCCAGGCTCGACACCTCGTCGGACAGACCGACCACCGACTATGCCAGCGCGGGAGTCTCGGTCGCGGAGGGCGATCGCGCGGTCGAGCTCATGAGGGAATGGGTCGACAAGGCCCGACGCCCAGAGGTCGTGGGCGGCATCGGTGGCTTCGCCGGCCTGTTCGACGCCTCTGCGCTCAAGGACTACACCCGACCGCTCCTGGCCACGTCCGCTGATGGAGTCGGCACCAAGGTGCAGATCGCCCAGCGCATGGATGTCCACGACACCATCGGCTTCGACCTGGTGGGCATGCTGGTCGACGATCTGGTCGTCTGCGGTGCCGAGCCGCTGTTCATGACCGACTACATCGCGTGCGGCAAGGTCGTGCCTGAGCGCATCGCGGACATCGTCAAGGGCATCGCGCAGGCGTGTGCCGAGACCGGCACGGCGCTGCTCGGTGGCGAGACCGCCGAGCACCCCGGCTTGCTGGGAGTGGACGAGTACGACATCGCCGGCTCCACCACGGGCGTCGTCGAAGCTGACCGGCTGCTCGGGCCTGAGCGGGTGCGTTCGGGGGATGTGGTCGTCGCCATGGCTGCCAGCGGGTTGCACTCCAACGGATATTCGCTGGTGCGACAGGTGTTCTTTGGCCAGGCGGGCTGGTCGCTGGACCGCCAGGTGCCCGAGTTCTCCAGCACGCTCGGCGAGCAGCTGCTGATCCCGACTCGGCTGTACACGTTGCCGTGCCTGGCGCTCGCCGCTGGCGTTGAGGTGCACGCGATGTCGCACATCACGGGCGGAGGGCTCGCGGCCAACCTGGCGCGGGTCGTGCCTGATGACGTGTCGGTCGTCGTCGATCGCTCCACCTGGTCGCCGCAGCCGATCTTCACCATGGTCGGCGAGCTGGGCGGGGTGGAACGACCCGCGCTGGAGCAGGCGTTGAACATGGGCGTCGGCATGATCGCCATGGTGGCGGCCGACGCGGCGGACGCCGCGATACGGCTGTTGGCTGAGCACGGCGTCGATGCCTGGATCGCGGGTCAGGTCGGTGCTGCGAGCGTCCACGGAGCGGGCGGAACCGTCACGATGGTCAACGATCACCCCTGAACCGGCTGCAACCACAGTCTGTCCACACGCTGCCGGGGGGTCGGTGCGAGAATCGCCCATCCTTTGGGTAGGCTGAAGGCACGAATTGACTAACTAGTTCTGCGAGGGGGTCGAACCTTATGGGTCGCGGCCGTGCGAAAGCCAAACAGACCAAAGTTGCGCGCGATTTGAAGTATCGGACTCCAGACACCGACTTCAACACCCTGCAGCGCGAGCTCCATGGCGAATCGGGAGACCCGATCCCGGAGCAGTATCGCGATCTCGAACGCGAAGGCCCAGCGGCCAGCTGAGCGTGCTGCGCCTCACGGAAGACCCGACGCGTCGGATCTCCCGTGAAGTGGTGCATCAGGGCAGAAACACCTGACGCAGACGACCCACGTCGCGCATGCGCTGCTCGGCCACCCGATCGGCGGCGATCGACGGCGACACCCCCTGCTCAGCGGCGTGCGTGAGCACCTCGAGCGTCGTGTCGTAGATCTTGGTCGCCTGCGACTTGGCGCGGTCGAAGTCAAACCCGGACGGATCCAGCTCGTCGGCAACCTGCATGACGCCACCCGCGTTGACGCAGTAGTCCGGCGCGTAGACGATGTCGCGCTCCTCGAGCCGCTTCTCGATGCCGTCGTGGGCGAGCTGGTTGTTGGCTGCACCGCACACGATCTTGGCCTCAAGCACCTCGACGACCTCGTCGTCCAGAGCGCCACCGAGAGCGCAGGGGGCGTAGATGTCGAGGGGCTCACGCACCATGGCGCCGACGTCACCGACCACGCGCAGCGCGGGATGCTCGGCGGTCATTGCTTCGACGGCTGGCGCCCACGGATCGGTGATGACGACATGTGCGCCCTCGTCGAGCAGGTGGCGGGTCAGGTGCTTGCCGACCTTGCCGACCCCGGCGACACCGATCGTCCGCCCGCCGAGCGAGGAGTCGCCCCAGACATGCTGGGCCGAGGCGCGCATGCCTTGGTAGACGCCGAATGCCGTGAGCACCGATGAATCGCCAGCTCCGCCGTGCTCGACCGTGCGTCCGGTGACGTAGTCGCACTCGCGGCCGATCAGGTCCATGTCGGGGCTGAAGGTGCCGACGTCGCACGCGGTGTAGTAGCGGCCGTTGAGACTCTGCACGAATCGGCCGTAGGCCCGCAGCAGCGCCTCGGTCTTGATGAGTTTCGGATCGCCGATGATCACGGCTTTGCCGCCACCGAGGTCGAGGCCGGCGAGGGCGTTCTTGTACGCCATGCCCTGCGAGAGATTGAGGACGTCGGCCAGCGCATCGGCTTCCGAGGCGTACGGGAAGAACCGCGTTCCCCCGAGGGCCGGGCCGAGGGCCGTGGAGTAGATGGCGATGATCGCCTTGAGTCCACTGGCTTCGTCGTGGCAGAAGACAACTTGCTCGTGGTGGGTGCCGAAGGCTGACGGGGTCTGAGGGGTCACGGTGGTGCTCTCTGTGGTCGGGTGACGAACCGGCGATGATGGGCCGGTTCAACGATCGAGACACGGGGTGATGTGGCTCACGTCGATGGTAGCGCGCCGACGCTGGTGGCCGTGCATGCGTCAGGGACCTTCGAGGCGGTCGGGCCCGGGGACCGACCGCGCTGGATCAGCGCTGCGATCGACGGGCCAAGGCGGCGTCCATGCGGCGGAACATCGGCGCTGAGACCTTGGAGAGGACACCCGGGAGCACCGACATGCCCACCTGGCTGACGGCCCCCTGCAGGCTCGTGACGCGGGTCGGTCGAGCGGTGACGGCCTTGACGATCCAGGTGCCCCCCTCCTCGGCGGTCAGCATCGGCATGGCTGAGTAGATCGCGGTGGCGCCGGACATCTCGGTGCGCACCATGGGAAAATAGACGATCGTCGTCGAGATGCCGCAGTGGCCCAGCTCGGCCATCAGGGAGCGTGCGTACGACTCCACAGCACTCTTGCTGGCCAGATAGGCCGAGAACAGCGGGATGGGCAGCTGGGTCGACATGGTCGAGGAGAAGGTCACGTGCCCGTGACCCTGCTCGAGGAACCGCGGCAGCAGCAGGCTGGTGAGCCGAACGGCGCCGAAGTAGTTGATCGCCATGACCCGCTCGTGATCGTGGAGGCGGTCCAGGGAGTCGCGGATGGGGCGGCGGATCGACCGGCCGGCATTGTTCACCAGCACATCGATGACCGGGTGATCGGCCAGGATCTGCGCAGCAGCAGCGGCGCAGCCGTCCGGGTCGGTGAGGTCGACGCGGTAGGCGCGAGCCGATCCGCCAGCCGCCACGATCTCGCTGCGCAGCACCTCCAGCTCGTCGGCCCGACGGGCCAGCAGGCACACCGTTGCACCGCGAGCAGCCAGCTGGCGAGCGGCCTGCGCGCCGATGCCGCTGGAGGACCCAGTGATGACGACAGTGCGTCCGGTCAGGTTCATCGTCGAGCGCCCACGTCGAACAACGCGGTGATGAGTCGCACGCATCGGCGCAGCATCTGCTCGGCCGACTGGTCCGGGTGCTCGACCCACCAGGCCATCAAGGAGTCGACGATGCCGAGCCACACGCGGGTCATCGCGTCGACGTCGAGAGTGTCGTTCACCCCGCTGACGGCGAGCATCTCGCTCACCCCTTCGCGGGCCAATGTGGTGATGCGAGCGGTGTAGGACGCTGTGGCGTCGGCGATAGGACCGGACGTGGGCGCCGTGGGATCGATCACGATCCGCCACAGGTGGCGTTGCTGCTCCAGCAGGTCGAACATCGCGGCGAGCGTGTTGACGCCCCGTTGAATGCCGACGGCATCGAGCCGAGCAACCCGCTCGATCTCCTCAGCGAGCACCGCGCCGGCGCGCTCGATGCAGGCGAGGAACAACCCGTCCTTGGAGCCGAAGTAGTTGTAGACCAGCGGCTTGGAGATGCCAGCCCGGTCGGCGATGTCGGCGACCGAGGTGGCGGCATATCCCTCGGTGCCGAACGCGACCGAGGCGACGTCGAGGATCTGGGTCTCGCGGTCGAGCCGGGGGACGCCCTTGGTTCCGGCGTTCGATCGGGCCATGCGTGAACCCTATCCGATGGATTGACCATGTGGTAACTTACTCGCAGGTCATATAGCGGAGACGTCAGGAGTGGCCACATGGACGAAGTGCTGGACCCGCTGAAGAATCCGGTCACGTACGCGGCACCGTTCTTCGTGTTGACCATTCTGATCGAGATCGGTGCCCTGCGTTGGCTCGATCACGACGACACCACGACCGGTTACGCCTTCAAGGACGCACGCGCCTCGATCTCGATGGGGGTCGGCTCGGTGTTCTTCCTGACCGCGTTCAAGGTCAGCACCTTCTTCGCCTTCGTCGCGATCTACACCTACCTGGCTCCGTGGCAGCTGCCGACCGACACCTGGTGGTACTGGGTGTTGGTCATGATCGGACTCGATCTGGGCTATTACTGGCACCACCGCTTCTCGCACCGTGTGCGGGTGGGTTGGGCCGGTCACCAGGCCCACCACTCCAGCGAATTCATGAACTTTGGCACCGCCCTGCGGCAGAAGTGGAACCCATGGTTTGAGTTCTTCTTCTGGCTTCCGCTGCCCTTGCTGGGCTTTGCACCCTGGACCATCTACGTGGCCTTCGGCATCAACCTGATCTACCAGTTCTACGTGCACACCGAGCTGGTCGACCGCATGTGGCGACCGATCGAGTACGTCTTCAACACGCCATCGCACCACCGGGTGCACCACGGCAGCGACCCGGAGTATCTGGACAAGAACTATGGCGGCATCCTCATCATCTGGGACCGCTTGTTCGGCACCTTCACCCGCGAGGAGCATCGTCCGACGTACGGTCTCACCCGCCAGGTTGACACCTACAACCTGCTGCGTCTGCAGTACGGCGACTACGTGCAGATGGTGCGCGACGTGCGCGGGACCCGTGGCGTGCGCAACAAGATGGGCTACGTGTTCGGGCCGCCCGGCTGGGAGCCACAGGCCGAGCACGAGGAGCATCCGGTCCTGCCGCGGCGCTGAGCGGAGGGATGCGGCAGCGCCGATTCATCGGTACCAATCGTGCAACCTGCGTAGGGTAAGGCGGGCACCCGCACCCGGAAGGAACACGTGGAAGCGTTCGCAGACTGGTTCACCTACGTTCAGGACAACTTCGAATTCATCCTCGAGGCCACCCTCGCCCACGCACGGATCACCCTCATCGTCGTCGCCGCCGCGACCGTCTTCTCGGTGCTGCTGGGCGTGTACGTCCAACGACGGCCCGTGGCTCGCGTGATCGCGCTGACGATCTCCGGCATCCTGCTGACGATCCCGTCTCTGGCGATGTTCGCCCTGTTCATTCCGATCCTCGGCATCGGCAATCCACCCGCCATGCTTGCGCTGTTCCTCTACGCGATCCTGCCGATTCTGCGCAACACCGTCACCGGGCTGGACGCAGTCTCCCCGGCCGTCATCGAGTCCGCCAAGGGCATGGGCATGAGCTCGGTGCAGCAGCTCGTCCGCGTCAAGCTGCCGCTCGCCTGGCCTGTCGTCATGACCGGCATCCGTATCTCCAGCCTGCTGGTCGTGTCGATCGCCGCCATTGCGGTGCTGGTCGGCGGCGACGGACTCGGCACGTTCATCCAGGCAGGCCTGACCCGGTTGGGCCTACCCAACGCGGCGAACTCGGTCTGGGTCGGCGTCGTCTTCACGGTTCTGCTCGGCCTGGTGCTCGACATCGTCTTCGCCGTCGTGCAACGACTGACCACTCCGCGGGGGCTTCGCGCATGAGCGCTCCCGCCGCCCACCGAACCACCGTGAGGACATGATGAGCCAGGTGCCGAAGATCCACCTCGACCGGGTCAGCAAGACCTACCCCGGCAGCAAGATTCCCGCCGTCGACGAGCTGACGCTGGACGTCCACGAGGGCGAGATCCTCGTGCTCGTGGGTCCCTCAGGCTGCGGCAAGAGCACGACGCTGCGCCTGATCAACCGGATGATCGAGCCGAGCGCGGGCCGCATCCTGTTGGACGGCGAGGACGTCACCGAGGTCAATCCGGACAAGCTGCGCCGCCGGATCGGCTACGTCATCCAGCAGATCGGTCTGTTCCCGCATCAGACCATCGCACAGAACATCGCCACGGTCCCGGGCATGCTCGGGTGGGACAAGGACCGCATTCGCACGCAGGTCGATTCCCTGATGACCACGGTCGGTCTCGACCCCAAACAGTATCGGGATCGGTTCCCCAAGGAGCTGTCGGGCGGACAGGCCCAGCGGGTGGGCGTCGCGCGGGCGCTGGGCGCCGATCCGGACATCATGTTGATGGACGAGCCATTCGGTGCGATCGACCCGATCACCCGCGACCGCCTGCAGAACGAGTTTCTCCGCGTGCAGGGCGAGCTGCACAAGACCATCGTGTTCGTCACCCACGACATCGATGAGGCCATCAAGATGGGCGATCGCATCGCGATCCTCGGCGAGGGCAGCAAGATCCGCCAGATCGACACCCCAGAGCGCATCTTGGCGTATCCGGTCGACGAGTTCGTCGACGATTTCATCGGAGCCGGGTCGACCATCAAGGGGCTGAACTTCCTGCAGGTCGGCTCGTTGAAGAAGATCGACTACCCGACCATCACGGTGAGCGAGCCCGCTGAGACCGGCGTCGCTCGGCTCGACGAGGCGCACCAGGAGTGGTTGGTCCTCGTGGACGAGGCGCAGAGCCCCCTGCGGTGGATCCGCCGCGACGACCTGTCGGGCCCGACGCCCCGCACCGGCGACATCGGCGAGGAGATCGGCGAGCTGCTGCGCACTGACGACACGCTGTTCCACGCGCTGGAGCTGATGGTGGAGTCGGCGTCTGGCCAGACGGTCGTGGTCGACGCGCACGGCGCGTACGCCGGCGTGGTGGACATGACGCACCTCAACCGGGCGATCCGGAGGGCTCAGCTCGAGGCGCGTCTGCACTACGAGGAGCTGGAGGCGAACGCGTGAGCGGCAGCGGCGCAGACCAGGCCCAGAGCCTGGCGGCCGATCCGGACGACGCGCCGATCCCGTCCTCCGGTGACGGGGCGAGGCCGGCGGCTCCGCTGGACGGCGCTCAGGTGGCGGGACGGCTCGAGCGAATCGGCCTGTTCGTCGCGCCGGTGTTCATCGCCGGTCTCGCCGCTCTGCTGGCCTGGTACCACCACAGCCTCGATCTGGAGAATGCGGCGCGGCAGCAACGTTCCGCGCTCGGGTGGTCGAGCAAGCTCTACCCCCAGATGGTCGAGCACATCCAGATCGCGGCGGCCTCGACGGCGCTCGTGGTGCTGATCGCGGTCCCGCTCGGCATCCTGCTGACCCGACCGGCGTTGCGTCGCGTCGGGCCCCCGGTCCTCACCGTCGCCAACGCCGGACAGGCGCTGCCGGCCTATGGCCTGCTGGTGCTGGGTCTTGTCGTCGCCGGACAGGGCCAGCTGACGGTCATCTACGCGTTGACGCTGTACGCCCTGCTGCCGGTGCTGCGCAACACGATGGTGGGCCTGGACGCGGTCGACCGCGGCGTCATCGAGGCTGGGCGGGGCATGGGAATGACTCGCCTGGGGGTGCTCACGCGCATCGAGCTGCCCCTGGCGGTGCCGATCATCGTGGCCGGCGTCCGGATCGCCATGATCATCAACATCGGCATGGCGACGCTGGCCTTCTTGATCGGTGGGGGTGGCCTGGGCATCACGATCAGCTCGGGCCTCAAGCTCAACCAGGACCCCGTGCTGATCGTCGGCGGAGCCCTGGTCGCGATCGTTGCGCTGGGCTTCGACTGGCTGGGTGCTGTCGCGGAGCGGTACCTCAAGCCGCGAGGCATCTGACGCCCGTCCGTCTCACGCACGACGACGCCGCCGGGTCCAGATGGACCCGACGGCGTCGGTGTTCGTGCGGCCTGCAGGTGATCGGCTAGAGGACGCCGACCTCCTTCAGGTAGTCCTCGGCCACGCGCTCGGCCGGCGTGCCCTCCACGTCGACCAGAGCGTTGAGCTCAGCCATCTTGTCGTTGTCCAGACCCGCAAGGATCGAGTCGGTCAGCTCGTCGTACACCGTGGCGTTGGCCTGGTAGAGCTCGTCGGACATGGTGAACGAGACGTTGTAGACGATCATGACGCCGGGATCTTCGACAAGCTGAAGGTTGAGCGCCGTGATGCGGCCGTCGGTCGTGAAGACCTCGCCGAAGTCGCAGTTGCCGTCAGCGGTCTCGGTGTAGATGAGACCTGTGTCGAGGATCTGCGTCTGGCTGCTGGGCAGCTCGTAGCCGGTGGCCTTCTCCCACAGCACCAGGCCGTCGGGACGATCGGGGAACTCGGTCTCCATGCAGACGGTGGCGTCCGGGTTGGCCTTCAGGTAGTCGGCCATCTTCTGGAAGTCGAATCCGCCCTCGGCCTTCGCCAGATCTCCGTTGGCGGCGAAGCCGTAGGTGTCGTTGAACGGCGAAAGACCGACCCATTGGATGCCGTTCTTCTCCAGATCGGCCTTGGCAGTGACGTCGTACAGCTCCTGCGGATCCTGGCTCGGGTCTTCGTTGCCGAGGTGGACCGTCCAACCGGTGCCGTTGTACTCGGGGTAGACGTCGATGTCGCCGCTGGTCAGGGCGTCGCGGTTGACTGACGTGCCACCCAGGTTGACCTTGTTGTTGACGCTGGCGCCCTCATTCTCCAACGCTTGAGCGAACATCTCGGCCAGCAGGATGTTCTCGGTGAAGTCCTTCGACCCCACGGTCAAGGACACGCCGTCGAGTCGGTCCGAGGATCCGCCGCCACCTCCGCTGTCGTTTCCGCAGCCGGTGACAGCCATGGCCAACGCCGCGGTTGCCGCGGCAATCTTCACACTTTTGCGCATCTACCCATCCTTTGGTCACTTGTCGTCGAGCCCCCACCACCCGCCCGTGACGACCATCGCGCTCCGGACGTTCTGGTGCAGAAGGCAGGCCGGGGCGTCTCGACCCTATGGCGAACGACACCTCGATGTGGCGTTGACACCCAACTGCAACGTGTTTCACAACCCGCGGACCAGCCCGCCGTCCACCGCGAGCATGGTCCCGGTGACGAACGATGCGGCTGGTGACAGCACGAAAGCGGCGACCCGACCGAACTCCTCAGGAGTTCCGTAGCGGCGCAGCGGGATGGCGGCCTCGTGGGCGGCACGTGCAGCGACAGGATCGTCGGCGAGCGAGTCCAGGTGCTGCACGCGTGCAGTCTCCAGACGTCCGGGGAGCAGCCCGTTGACCCGGACACCGCGAGGACCGAGCTCGTCGGCCATGGTCTTGGCTGCCATGGCCAGACCCGGCCGCAGTCCGTTGGAGATCGCCAGCCCGCTGACCGGCATCTTGGCCGACGTCGAGAGCACGAAGGCGATCGCTCCACCCTCGCCCAGCTCGGTGGCGATGGTGCGCGCCAATCTCAGGGACCCGACGAAGACGGTCTCGAAGGCCTCGGCCCACAGCTCGTCGGTGGTGTCGAGAACCGTGCCGGCGGGTGGTCCCCCGACGCTGATCAGGGCGCCGTCGAGACGGCCGAACCGCTCGTGGGCGGCTGCCACCAACCGGGCGGGGGTGGACGGGTCCCTGTTGTCGGCCGCCACGCCCGTGGCCTGGTCGCCGAGAGCGGCCACCGCGGAGTCGACTGACGACTGCGTGCGCGACGACACCACGACGCGTGCTCCGTCGGCCACCAGCGCCTCCGCGGTCGCGAGGCCCAGGCCGTTGGTCGCGCCGGTCAGGATGTACGTGCGATCGCGCAGTCCCAGGTCCATGTCGCCAGCCTAGGATGTCGGGACGCGACGAGGGGGACACAGCAGTGAGTGAACAGCCGCCGGTTTCGGCCGATGTCGTGATCATCGGCGGTGGCGTCATCGGCCTCAGCGCCGCGTATCACCTGGCCGCGGCCGGAGTCGCCGACGTGGTCGTGCTCGAGCGGGGCGACCTCGGGGGTGGGTCGACCTCGAAGGCGGCCGGTGGGGTGCGCACGGCCTTTTCTGACGAGGTGAACATCGACCTCGCGCAGCGCAGCCTCGCGGCTTTTGAGCGGTTCGGCGACGAGCACGACCAGGACATCGATCTGCACCGATCCGGCTACCTGTTCCTGCTGCGCGACGATGCCCAGCTGGCTGACTTCGCCGTGGCCTCCCGGCTGCAGCGCCGGTTCGGCATCGACAGCCAGATGATCGGCGCGGTCGAGGCCTGCAGGTTGTCGCCGCTGGTGAATCCGGTCGAGGTTGCGGGCGCGATGTGGTCGCCCGACGACGGGCACTGCTCGCCGGAGTCAGTGGTCCTCGGATACGCACGATCGGCGCGCCGACTCGGGGTGCGCATCGTGACCGGCTGCGAGGTCACGGGGGTCGATGTCGAGTCCGGCCGGATCGCGGGGGTGCAGACCGCGCACGGCGCGATCAGTACGCGAACGGTCGTCTGCAGTGCCGGGGCGTGGTCGCGCCAGGTCGGCCGCTGGGCCGGAGTGGATCTGCCGGTCGACGCGCTGCGGCGGCACGTGGCGACCACGTCGCCCGTCGCGGGTCTCGATCCGCACACGCCGTTCACCGTGGACTTCGCGAGCTCCCTGTACTTCCACCGCGAGGGTCCCGGACTGCTGATGGGGGCGCCGGACGCTGACGACGTGTGGGGGGTCGACGCCGCGCGCGACCCCTCCTGGCTCGAGCACCTCGCTGCCGTGATGCAGCACCGCCTCGTGGGTCTCGACGAGGTGGGTCTGCGCATCGGATGGGCCGGCCTCTACGAGGTGACGCCGGACCACAACGCGTTGATCGGCCAGGCCGAAGAGGTCGAGGGCTTCGTCTATGCCACCGGATTCTCTGGCCACGGATTCCTCATGGGCCCCGGTGTCGGCGAGGTCGTGCGCGACCTGGTGACCGAGCGGCCACCCGTCGTCGACGTCACGACCCTGGCAGCGACCCGATTCACCGCACGTGAGGCACGGCCCGAGCGCCACATCGTCTGAGTCCACCGAGGAGTCACGGAGGACCCATGAGTGATGTCCGGCGATCTGAGTGGCCAGGGCCGGGATCGAACCGGCGACCTACCGCTTTTCAGGCGGTCGCTCGTACCAACTGAGCTACCTGGCCGTACGGCCGCAGACTCTACCCGATGGCCTCGAGGTGGCACGCATCGTGTCGGCCGCGACGCCGTTGGGATCAGACGGCGCGGATGGCGTCGTCGGTGCTGATGCGCGGCAGGCGGTCGAACCAGGAGTCGACGCCGGGGTGGCCGATGTTGACCACCAGCTGGGAGGTCCACGTCGTGTCGGCGAAGAATTCGGCGTCAACGCCGGCGCGATCGAAACCGCCCATGGGTCCGGCCGCGAGGCCCGCGGCGCGCAGCCCGAGGATGAAGTAGCCAGTCTGCAGCGCGGTGTTGTACACCGCTTGCTCCGCCCGGGCACCCTCGTCGAGGAAGAAGCTACGGGCATCGTCGACGATCGGGAAATGCTGGTCCATCCTGTCGTGGAAGCCGGTGTCGGCAGCGATCACGGCGACGAGCGGCGCTGTCGCTGTCTTGGCCGCATTGCTTCCGCCCATGTGCTGCACCAGTCGGTCGCGACCGGGGCCCTGCTCGACGAGCAGGAGGCGCATGGGCTGGTTGTTCATGGCGGTGGGCCCGTACTTCACCACGTCGAAGACCTCGTGCACTCGGGCGGCCGGGACGGGCTCGTCGGTGAAGGTGTTCGCGGTGCGCGCCTCGCGGAACAGCACGTCGATCGCGGCGTCGGAGAGCAGGAACGAGTGGTCGGTCATTGGTGAAGTCATACAAGTTTCAACCAATTTGAGCTCTAGGTCCTTCCGGTGGCGGGTATGAGCTGCGTCACGTCAGTCGCTAGCTGCCCCAGCCCATGTCGAAGCGCTCGAACGCGGCCGCGAAGGTGGTGCCCAGCCGTTGGCCCGTGGCGCGGGCGCCGCCCTCGAGAAACTCGCGCGGATCGAAGTCGTCCCATCCCAGGCCGGCGATGTAGGCCGAGTGCGCCTCCAATGAGGCGACTCCGCGGTCGAAGGTGTCGGTGACGTCGACCGCGTGGCCGGCATCCGGCGACCCGAAGGCCAGCACGGTGCCCACCCCGCCCCACGGCTCCAGGCCGCCGGTCAGCTGGTCGGTGAACACCCAGCGGTTACCGGCGTCGCGCACCGCGTCAAGCACGGCTCGGCCCACCGCGATGTGATCGGCCTGGTTGAGATTCGCGCCGCCCCACGTGTCCCGGAAGTTGCCGGTGACCACGACGTCGGGGCGGAAACGGCGCACCGCGTGAGCGATGACGGCGCGCAGCGGCACGCCGTACTCGAGGACACCGTCGGGCTGGCCGAGGAATTCGACATGGTCCACGCCCACCACGTGCGCCGAGGCGATCTCCTCACGCTCGCGCAGGGGACCGCACTCGTCAGGGTGCATGCCGTCGATGCCGGCTTCGCCGCTGGTGACCATGGCGTAGCCGACGGTCTTGCCCTGGTCGGTCCAGCGGGCCACGGCGGCGGCGGCGCCGAACTCCAGGTCATCGGGGTGGGCCACGACGCACAAGGCGCGATCCCAGTCCTCGGGCACGATCTCCAGCGGTGCGGGCTCCATCTATCGATGATGTCCCTTCTGGCAGCAAAAACCCACATGTTCACGAGAACATGTGGGCTTCACACTGGCGACCTCGACGGGACTCGAACCCGCGACCTCCGCCGTGACAGGGCGGCGCGCTAACCAACTGCGCCACGAGGCCTAGTGTGCTGCGGCGAACCGCGAACGTAACTGTAACGCACGCCCGACCGGCCCACCAAAATGGTCTCGAGCGCCGACCCGCCGCACCAGGGCGTTGCCGTTCGCCGAAGATGACGCCAGACTGTGGCAAGCCTTTCGCCGGGTGACCCGAACTGACTGCCTACCTCAAAAGAGGACCGCATGATCGAGTACCGCTCCATCGGCAATCTCACTCCCACGGCCGAGCGGCCGATCGGTTCGCGATGATCGAGTTTCGTGGCGTCACCAAGCAGTTCCCGGACGGCACCGAGGCCGTGGCGGACTTCAGTCTCGTGCTGCCCTCCCACAAGACCACGGTGTTTGTGGGGTCTTCGGGATGCGGCAAGACGACGCTGCTGCGGATGATCAACCGGATGATCGATCCGACCGAGGGCCAGATCCTGATCGACGACGTCGACGTCGCGTCCCAGGACAAGGTGGAGCTGCGGCGTTCGATCGGCTACGTGCTGCAGGCCTCCGGTCTGCTGCCGCACCGCAAGGTGATCGACAACGTGGCCACCGTGCCGATTCTCACCGGCACACCCAAGGCCGAGGCGCGTGCGGCGGCGCTCGATCTGCTCGACAAGGTTGGTCTCGACAGGAGCTTGGCCGATCGCTACCCCCGTCAGCTCTCCGGCGGACAGCAGCAGCGAGTGGGCGTGGCCCGAGCCCTGGCCAGCGATCCCAACATCTTGCTGATGGACGAGCCGTTCGGAGCGGTCGACCCGATCGTGCGCGACGACCTGCAGGTCGAGCTGAACCGGCTGCAGCGTGAGCTCGGCAAGACCGTCGTCTTCGTCACCCACGACATCGACGAGGCCTTCGTGCTCGCCGATCAGGTCGTGATCCTCCGCACGGGCGGATTGATTGCCCAGACCGGCACGCCGGCCGAGATCTTGGCCAACCCGGCAGACGACTTCGTGGCGAGCTTCATCGGCGCCGACAAGGGCAAGCGCGATCTCCACCTGCAGCAGCGCGAGGGCGACGGCGGCCTGACTCTCGTCGTCGACGGCGACGGGCGCCCGCTGGGCGTTCTGGACCGGACCGGCGGGGCAGAGTCGAGTCCGTCGTGAACTGGACGCTCAACAACCTCGACCTGATCCGTGAGCTGACCATCAACCACGTCAAGCTCTCGATCCTGCCGATCGTCTTGAGCTTTCTGCTCGCCATCCCGCTCGGCTGGTTGGCCAACCGCACGCCCGTCACGCGAGCCGTGGTCATCTCCGGCGGCAGCCTTCTCTACACGATTCCGTCCCTGCCGCTGTTCGTCATGCTGCCGCTCTTCCTGCCCACCCGGGTGCTCGATGACACGAACCTGGTGGTCGCGCTGACCATCTACGGCGTCGCGGTGATGGCGCGTTCCGCCGCCGACGCGCTCGCGTCGGTCGACGCCATGACGATCGACGCGGCCACGGCGATCGGCTACTCCCCGTCGGCCCGGTTCCTGCGGGTGGAGCTGCCTCTGGCCGGCCCGGTGCTGCTCGCGGGCCTTCGGGTCGTCTCGGTCAGCACCATTGCGCTGGTCTCGGTCGGAGTCATCATCGGGTCGAGCAACCTTGGTGTGCTGTTCCGCGAGGGCAAGCAGCGCGGCATCCTGGAGGAGGTCGTGGTGGGCATCCTCATGAGCCTGCTGCTGGCGCTGATCTTCGACGTGATCATCGTGCTGCTGGGGCGCCTGCTGATGCCGTGGTCGCGTGACCCGTCCAGTCGGTCGAAGCAGAAGTCCGAGCTGGTGGGCGTCGGCGCCGGCGGACGGGCCCGCTGATGGACCTGTTCGTCAGCGCCGTCAGGTGGATCTTCGACAGCTCCCACTGGGAGCCCGGCAGCCAGAGTCCGTTCCCGATCCAGGACAGGCTCCTGGAGCACCTCCTCTACACCGGGATCGCGGTCGCGATCGCAGCCGTGATCGCGCTGCCGCTCGGCTTCTTCATCGGCCACACCGGCCGGGGCCGCCAGTTCGTGATCGGCTTCACCGGCTCGATGCGGGCGCTGCCCACGCTGGGGCTGCTGTTCTTCCTGCTGATGGTCTTCGGCTACTTCCTGAGCTACGACACGGCACCGATCGTGGGCGCCAGCATCGCGTTCGTGATCTTGGCGATCCCTTCGATGCTGGCCGGCGCCTACTCCGGTCTCGAGGCGGTCGACCGCCAGGTCATCGACGCGGCGCGAGCCAACGGCATGACCGAGTGGCAGATCCTGACCAAGGTCGAGATCCCCCTCGCACTGCCACTGATCATCGGTGGCGTCCGCGCGGCGACGCTGCAGGTGATCGCGACGGTGACCATCGCCTCGTACGCCGGCCTCGGCGGCCTGGGTCGGATGATCAGCAACGGGATCGGCCTCAACGACTACGACCGCATCCTCGGCGGCGCCCTGCTGGTCACCGTCCTCGCCCTCGGAGTCGACGCGCTCTTCGCTCTGGCGCAGCGCCTCACGGCCACCCAGGGACTCACCGATCGCCGCCCCGCGATGTTCCGTCGCACCGTGAGGCGGTCAGCCGGACCGCACGCCAAGACCAACGCATGATCTGAAAGGGATATCCACATGTCAATCACTCCACGCTTCCCACGCCTCGGCGTGGCTGCCCTGCTCCTCGGCCTGTCCGCCGCCTCATTGACCGCCTGCGGCGCCAGCGACCCGACAGGCGCCGACACCTCCTCCGGTGACGGCGAGACGGTCGTCGTCGGCTCGTTCGCCTTCCCGGAGAGTGAGATCCTCGCCGAGATCTACGCCCAGGCGCTCGAGGCCGAAGGTGTGTCAGTCGAGACCAAGTTCAACATCGGCCCGCGCCAGCAGACCATCCCCGCTCTGCAGGATGGCTCGATCAACCTGATTCCCGAGTACAACGGGAATTTGCTGGCCTACTACGACGAGTCCTACACCGAGCGCACCACCGAAGACGTGGACGCCGCCTTGGTCGACGCCGTCGCGAAGGACAAGCTCAAGGTGCTCGCGTCGGCCGAGGCCGAGGACAAGGACGCGTACGTCGTCACCGCCGACACCGCCAAGAGCAAGGGCCTGACCACGATCGGTGACCTGTCCAAGCTGGTGCCCTTCGCGCTGGGTGCAAACCCGCAGTTCGGTGATCTCGGCTATGGCATCCCGGGGCTCGAGAAGGTCTACGGCGTGAAGGCCAGCGACGTGAAGTTCGTCCCCATCGAGGACTTCGGTGGCCCCGACACCGTCAAGGCGTTGGTCGACGACTCGGTTCAGGTGGCCGACATCTACACCACGTCGCCAGCGATCAAGTCCGAGAACCTGGTGGTGCTCGAGGACCCCGAGAACATGATCTCGTCTCAGAACATCATCCCGCTGATCTCTGAGTCAGTTGACAGCAAGAAGATCGAGGACGTGCTCAACGCCATCTCCGCCCAGCTCACCACCGATGACCTGATCGCCTTGCGCGACCGGGTCGAGGGCAGCGAGAAAGCCTCCGCCTCGACCGCAGCCAAGGAGTGGCTCGCCGACAAGGGTCTGATCTCGTAGACGGTCACCGCGCCGGTTCGGCCTCGCTGAGGCCGAACCGGTCGTGGAACCGGCGCAGCGGCGCCGGCGCCCACCAGTTGGCCCGACCCAGCATGGCCATCAGCGACGGCACCAGCAGAGCCCGCACGATGGTGGCGTCGATCAGCACGGCCAC
>NZ_JBAVCB010000196.1:0-3163 GCF_049586495.1 Aeromicrobium sp. | reverse complement strand
GCTTCAGCTCGTCGACACCCTCCAGGTTGAAGATGACCGCGATGGGGCTGACGTAGGTGGGAATCTCCACGACGTCGCCGCCGCAACGCTTTGAGGCGGCCTCCAGCTCCTCATCAGTCAGGTAGGCGTCCGATCCGGCGAAGGCCACGCCTCCGGCGATGAACTGCTCACGACCGGCGCCGGAACCGGCGGGGTCGTAGTTGACGGTCAAGTTGGGGTTGGCGGTTTGGATGCCGGCCTTCCAGGCGTTGACTGCGGCTTCCTGGGCGCTGGAGCCAGCGCCGTTGAGCCGGCCGGACAGCGACGACCCGGCAACGTCGCCGGCATAGCCAGGACGCTCGTTGACCGCCGCGCACGCGCCGAGGCTCAGGGCGAGTGCGAGGGCTGTCACAGCGGAAGAAGTGATGCGCAAAGACGTGCGGTTCACGGGTGTCCCTCCAGGGGAAACGGATGTGCTGACACCGTCAAGGTAGAAGTCGCAGGTGTCCGGGCATTCGGTACGAGGTGAACGCACGGTGAACGGGGCTGCAACGTTCACAGCTCAGGTTGTGACGCCGGTCTCTCGACGGACTCGGTCGCGAACACACGGCCCTTCCGGTGATGCACCACGACGCCCTCACCGGTGCCCAGATCGACCACGTCGGACCCGATGGCGTCAAAGATCCACGGCAGGGTCGGGCGGTGCGTCGCCAGCACCACGGGCTGCTTGAGATCCAGCAGTCCCTGAATCGATCGTTGCACCTGGCCAGCGCTGGTCTGCTCGCTGAGGCGGTCGTCGATCTGCAGGAAAGTTCCCACGCTGTCGGCGACGGGTTCGACCGTCTGCGTGCAGCGCAGCGCCGGGCTGCTGACCACTCGGCGTACGCCATAGGCGGCGAGCAACGGTTCCAACCGGCGTGCCCGGGTAGCGCCCGACCGGGTCAGGGGCCGGTCGTGGTCGTCGCCGGAAAAGTCCTCGCGGGCCTCCGCCTTGCCGTGCCGCAGGACGATCAAGGTGCGCGTGCGGTGTGCCTTGCTCTCGCGCATGGCGCGGAACTCTTCCAGCAGATCGCGGTCGTGCGAGTACGTCAGCAGCTCGCGCGCCTCTCTGGGACGCACCCACCGCACCTCGTCCACCTCATCGTTTGGCCGAAATGTGGACTCCGCCTTGTCGGCCTGGCGAGCCAGCCAGTAGCTGACGCGCTTGACCCCGGCCGACGTCGGATAGCTGACGGTCTGCAACGGGTGGCCCAGGCGCACCCGGATGCCGGCTTCCTCCCAGATCTCGCGCACAGCAGTCTCTTGCAGCGTCTCGCCGGGATCGGTCTTTCCCTTGGGAAAGGTCCAGTCGTCGTACGAGGGCCGGTGAATCACCAACAGATCGACGGGGGTGCGGTTCGCCGCATCGCGCTCGCGCCGTGAGACCGGACGTCGTCTCCAGACGATCCCGCCGGCGGCCGTCGTGATCCGATCACTTGCCATGCCCCGTATTGTCCACACCGTGCATGGACAGAAGGTGACCGAGGGGTGAACACCGAGTCTTCGCGCCTGCTGTGGCGGGTGACCGTCTCGCTGGTTCTTGTGGCCGGAGCACTCGGCGCTGGCTGGGCCGTGTCTCAGGGCGCGCAGCAGCGCTCGTCGCTCGCAACGGCGTTCGACGCCCTTCCCGCGTCGACCTTCACGATCGACTACACGTCCTGGTCCGACATCGAGGGCTCGCTGGACGACGCTGGCCTGGCTGGTCTCACGACCCGATCGGTCGTGGCGCCGTTGGACGCCGAGATGCAGGACGTGCTGGGTTGGGCCACGTCGGAGCTCGACTGGGAGGTCTACGGCCGTATCGACGGCGGTGCCATCAGCGCCCTCGGTCTCGGCGAGATCTCCGCAGAACTGGTCAGGGACTCATTCGCTGAAAAAGGATCGGTTGTCGACGGCGATCCCCGTGTCTTCCAGCTCGACGACGATGCCGACGTCAGCCGAGACTTCGCCTCGACCTTCAAGTGGGTGCGGGTGGTGCCAGAGCGCCATCTGGTGCTGGCTGCCGAGGACCAGCGCTCACTCGACGCCGCGACCGCTGTGGTCGTCGGCGGCGACCGCTCGCTGTTGAACGTGCGGATGCTGGCCGCCCTTGCTGATCGGTTCGACGCAGCCACGTCGGCGTTGCTGCTCACCCGCCAGCTCTTCTGCCGAGACTCGACCATCGAGCCGGACTCGGCCGAGGAGCGACAGCTGGCCGCGGTCCTCGGCTCGTCGGGACGCCTGGCCGATGCGGATTGGGGTGGTCGGGCGATCTTCGCCGGCGATCCTCAGCGCATCATCTTCGCCGCGGCGTTCGGGTCAGACGCCGTGGCTCGCGAACAGCTCCGGGTGCGCCGGCCACTGACGTCCGGCCCGTTCGTGGGTCGAGACGGCCAGGTCGCCGACTCGCTGCGCGACCTTCGTGCAGCAGAGTCCGACGGCGTCGTCAGCTTCGACTTCGCTCTGACCCCCTCGTCCGAACAGTTCATGACCGTCACCGGCCCTGTCCTCTTCGCCGGCTGCGCGCCCTGACCCGGTTCGCCAGCGCCGAGCTCTGCGAGGAGCGTGAGGGAGCGAGGAACGAGCGACCGAGGCGAGACCACGTGAGTATTTCGGCTCAAGCAGCCCTTGTGGAAAGCCCGCCGGTCTTCGGCCGCTGGGCGATAACGATGGCTGGTATGGCATTCATGTACATCCTCTTGTGCGCTGATGGCACGTTCTACACGGGAAGCACCCGCGACGTGCTGCATCGACTCGGTCAACACGAACGGGGTGACGGCGCGGAGTACACGAAGCGCCGTCGGCCGGTGACGTTGGTCTACTTCGAGGAGTTCGACAGGATCGACCATGCATTCCTGCGCGAGAAACAGGTGCAGGGGTGGACTCACGGTCGAAAGCGCATGCTCGTCCGTGACGGACGAGGCGTGCGGCCCGGTTCGACCTGACCAGCTCGCCAGCGACGAGCTCTGCGAGGAGCGTGAGGGAGCGCCAGCGACCGAGGCGTGCGATGGCGAGCCTGTTGGCTGTGGTTCGCCTCGGGCTTCGCCCTCACGGTCGCTTCGCCCTCACGGTCGCTTCGCTCCCTGGCGAATGGCCTGTTCGCCAGGGAGGCCGCTTGCGGCCGACTGTGAGGGAGCGCCAGCGACCGAGGCGTGCGATGGCGAGC
>NZ_JBAVCB010000195.1:0-15743 GCF_049586495.1 Aeromicrobium sp. | reverse complement strand
CCTTGGCCCCGCAGCTAGCGCTCGACCCCGACGGGACGAACGTGCTGCCGTCGGGAAGAACCTCGATCAACACCGTCTTCGTGTGCGTCTTGGTCGAGTTGTTCGTGACCGTCGCACGGTAGGCGATGTACGTCGGCGCATCACCGCTCGACGGTGACACGGGATCGGGGGTGTCTGTGATGGTGACACACACTCCGTCCGGTGTGCAGACGTTGCTGTCGGCCGCGACGGGGCTGGCGACCGCCATCAGGGAGCCGAGAAGAAGGGCGAAACTCATGAACAGTCCGGCGGGACGAAGGGCCGGCGCAGTGGGAGTGGTATTCATGTCGGAAGATCTCCTGTCTCAAGATCTCGACCCGCACCCCCGACGCGCAACAGCGGAGACCTTGCTACGGGGACCATACTGCTGACTGCAGGATTCGTCCATCACTCATGGACCGTGTTGTCCGTCACTCAGGGGCCATGGTCGCTCGGAGAACCTCGCCCATCAGTTGTCCGATAATGCACATTATGTCAACTACCGTGCTTTTCCAACGGTGAGCAGGACGGCCGAGTCCTCCACCGCGTCGAGCGAATGTCTCGCGTCGGGGATCGTCATCAGGTCCCCCGGAGAGCCGTTCCACTGAACGTCGCCGACGATCAACGTGACGCGTCCGTGCAGCACCTGCAGCGTCGCGTCACCAGGATTCTCGTGCTCGTTCAACGTCGTGCCGGCGCGCATCGCGATCAGCGTCTGACGCAAGACGCGCTCGTGACCGCCATAGATGGTGTGGGCGCTGCGACCACTCGTTGCGGTGGAGGCCGCTTCCAGATGGTTTCGGACCAGCGCGTGTAGTGACTCCTTTTGCATGTTCGCACGCTACCGCGCCCGGGGTCCCTGGCGTCAGAGCTTGGCACCTGCTCAGCAGCGCCGACGAGAACTGGCGGACCTGGCAGGCAGACTGGCCTCGTGGAGGCATACCTGGCACGTGTGGTCACGTGGCCCTCCCCTGTCGACCTTCGCCGTTCGCTCTCCCCCACGCGCCGCGGACCCGGCGATCCGGCATTTCAGCTGAGCGGCGACGACATCTGGCGCACGACTCGCATGGCCACTGGGCCGGCGACCCTGCGACTACGCCAGACCGACAGGTTGCAGGTGGACGTGCGGGCCTGGGGCCCGGGAGCCAGGGAGGCGCTGGACAACTTCCACGCCACGCTACCCGAATGTACGTTCGAACCGCCCGAAGGCGCGCACCCAGCTGTCAGCGATGCGCACCGCCGTTTCCCCGGTCTGCGCCCCGTGGCCACCGGCCGAGTCGGCGAGGCGTTGATCCCGGCGATCATCGAGCAGAAGGTGCTTGGAGCAGACGCCTTCGCGGCCTGGCGGCGCCTGCTGATCCGATTTGGCGAACCCGCTCCGGGCCCCACTCCCCTCCCCCTGCGCGTCGTACCGACCGCCGACCAGTGGGCGGCCATTGCCTCGTGGGAGTGGCACCTGGCTGGCGTCGACCCTCAGCGGTACCGCACGGCTCAGGCTGCGGCCCACGTCCTCGACAGGATCGAGCAGGTCGCTGCGGCCGGTGACCGGCCGGCGACGTACCGCGCCCTCCGGTCGATCCCCGGAGTGGGTGCGTGGACTGCCGCCGAGGTCGGTGGTCGCGCGCTCGGAGACCCCGACGCGGTTCCGTGGGGCGACTACCACCTGGCCAACCTGGTCGGCGTCGGTCTGACCGGTGACCGGGTCACCCACGACGAGGTACCTGACCTCCTCGAGCCATATCGTCCGCACCGCGGCCACGTGGTGCGACTTCTGCAGCTGAGCCCTCTGGTACACGTGGAGCGCCGAGGACCGCGGAACTCGCGAGTGGATCACCGGCGGCGCTGAAGACCCCACACGATGCCTGCCAGGGCGACGACCGCGGCCAGGCCGCCAGCCACCACCCACCACGCTGGGGTCGTGTCCGGCGACACGCTGGCATCGCCGCCGTCGGACGCCGGTTTGTCGTCGTCAGCTGTGCCAGCGTCGTAACTGACACGGATGAGCGGCGAGCGCTTGCCCTCGCTCCCGATCAGGAACGACGTGCCGTCCGGTTCCATGGCGATGCTCTCGCCCTGCTCGACCGTCGGAACCGTGAGGACGCCGGTCTCGGTCCAGGTCTCAGGATCGAAGACGTGCACGGCGTCCCGGGTGCGGATCAACGCCTGTGACCCGTCGGCGATGAAGGCAGCATCAGAGACGTCCTCCGGCAACGCCCTACCCAGGTCGGCGGCGGGGTTCGCCTCACTCGTCGACAGCTCCTCTGGCAGTGCGTAGAGCGCTCCCTGCTTCTTCTTCTCCTTGCTGGCCAGGTACTTTGCCCCCGTCACCGGGTGAACCAGGAACCCCTCGATGTCGACTGGTCCGTCGGAGAAGGTCACGGGGTAGCGCTCTGCGGTCACCGAGTGGTCGCCGGGACCGGGCTCGTCGAAGGCATACAGGGCGACGTCATCTCGTTCCTTGTCGTTGTCTCCGAGGTCGGCCAGCCACATCGTGCCCTCGCCATCGATCGCGATCGACTCGGTGTCCGAGATCTCTCCGCCACCGACCGCGGTCGTGCCGACCACCCGTCCGGTCGACATGGCGATGGCATACACGATGGGCGCGCTGCCCCTGTCGTTGATCGTGTAGACGACGTCGTCATGGACGGCACTGACGGCGAGCCCACTGGACTCCTCGATGCGCGGGTCATCGATCTGACTGATCTCCTCAGCCTGCGGATCGGCAGCCAGCGCCGGGGCGGCCGGCGCCAACATGGGAGTCGCGAGAACGGCCGAGGCCAGCGCCAGTCGCACGGTCCATGTGGTCATGCATGCATGATCCCACTCACGATGGCTTCGCATACCGTGAATGGCTGACTCCATGCCGCCAGATATCTCCCGGAATGACGGTGCGTCGAGCCGAGACGGGCCAGGCGCTGTTCCAGAGCTATGACGGTGGGCTCACGCGAACAGGCTCGGGTCTCCGGCTCCCACGCGCACCACGTCAGCCGCCCCATCGCTGAGATCCACCACGGTGGTGGGTTCAGGGATGACCTCGACGCCGGACTCGATCACGGCATCGATGCGGCCGTCGAGCTCTTCGGCGATCTCCCACGCCTGGGTCATGACCCGCTCCCCCGGAGCCTCGGACGTGCCGGGCAGGATCAGCGTGGTCGACAGCAAGGGTTCGCCCAGCGTGGTGAGGAGCGCTTGGACGATCCGGTGATCGGGAATCCGGACGCCGACGGTCTTCTTCTTCTCCTGGAGCAGGCGGCGCGGCACCTCGCGGGTGCCGGGCAATATGAACGTGTAAGGGCCGGGAGTCGCCGCTTTGACGGCGCGGAACACAGAGTTGTCGACGTGCACGAACTGCCCGAGCTGGGAGAAGTCCTTGCACACCAGGGTGAAGTGGTGCTTGGCGTCGAGCTGTCGAATCGACCGGATTCGATCCAGTGCATCGGCATTTCCGATCTGCGCACCGAGCGCATATCCAGAGTCGGTCGGATACGCGATCAGACCGCCGCCGGCGATGATCTCGACGGCTTGGTCGACCGCACGTTGCTGGGGGTTGTCTGGGTGGATCTCGATGAATCGGGCCATAGCGGCAGGTTACGCGGAAAACCGGCCCGTCGGGCATGCCGAAGGGCCGCCCGCTGCTGCGAGACGGCCCTGCGACGTGTCAGCTACGTCAACTGAAGATGCTGTAACCACCAGGGCCGACGAGAGCGGCCACGACCAACAGGACGATGCCGATCAGGATGTCGCCACGCACCAGTCGCAAGATTCCGTAGATCGCGATCGCGACCGCGATGATCCACAGGATGAACGCCATGGTCTTTCCTCTCGTCATGGGCGACGGTCGCCGCCACCTGCCGACAGTACCCACTCCCACGGGATTCATGCATCGCGGACCCACGCAGAAAATCGTCGCTCGCCCTCCCGCATCACCCGGCGGTGCGCCACCGTGAAGATCGGCCTCAGCAGCCAGCTGGTGCGACGCATCCATGGCCGCACCGCCGACACCTGCCAGTCGATGAGCATCGCGGTGCGATCCGGCCCGACGTCTGCGAACGTGACGACCCCACGTCCGACCAGATCGCCTTCGGCCGCGAAGCGCATCTGGTCCGGCTCCTGGAGCACGAGGTCGAGCAGGCAGAAGCTCAGGTGGTAGCCGAAGTTGCTGCGAGCCCGCAGCGCCACCCGCCCAGGGACCGCCGTGACGACCCGCACGGAGGGCCACCAGATCATCGGGTCGTCTGACTCCACCAAAACCTCGACGTGTGGCCACAGCTCGCGGCGCCCGCACGGCACGTCCCACGTCGTCCTGAACCGAAAACCCGCGACCACTCCCCGACCCTAGTAGTCGGGCGTGTCGCTGCCGGATCCGGCGCGTGGGTCAGTCACGCTGGAGATGGCCCTACGAAGTATGAGCTCGTAGGGCCTTATGCATGCCGAGGCACTGATCCCGCGGTGCGCCGTAGCCACCACAGGCCGATGAAAGGCAGCACCAGCGGAACGAAGGCGTAGCCGCGACCGAAGTCCGACCACACCGTCTGATCCGGAAAGAGCCCACCATCGGCCACGGAAACGATTCCCACGGCGACCACCCCCGCGAGCTCAAAGCCAATCGTCACCAACGCCAGGCCGCGACGACCCGTGGCAAGGGCCCACGTGGCCACGACGTACACGACCCCCGCGAGAGCTGAGAGCGTGTACGCGACAGGAGCCTCGTCGGCCTTGGTGAGGAGCTGGGTGATCGATCGGGCCGAGGCCGCGAGCGCGAAGATGGCATAGACAGCCACCAGGACTCGGCCGAAGCCAGCTCCCGTGGCCCCCTCCGGGCTGGCCGGGTCAGACATAGGTTCCTGCCCAGATGCCGTGCAGCCGGGCAGCAAGCACCGCGACAGAGAGCAGCGCCACGGCCACGACACCTGTGCCCCACCGCGATTTCTCCGCAATCCCCCACAACACCGCTGCGGGAGGAATGACGGCCACCGTGATCAGGTACGACACGAACAACACACCGTCGACGTCACGGTCGGTGCGGGCCAGCGCGATCGACCCGCCGATCAGCACGGTGACGAGCCCGATCTCCAGCAGCGCCATGAGGTAGAACAGCGGATTGGAGAAGGGCGCGTCACGCGCCGTGTGCCATGCGGCGTATCCAGCCACTGCCAGCGACGCCAGGGCGACGCCCCATGCCACGGTCTCAGTCACGTCCGGCCCGTCGAGTCGTCGAGAATCTTGCGGACCGAGTCTTCCACGAACCGTCGCCACGTCGACCTCTGGCGAAACATGAAGTGTCCGGCGCCGGGGAGGGGCTCCCACGACACGTGGGTCGCAGCGGCACGGGATCTCTCGACGAAGTCGTGGCTTGCTCTCGGCGAGGTCCACCGATCGGCTGTGCCGTGCATGACGTGCAATGACTTGCCGGCGATCGCGTGATGGGGCTCTCCAGCGGGCAACCACGGCGCCAGGCCCACCACGCCGACCACGGCTGGGTCGTCAGCGACCCGGCAGGCGGTGCGTCCACCCATCGAGTGCCCCACCAGCACGATGGGAACCCCGGGCCGTTCCGCTCGGACTCGCTCCAACGTCTCGCGGGTGTCTCGAACCGGGGCGGGGTCATGCGAGCTGTTCCATCCGCGCAGGCGGTACTGCAGCAGGTCAAGGTCGAGGTTGTCCTCTGTGGCGAACCCCCGCAGTGAGCGAGCCATCAACGCCATCCGCCACCAGCTGGCGTGCTTGTTGCGCACCGGCTCGGTGTTGCGCTCCTGGCCGCCATGCAGCATCAGGAGCGACGCGCGCGGGGTCTCCAGACGCACGTAGGAGTCCAGCCGCACGTCGTTCACGGATCGATGGTTCCATTGCTGGGTCTTCGGCGCACGACGACCCGGTCAGCTGAAGGCGTTCTGGCCGGTCAGCGCCTGGCCCAGCACCAGCTGGTGCATCTCGGTGGTGCCTTCGTAGGTGAGCACGGACTCCAGGTTGTTCATGTGTCGGATCACCGGGTACTCCAGCGAGATCCCGTTCGCACCCAGGATGGTGCGGGAGGTACGGCAGATGTCGAGAGCCTCGCGGATGTTGTTCAGCTTTCCGAAGCTGACCTGCTCCGGGGTCAGCCCGACGGTGTCCTTGCGTCGGCCGAGGTGCAGCGCCAGCAACATCCCCTTGTGCAGCTCGACACACATGTCGGCCAGCTTGCCCTGGGTCAGCTGGAATCCGCCGATCGGCCGACCGAACTGCTCACGTGTCCTGGAGTACTCGATCGCGGTGTCCAGGCATGACCGAGCGGCACCCATGGCACCCCACACGATTCCGTAACGAGCCTCGGTGAGGCACGACAACGGGCCTCTCAGCCCTCGCACCTCCGGGAACATCGCGCTGGCCGGAACGCGACATCCGTCCAGCACGAGCTCGGCGGTGGCGGAGGCTCGCAAGGACATCTTGTGTTTGATCAGGTTGGCGGTGAAACCGGGGCAGTCAGTCGGTACTGCGAAGCCGCGGATCCCCTCGTCAGTCTGCGCCCAGATGACCGCGACGTCGGCGAACGTGCCGTTGCTGATCCACAGCTTGGTGCCGTCGATGACCCAGTCGTCGCCATCTCGGCGAGCCCTGGTGCGCATGTTCGCTGGGTCGGACCCGTGGTCCGGCTCGGTCAGACCGAAGCAACCCACCAGATCGCCCGACCCCATGCCGGGCAGCCAGCGCTGCTTCTCCTCCTCGGACGCCCATCTCCAGATCGCGTACATCGCCAGTGATCCCTGGACCGACACCATGGAGCGGATGCCGGAGTCGCAGGCTTCCAGCTCGACGCAGGCCAAGCCATACTCGACCGACGACATGCCCGGCAACGTGTAGCCCTCGAGGTGCATGCCGAGCAGACCCAATGAGCCGAACTCCTTCATCAGGGCCCGCGGGTCCTCGACCCCACCGTCCTCGAACCACCCAGCGATGTGAGGCTCCACGCGCTGCGTCAGCAACGAGCGGACCGACTCCCGCACGGCGATCTCGTCCGCCGTGAGCAGATCGTCGATAGCGAGCGGGTCAGCCGGATCGAATCCGGGGGTCTGAGGGTGCTGGGACGTCATGGCGGCACGCTATCTGACCTGGTTGGTCACCGCGATGGGCCTAGAATGAATCGAGTACCCCAGGTCACACCAAGCCGTGGCTCAGTCAGCTCCGAATGACTGTCAGACCATGGTTGAAAAACTTCACGAGAGGCGGTCCGATGGCTGAGCCAGCCAAGCTGCGCATCGTCGATCCCGAGATCCCGGAGACGGCTGATCTCAACACGTTGCTGACCCACGTGGCCCGCGGCGACGAAGCAGCCCTCGGCCAGCTGTACGACCTGATGGGCCCAGCCGTGTTCGGCCTCGCCCGTCGCATCATTCGTGATCCGTCCCGAGCAGAAGAAGTGACCCAGGAGGTGTTCGTGCAGGTCTGGCAGTCTGCCACCCGCTTCGACGCCTCGCGCGGCTCAGCCCGCTCGTGGCTGCTGACCCTGGCGCACCGGCGCACGGTCGACGCGGTCCGTCATGACCAAGCAGCCTCCAATCGCGAGCGCAAGTACGACTGGACCGGCGGCCCCGACTACGACGTCGTCGAGGAGACCGTGACGCTCGGACTCGAGCACGAGCAGGTCAGACGCTGTCTCGACGGACTCACCGACATCCAGCGCGAGGCCATCGTCCTGGCCTACTACCAAGGACACACCTACAGCGAGGTGGCCGAGATGCTCGGCGCCAACCAAGCCACCGTCAAGACCCGCATGCGCGACGGATTGATTCGTCTGCGCGACTGCATGGGAGTTGAATCATGACCATCGACCTGCACTCCTTCACGGCCCCCTACGCGCTCGACGCGTTGGACGAGCTGGAGAAGGCGCGCTTCGAGGCCCACCTGGAGACGTGTGGGGACTGTCGCGAGGAGCTGGCCGGCTTTTCCGCCACCACCGGACGCATCGGCGAC
The DNA here is from genome assembly GCF_049586495.1 of Aeromicrobium sp. Taxonomy (GTDB): domain Bacteria; phylum Actinomycetota; class Actinomycetes; order Propionibacteriales; family Nocardioidaceae; genus Aeromicrobium. The sequence continues at coordinate 7,775 of NZ_JBAVCB010000195.1, read as the reverse complement.
TCGCTGCGAGAGACTCCCCCGCTGCTGCTGCGTGAGCGTCTGATGGCCGAGATCGCCACCACGCCCCAGCAGCGTCGGCTCACCGTCGACCAGCCCGGTCGGCTCCGCCGCGCGCTCCCCCGCGTGGCTGTCGCCGCCGCGCTGCTGGTGGGCGGCTTCGGCGCCGGTGGCTATGCCTTGGAGCACCAGCGTGCTCAGGAGCTCGACAGCGTCAACGTCGCCATGACGTCGATCCTCGGCGCAGAAGACGCCAGCACGGAAACCAAGACATTCGACAACGGCGGCACCGTGCGCATGGTCTCCTCGGCAAGCCAGGACTCAGCTCTCGTGGTGGCCAAGAACATTCCGGCGCCACCGGACGGCAAGGTCTACCAGGTGTGGATGATCGACGACGCCGGCCCGCGGTCAGAGGGCACCATGACCACCGAAGGCACCATGATCATGCGCAACATCGCAGGCGCGGACCTCATGGCGGTCACGATCGAGCCCGCCGGTGGGTCCAAGCAGCCGACCACCACACCGATCGCGACGATGGCGGTCTGACCGACCCGCCCACCTACTGGGCGAACGCCTCGATCGGCGGGCACGAGCACGCAAGATTGCGATCTCCGTACGCCTGGTCGATGCGGCCCACCGGCGGCCAGTACTTGTCGTCGATGCTTCCCGCGGGGAACAGACCCGTGGCCACGTCATACTGATGCGACCAGTCCAGCAGATCCCGCGTCGTGTGTGGTGCGTTGGCCAATGGATGGTCCACCGCATCGAAGGTGCCATCCTGCACCGCGTCGATCTCGGCACGGATGGCCAGCATCGCCTCGCAGAAACGATCGATCTCGGCCAGATCTTCGGACTCGGTCGGCTCGACCATCAAGGTGCCCGCGACGGGGAAGCTCATGGTCGGAGCGTGGAAGCCGTAGTCGATCAGCCGCTTGGCGACGTCGTCGATGCTGACGCCCGATGCCTTCGTCAATCCCCGCACATCCAAGATGCACTCGTGGGCCACCAGATCGTGATCGCCGGTGTACAACACGGGGAACGCTGAACCGACCCGCTTGGCGATGTAGTTGGCCGACAGCACGGCCACCGAGGTGGCGTCCGTGAGGCCCTGGGCGCCCATCATGGCGATGTAGGCGTACGGGATGGGCAGGATGCCCGCCGAGCCATACGGCGCCGCGCTGATGGCGCCGATGCCCTCGCGCTTGGACTCCACCGGGTGCATCGGATGCGTGGGCAGGAACGGCACGAGGTGCTCGGCCACCGCGACCGGGCCGACACCGGGACCGCCGCCGCCGTGAGGGATGCAGAATGTCTTGTGCAGGTTGAGGTGCGACACGTCGCCGCCGAACTCACCGGGCGCGGCGTGACCGAGCAGAGCGTTCAAATTGGCTCCGTCGACGTACACCTGGCCGCCGTGGGAGTGCACGATCTCGCACAGCTCGGTGATGCCGTGCTCGTACACACCGTGGGTCGAGGGATACGTGACCATGATCGCGGCGAGATCGTCGGCGTGGGCATCGCATTGTGCCCGCAGATCGTCGAGGTCGACCTCGCCCTGGTCGCTGGACTTCACGATGACGACCCGCATGCCCGCCATGACGGCCGAGGCCGCATTGGTGCCGTGCGCCGATGACGGGATCAAGCAGACGTCGCGGTGCTCGTCGCCCCGGCTGTGATGGTACGAACGAATGGCCAACAGACCTGCGAATTCGCCCTGCGAACCGGCATTGGGCTGGATCGACACGCCGGAGTATCCCGTCACCTCTGCCAACCACCGTTCCAGGGTCTCGACCAGCTCGATCATCCCGGCAGCGTCAGCGGCCGGGACGAACGGGTGCAGGTCGGCGAAGCCTGGATAGCTGATCGGCTCCATCTCGGCCGTGGCGTTGAGCTTCATGGTGCACGACCCCAAAGGGATCATGCCGCGGTCGAGCGCGTAGTCGCGGTCGCTGAGCTTGCGCAGGTAGCGCAGCATCTGGGTCTCGCTGCGGTGCTCGTGGAAGACCGGGTGGGTCAAGATCTCGTCCTCGCGCAGCAAGTCGCTCGGCAAGGAGTCGGGCACGTCGCCGGACGGAGCGTCGACATCGAAGGCGGCCCACACGCCGGCCAGATGCTCCTCAGTGGTGGCCTCGTGCGTCGAGATGCCGACATGATCAGCGTCGATCGCCCGCAGGTGGATGTCGTGAGCGCGCGCGGCGGCGATGACGTCGGCGGCGCGGCCGGGGACCTGGGCCACGATCGTGTCGAAGAAGTTCGTCTCGGGAACCGTCACTCCTCCCGCTCGCAGGCCCGCAGCCATCCTGATGGCCTGACCGTTGACGTGGGCCGCGATGCGACGCAGGCCCTCTGCCCCGTGGTAGACGGCGTACATCGAGGCAGCCACGGCCAGCAGCACCTGAGCGGTGCAGATGTTGGACGTCGCCTTCTCGCGGCGAATGTGCTGCTCGCGCGTCTGCAGAGCGAGCCGGTAGGCCGGCCGCCCGGCGCTGTCGACGGAGACACCCACGAGACGGCCGGGCAGATGACGCTCGAGACCGGCGCGCACCGACATGAATCCGGCGTGCGGTCCGCCGTAGAACATCGGCACACCAAAGCGCTGGCTGGAGCCCACCACCACGTCGGCACCCATCGAGCCCGGCGAGCTCAGGAGGACCAGGGCCAGCGGGTCGCTGACCACCACGGCGAGGCCGCCCCGGCCGTGAACGGCCTCGATGGCCGCACGCGGGTCGACAATCTGCCCGTCGCTGCGCGGATAGGCCACGATGACGCCGGCAGCGTCGACGTCTGGGACGCCTGAGCCGAGATCAGCTTCGTGCAGGTCGATACCCAGCGCGGCGGCTCTGGTGTGAGTGACAGCGAGGGTCTGGGGGTGCAGCCCGGCGTCGATGATGATCGGCAGGTCGTCCTTGCCCCGGGTGGCGCGACGAATCAGCGTCATGGCTTCAGCCACGGCGGTGCCCTCGTCCAGCAGGGACGAGTTGGCGGTTGGCAGTCCGGTGAGATCAGCGATCAGCGTCTGGAAGTTGAGCATCGCCTCCAGCCGTCCCTGCGAGATCTCGGGCTGGTACGGCGTGTACGCGGTGTACCAGGACGGGTCCTCCAGCACGTTCCGGCGGATCACCGCAGGAGTGATCGTCGGGTGGTACCCAAGACCGATCATCGAGACCCCGGGGTGATTGCGTCCGGCAAGATCCCGCATGAGGTCGAGGACCTCGGTCTCAGTGCGGGCGCTGGGCAGTCCAAGCGCCTTGGTGCTGCGGATCCCGGAAGGCACGGCAGCGGCCATCAGGTCGTCGAGGGAGTCGAAGCCGACGGTGCGCAGCATGGCGGCCTGGTCGGCGGCGCTCGGACCGATGTGACGGTCGACGAAGCGGTCACCAGGATGCAGCGAATGAGTGGTCATGGGGCAGGGACTCCCGGGATCGGTGATGTGCGGTGTCCCTCCCCTTCTGTCACGCCGCACAGGCCGCTTCAGAATCGCCTCGGTCGCGTGGTCCTGGTGCCTGAGAGGTTCCGGGGAGGAATTGCCCCTTCGGCGTCGCTGGGTGTGACTCAGAGGTTGCGAGCTCTCCCACGCGCGTTCGACAGCGTGGTCAGCCTAGCAACACCCGATCCATCAGGCGCCGGCAGCGCGAGCGCGTCGACGAGCCGCGAGCTCGTCGGTGGCATCCGACGAGCTGTCGGGAGCCGTGCGCTCGCTCGGGAGCTCGTGCAACGATCCCTCGATCTCTTTCCAGACACCGCCGACGGCGATGCCGAAGACACCCTGGCCACCCTGCAGCAGGTCAATGATCTCATCGGCCGAGCGGCACTCGTAGACACTGGCGCCGTCGCTCATGAGCGTGACCTGGGTGAGGTCGTCGGTGCCCCGCACCCGCAGGTGGTCGATCGCGATGCGAATCTGCTGCAGCGAGACCCCCGCATCGAGCAGGCGCTTGATGATCTTGAGCAGCAAGATGTCCTTGAAGGAGTACAGCCGCTGCGTGCCCGAGCCAGTGGCGGAACGCACCGTGGGCTCGACCAGCTGGGTGCGGGCCCAGTAGTCGAGCTGGCGGTAGGTGATGCCGGCCGCGGCGCAAGCCGTGGGGCCGCGGTAACCAGCGTTCTCCGACAGCGGCGACACGTCGTCGTTGAACAGCAGACCTTGGTCGCCGGCCTGGGCGACGGCGTCCGTCGTGTCGACGGAGGGATCGGGCAACTCGTTCATGACTGGCCTTCCAGAACTGTCGTTGAGGGGAAGACTACCGCGTCGAAACTACATCCATGTGCGCTGGCAGCACTCTCAAGGTAAGGGTGAGAGTTGGTCCGGTCAACGACATCAGGCGTGTCCGGCGTGTCGAAAAGTCTGAACCTTCGAGTCAGAGTTCAGTTTCACCGGATCGGTCGACGGTGTCGATCTCGACCGCAGAGCTCACTCCGCTGAACCAAATTCGTCGGGGACCACGTGATCGAGGAACTCACGGAACTTCTCGATCTCCTCGTCCTCGTCGCGACTGGCCTCGATGCCAGCGACGTCCAGAACGTCCTCGGTGCACACGATCCGGGCGCCGGACCGCAAGGCCAACGCAATTGAGTCCGAGGGCCGGGCATCGACCTCGGCTCCGGACTCGAAGTGCAGCAGTGCGTGGAAGACCCCGTCGTTGACCTCGGTGATACGCACCTCGTCCAGCTCGTCCCCGAGGGCCTCGACGATGGCCTGCATCAATTCGTGGGTCAGCGGACGAGGCATCGACGACCCCTGCTGTGCGTAGGCGATGGCCGATGCCTCGACTGCGCCGATCCAGATGGGCAGGTAGCGGTTGCCCTCGGTCTCGCGCAGCAGCACCAACGGCTGATTGGTGGGTCGCTCGACCCGGACCCCCACCACCTCGACCTCGCGCACATCAGCCTCGCAGGTGGCGGCGCACGAGCACGGTGTGCAGCGCCACCGACAACGATGCGAGGGAGGCCACAGCGTGTTCGCTGGCCTCGCGGTCCTGGGTGCGGGCACGCGGCGTGACCACCTGGTCAAACAGCGCCACCTCCCGATCGGCAGCGGCGACGAACATGCGCAGATGGCGCGGCTCGAGCCCGAGCTCGGCGAACCGGCCGACCAGCGAGGCCACGTGCAGATCGTCTCCGTCGTAGAACGAGGCGGCGCTGCGCCGCCGGATCAGGGCGAACTCCTCGATCTCGGCAAGCGTCTCCACGGAGATGTCGGCCGAAGCGATCAGCTCCTCACGGGTCAGGCGCACCTGGCTGCGCTGGCCACCGAAGGTCTGCGGCGTGGGCAGGTTGTCCTCGGCCAGCGCCAGCTCGGGCACCCGCACACCGGGCACCTCGGTGTCCGGCACGTGGCCGTTGTCCATGTCGTCGAGGACCTGGCGGATGTGGTTGAGGGGCCAGAAGCGGTCGCGCTGCTGTCGCAGGATGAATCGCAGCCGCTCCACGTCAGCGTAGGAGAATTTGCGGTAGCCCGACGCCGTGCGTTCGGGATCGAGCAGGCCCTCGCGCTCGAGGTACCTGATCTTGGTGATGGACAGATCGGGGAACTCCGGCTGGAGCTCGTCGAGCACCTTGCCGATGCCGAGCCTGGAAAGCTCGGGCACCGGCTGGGTCATGACTCGACCTTGGTCGCGCCGGCGAAGTAGATCAGGCGGTACTTGCCGATCTGCACCTCGTCGCCGCCGGCCAGGGCGACCTCGCCGTCGATGCGGTCGCGATTCACGTACGTCCCGTTGAGGCTGCCGAGGTCGGTGACGCTGTAGGCGGTCTCGCCGCGGTTGAAGGTGGCGTGCCGGCGCGACACGCTGATGTCGTCCAGGAAGATGTCGCTGGTGGGGTGCCGGCCCACCGTGACCGCGTCGCTGTCCAGCAGAAAGCGAGCGCCGGCGTCGGGGCCCCGCTGCACCAGCAGCATGGCGCTGCCAGCTGGGAGGTTCTCGACGGCCGACACGTCCGCGGAGGTCATCTCTTCGGTGTCGGCGTCCAGCGCCGGAATGTGTCCGGTGTGCTCGACGCCTTCAGCCGACCAGCTGTCCGACATGGGCTCTCAACTCCTGCTCTGACTGATTCGCGGCTCGACGTGGCTCGTCCCCGGGGCTTCGCCTCGACACCAACCTAGCACCGCTCGGCTCACCCGGATCGGGCTCAGGACGAGGTGAGTGCGGTGTACGCCTCGGCCGACATCAACGCCGCCGTGAAGTCCTCGTCCAGAGCCCGGACCTTGATCAGCCAGCCCTCTCCGTACGGGTCTGTGTTGATGACCTCGGGGGCACCATCGAGGCTCTCGTTGCGGGCCAAGATCTCGCCAGAGATCGGGGAGAACACGTCGCTGACGGACTTGGTGGACTCCAGCTCACCGATGACCGATCCGGCCTCGACCGACTCACCCGCTGCCGGGAGCTGCACGTAGACGATGTCGCCGAGCGCCTCCTGGGCGTAGTCCGTGATGCCGATGATGGCGATCTCGTCCTCGACGCGCACCCACTCGTGCTCCTCGCTGTAGAACAGGTCCTCAGGAATCACCGGGTTCTCCTCGTCGTTCAGGTCGTGTGGTGCGGGTCGGGCTCAGGAATCGGGACGAGCGTACTCCGGCGGCCGGACGTCGGCGAGCGCGGTGATGGCGACCGCCGCCTTGCGCGCGACCGACACCTCTCCCCCGCGTCGCTCGATGGAGTCGACCAATCCGCCAGGGATCTGGGTGGCGGTGGCCATCGTCTCGGTGTCGCCGATGGCCTCGATGACGTACGGCGGCTTGACGTCCCGGCCGCCGATACGGATGGATTCGCCGGTGTCGATGAAGTAGGTCTGCCCCACGACCCGGACGGTGCCGTTGATCGCGATCGCCTCGGCCCCGGCGTTGCGCAGCTCCTCGATCGCGTCCAGGAGTGCTCCGGCGTCGACGCCGCCCTCGGGATCCGACACCGTCACCACGACTCCGGGTCCGGTGGCTGGTGCGGTGCCCGCGAGGATGGCCAGCGCATCGGCCTGGGCCCGCGCCTGGTCCTGCGCGGCCTGTGACCGCTTGGAGGAGTCGAGCAGGTCGTCACGGGTGCTGGTGAGATCGGTGATCTGTCGATCGAGACGCTGGTTGGCCGCGTCCAAGGACTTGAGCAGCTCGACGAGATCCTCGCTGCGAGCGTTCTGGAAGTCGTCGGCGGGCTCGTCGCGCACCAGCACGGTGATGGCCATGGCCAGCACACCGATCAGGACCGCGACCAGCAGCTGGGACAGTCGGCGGCGGTCACGCATGGAAGATCCGGCGGCGGATGGCGGCGGCGTTCGCGAAGATGCGGATGCCGAGCACCACGACCACACCGGTGGACAGTTGCGAGCCGACCCCCAGCTGATCGCCGAGGAACACCATGAAGCCGGCGATCAGGACATTGGAGATGAACGACACCACGAACACGCGGTCGTTGAAACGACGCTCGCCCAGCGCCCGCATCGCGCCGACGACGGCGTCGAGGGCCGCGATCACGGCGATCGGAAGGTAGGGCTGCAGCGCCACCGGTACGGTCGGCTGCAGCAGCAGGCCGATCGTGACGCCCACCACCACGCCCAGCACCGGGATCATGCGTCGTCCCTCTCGGTCTCGGCGTGCAGCAGCTGGCGCCGCTTCTCGCTGATGGCGGCCAGCCGGTGCATGGCGACCGATCTGACATCGAAGGTCAGGCCGGTCGAGTCGGCGCGGGCCTGCCAGTCCCGCCCGAGCCGGCTGCCGATCAAGCGGTCGCTGAGCCCATCGGCGTCGCCGATGGCTCGGATCGTGTACGGCGGGTCGATCGACACGTAGT
>NZ_JBAVCB010000194.1:0-32155 GCF_049586495.1 Aeromicrobium sp. | reverse complement strand
CGAGGTGCTCACGGCAGCCGACGTCCACGTGGCCACGCGCACCGCGGCGATGGTCGACGAGCTGGATGACCGGGTGCGGCTGGCCGCGGCGCTCGCCGTCCGTGCTGTTCGGCACGGATCGGTCTGCGTCGACCTGGCCACGGTGTCCGACACGGCCGTCGAAGCACTCGATGAGCCGGTCGAGCTCCCGTGGCCCGAGCAGGACAGCTGGATTGCTGCGGTGGCGGCCAGCTCGCTGGTCGAGCACGAAATTCTTCGGCTCGAGGGCTCGGTGCTCTACCTCGACCGGTACTGGCGCGAGGAGCGGCAGGTGTGTGCTGATCTGCTCGAGCGGTTGGACTCGCCCCGACCCCCGGTCGACGACAGCTGGCTCAGCGCAGCGCTGGACCGGGTGTTTGCTGGAGAAGCTGACGTCACCGAACAGCGATCCGCCGTCGAGACTGCGCTGCGCGGAACCACGACGGTGCTGACCGGTGGGCCGGGCACCGGCAAGACCACGACCATCGCCCGGCTGCTCGCCGTGGTGTCCGAGCAGCACGAGCTGGCGGCCGGACGTCGCCCCCGCGTAGCGATGTGCGCTCCGACCGCCAAGGCGGCGGCCCGTCTTCAGGAAGCCGTGGCCGAGCAGGCGGTCGACCTCGAGCCTGAGGATCGCGAGCGGGTCGGATCCCTGGAGGCCTCCACGATTCATCGGCTCCTGGGGTGGACGCCCAATCCCACGCGGTTCCGTCAGCACCGGGGCAACCGACTACCGCACGACGTGGTCGTCGTGGACGAGACCTCGATGGTGTCGCTGACCCAGATGGCGCGGCTGCTGGAGGCGGTGCGGCCCGACGCACGCCTCGTGCTGGTCGGCGATCCCTACCAGCTGGCATCGATCGAGGCGGGAGCCGTGCTCGCAGACATCGTCGACGGACTCGCCGACCATGCCGCCCGACCCGTGGCCCGGCTCAGCACGGTGCACCGGTACGGCGGAGCCATCGGGCGTCTGGCCGAAGCGTTGCGGTGCGGCGACGTCGACGCGGCCATGGTCGAGCTGGGGTCGGACGACCGGGCGGTGCAGCTGATCGATCCAGACGATGCTCCGGCCGTGCAGGGGGTGGTCGCCGACGTCGTTGAGCGTGCCACCGCGATGTGGCGGGCAGCCGAGGACGGGGACACCGACCGCGCCCTGGCCGCGCTGGGTGAACACCGACTCCTGTGCGCCCATCGCGAGGGTCGATTCGGGGTCCGCGGGTGGAACATGCGGGTTGAGCGCGGCGTCGCTGACGCGACCGGCATCACCCACTACGCCGAGTGGTACCCGGGTCGTCCCGTGCTCGTGACGGCGAACAACCAGACGCTCGGGGTGTGGAACGGAGACCTCGGGGTCACGATGCGACTCCCCGACGGGCGGCTGGAAGTGTCCCTCGTGGCCGCCGACGGCCCCCGCCCGCTGGCCACCACGCGCCTCCCCGACACCGAGACGATGCACGCCACGACAGTCCACAAGGCGCAAGGATCCCAGGCTGGGGTCGTGACCGTCGTGATGCCGCCTGAGGAATCCGCGCTGCTCACCCGCGAGCTGTTCTACACCGCGGTGACTCGGGCGCGGATGCAGGTGCGCATCATCGGCACCGAGACGTCGATCCGGGCTGCAGTCGATCGCCGTGCGGTGCGCGCCTCAGGCCTGGCCCAGCGACTTCGTTCCGGCTCCTGACCGCCACCCCCGGGCCGTCAGCTTTTCGGCACAGAACGCCAGCCCGCGATCGACACCTTTGCGCGGTCACGGTGCTGCGCAGCCAGTCGGTGCCCTGGCGACATGTCGGATCGGTGGCGCCGTCGCCAGTGTGCTCGGAGACGGTGCAGGAGTCGAGGAGGGCAGCGCTAGAAGTCGTCCGTGCGCCGCAGCCGGCGTGGGCGCCCGTCGGGGTCGTGCAGGAGTGTGTACGGGGCGGCGGCGACCGCGCGAGCCCATGGCCCGAGCTCAGGGGGCTTGATGCTGCGCAGGCGTCCCGCCGGTCGGGGACCGATGCTCCCACCCTCGTGCCACGCGTCGAGGCGCGCCGCACTCGATGCGAAGGTGGCGAACATGTCCTCTGGTTCCAGGCAGTCGGCGGTCACATCAGACAGATCGGCCGCCGCTCGGTCCAGGTGTTCGGCAGCCAAGGTGAGGCGCAGTCGTCTGCCGTAGTCGCCATCTCGGTCGACGACCACGGCGGAGAGCTCTGAATCATGGGTCCATGAGCGTCGATTGAAGTTGTCGGAGCCGATCGTCGTCCAGGTGTCGTCAATCACGCAGGTCTTGGCATGCACGTAGACAGGGGTCCCCGCATGATTCTCAAGTCCGTAGACCGCCACTCGGTCTGGCGCGATCCGCACCAGGTCCTGCATTGCTCGGCGCCGGCCCTCCAGCTGCGGTAGTCGTCCCAGCACGCCCTCCAGGTTGGGGTACAGCGGGACCACCCCGATGATGAACAGATCGCGATGACGCTCCAGGGCTGTGGTGAACATGCGGCCCACGTGGCGCCCCCACAAGTACTGGTCCTCGACATAGACCAGGCGGCGGGCATGTTCGATCGCCCTCGTGTACCCGCGCGCCACGCTTCTCTCCCCGCCCTCGGCGAAGGGGTAGTCGTGGCGGGACGGCAGCTGCGGGTAGGTGCGCAGCAGCTGCACCACGTGCGCGCCGCCGGGGACCGGCGGCGGCGGCGGCAGCTGCGGGGGCAACCGACTCGGAGATGGGGTTAGTCCCGGTGGCGTGGTCCGCCGCAGCCGCCAGCGACGGGGACTGCCATCGAGCGGAGCCGGATCCTCCCACCGTTCCCGGAAGACTGTCTCCACGTCGTGCACGGCGGGACCAGCGATCTCCGCCTGGACGTCATGCCACGGCGGGGTGGCGCCGTACTCCGTGGCCATCTCGTCGGACTGCGGGTCGCCTCCGTGCTGCTCGTCGTCTCGGCGAGAGTGGCACAGGTCGATCCCGCCGACGAACGCCACATCTCGTGTGGGGTCGTCGCGGTGTCGCAGCACCACCAGCTTCTGGTGGTGCGATCCACGCTTTCGCACTCGCATGTCGAGCCATGCCTCGACGCCGCGTGCTCGCAACCGCGCTGCGAACTCCGCATTGTCTCCCTCGGCGTCGATGGCGACTGACGCGTGGGAGTGCCAGACCAGTCCCCGCACGTCGACCCCGCGCTCGGCGGCCCGGCCGAGCACGGCCAGTACCTCGCTGCCCGGCTCGGCGGTGAGCCGCTCGTCGGCGTCGCCCTGCCAGTCGGTGAACGCCAGAAAGTCTCCAGCCACCATGGCTTCAATTCGCTCGTAGAGCTCAGCAAAATAGGTTGCGCCGTGGATCAGGGGCCGCACCGCGTTTCTTTCCGACCATGCACGCCCCTCGTGAGCAGCATCGATCCGCGTCTGTGCGTTGCCCCGCTCATCGGGAGGCAGCAGCCAATCAACGATGTCGACTGGTTCGGGCACCCGCTCACCATGGCACATGTGGCGCATGATGATCGCGAGTCTGTCCAAGATCTTCGAGGACGTGGTGCTGTCGGTCCGCGGTGAGGCGCGCGTCACTGTCGTCGGCGGCGGGGAATGTCTGGGCGCGCATGGGGTTGATCATGGTGTGGTGACCCAGACGATGACCGCCGCGCCCGGTCGGGAGGTGCGCCCCACCCATGTCGGTGCGGCGCTGCTGGCGCTTGCGCTTGGCGGCTTCGCGATTGGGACCACTGAATTCATGACCATGGGGCTGCTCGAGGAGATCGCGGTCGGCATCGACCGGTCGAACGCCACGACGGGTCACATCATCTCGGCCTATGCGTTCGGCGTCGTGGTCGGCGCGCCTGTCATCGTGGCGCTCGGTGCGCGCCTGCCCAAGCGTGAGCTGGCGATGGGGCTGATCCTGGCCCTGGGCGTCGGCAACGCGATCACCGCGATGGCCAGTGGCTACCTCCCGGTGTTGCTCTCACGCTTCGTGAGCGGCTTGCCACACGGCGCGTACTTCGGTGTCGCGTCTCTGCTAGCCGCCTCTTTGGTTCGGCCAGAGCACAAGGGTCGTGCCGTCGGTTCCGTCATGCTGGGGCTGTCGGTCGCCACGGTCGCCGGCGTCCCGGCCAGCACGCTCCTTGGCCAGACTCTCGGCTGGCGCAGCGCCTACTGGGCGGTGCTCATGATCGCCATCGCCGCAGCTGTGATGATCGCCGCCTTCGTGCCACACTCGCCAGCCAACCTGGATGCTTCTGTGCGGGGGGAGCTCTCCGCGCTCAAGCGCCCGCAGGTGCTGTTCGCGGTCGCTGCGGGCATGGTCGGGTTCGGGGGTCTGTTCGCGATGTACAGCTACATCGCCCCCATCGTCACGCGGGTGATCGGGCTCGATGCGCAGTGGATTGCCGTGTTCTTGCTGGTGTTCGGCGTCGGCAGCGTGATCGGCTCGTGGCTCGCCGGCATCCTGGCCGACTGGAACGACGAGCGCACGATCCTCATCGGTTTCGCCTCGATGGCAGTGGCGCTGTTGCTGTTCTGGATCTTCGGTCCCTACGTGGTGCCGGCGCTCGTGCTGGTGTTCACCGTCGGCATCCTCGGGTCGGTACTGGCCATCTCGCTGCAGGTCCGTCTGATGACGGCAGCCGGCGATGCGCAGATGCTGGGCGCCGCGCTCAATCATTCGGCGCTCAACGTCGCCAACGGCCTTGGCGCGGCGCTCGGTTCGGTGGTGATCGCCGCAGGCTTCGGATACAACGCCGCGAGCATCGTCGGCGCCGGCTTGGCCGTTCTCGGCCTGCTGATCTTCGCGGTGGGGCTGGTGGTCCAGCGTCCTACCTTGGTCAGCCGCTGATCTCGCGGGCAACACGTTCGCCGGAACTGATCGCTCCGTCGATGTAGCCGCACCATCGCACTGCGGTCTCGGTCCCGGCCCAGTGGATTGGTCCGATCGGCTCGCGCAGCGCGTGACCCACCTGGGTCCACGCACCGGGCGGGAGGTGCGCGCCGTAGCAGCCTCGAGTCCATTCCTCGGCGGTCCAGTCGCGCTCGATGAACGCCAGGGGCTGCCTGGCCGCGTCGCCGAAATAGTGGGTCAGCACCTCGGTCACCGCCGCCTGGCGGTCAGCCGCGCCGACCGCACCCAGGGCGAGCCCGTCGGCGCCTTCGATGAACGCCAGCAGAATGCCGGGCTGGCCGGTTCCAGGTGGGGTGGCGTCAAAGATCACCTTGACGGGAAACGTGTCACCGGTGGCCTCGCCGCTCAAGCCCTCTTCGCGCCAGAACGGCCGGTCGTAGACGGCGTGGCACTTGATCACCGAGCCGTGCGGCATGCGCTGGGTGAGCGCATCTCGGCTGGGGGGCAGTGGCGGGTCGTAGGTGATTCGGCCGGCCAGCGTGGGCGGAATCGCCACCACGACGTGGTCGGCCCGGTGCTGGCCGGTGGTCGTCGTCACCAGCACGCCGTCCGTGCCGTGATCGATGGCGGTGACCGGTTCATCTCGCCGTACCCGGTCGCCCAGGCCCTCGGCCAGGCGTTCGCAGAGCTGCTGCATGCCGCCGTCGACCCGTGCGTGCTGAGCGCCGCCCTCGGTGCTGATGAGGTGCTCGAGGCTGACGCCTGACTTGCTGTAGAACAAGGCGTGCAGCAACGACAGATTGGCCGGGGTCGTCGCGAACACGGCTTCACAGGCGATTCGAAAGAAGTCCCGACCCGTGTCCGTGTGGCAGGTGCGTCGAATCCATGTCTCGAAGGTCTGCCCGTCCCACCGTCCCGCGTCGCGGGTCCGCCAGGGCTGTTCGAGGTCGACTCGCTTCGCGAGACGTTCGAAGCGCGCCATCGCCTGGCCGACGTCGACGAGCGTCGCAGGCCCCAGCCGCGGGGTGCGGCCGGTATAGCGAGCCGTCGTGCCGCGCAGGCTCATGAGCGTCTCGCCGTGCCCCCCTTGATCGATCGTGGTGAGGCCGAACCGCTCCAGCTCGTCGGCCAGGAGGCGCTGGTCGGGGCCGATCCACTGTCCGCCTGAATCGACGCGCAGGTCGGGCATCCCGGGGATGACTTCGGTCAAGGTCCGCCCGCCCACGCGAGTGCGGGCCTCGAGGATCAGGACGTCCTGTCCGGACGCCACGAGCCGGTCCGCAGCGACGAGTCCGGCCACACCTGCACCGATGACGATGGTCTGTGCCTGCACGGGACCAACCTAGTGGTGCTGCTCGCCGGTTTCAGTCGAAGACGACGGTGCGCGGACCGTTGCGCAGGACGCGCGACTCCGCGTGCAGCTGCACCGCGCGGGACAAGGTCTGGGACTCCACGTCACGGCCAGCTCGGGCGAGGTCGGCTGCTGTCATGCGGTGGTCCACGCGCAGCACGCCCTGATCGATGATCGGTCCCTCGTCGAGGTCGGCTGTCACGTAGTGCGCGGTGGCGCCGATCAGCTTCACGCCACGATCGTGTGCCTGGTGGTAGGGCCGAGCGCCCTTGAAGCTGGGCAGAAAGCTGTGATGGATGTTGATCGCCCGGCCCTCCAAGGCGCGGCAGGCGTCGTCGCTGAGGATCTGCATGTAGCGGGCCAGCACCACCACGTCGATGTCCAGGTCGCGGACCAGCCCGAGCATCAGCGCCTCGACCTCGACTCGATCCACAGCCGCATGGAACGAGATGTCGTACGCGGCGGCCAGCTTCGCCAGATCCTCGTGATTGGACACCACGGCAGGAATCTCGATGTTGAGCCCACCCGTGCTTTGCCGGTACAGCAGGTCGTTGAGGCAGTGACCTTCTGTCGACACCATGACCAAGGCACGCATCGGCCGCTCGGCCACGCCGAGTCGAAAGTTCATCGCATGTTCCGCGGCCACCGGACCGAAGTCAGGCGGGTCCGAGTGCTCGAAGTGCACCCGCAGGAAGAACTCTCCGTCGCTGGTGTCGGTGAACTGCTGGCTGTCCAGGATGTTGCCGCCGGACTCGGCGATCCACCGGGTCACGGCGAAGACCAGCCCGGGACGGTCAGGGCACGAGAGCGTCAGGATGTGGCTCATCGCAGCAACTCATATCCGATGGCGTCGTCATGGGTCCCGTCGCCCAGCGGCTCGGCCTGGTGCTGGGTGCCGAACGGGGTGAAGCCGGTGGCCCGAGCCACCGCATTGCTGGCCGCGTTGCCGGCCGCGGCGTACAGCGTCAGACGATCTCGGCCCAGCTCGGACCAGGCGTGATCGATCACCAGGGCGACTGCTTCCTTCGCCAGCCCGCGACCGCGCGCGTCCGGGTGCATCCAGTAGCCGATCTCGCCGGACGTGTTGCGCAGGTCCATCACGGCGACGTTGCCCAGCAGGGTGTCGGTCTCCCGGTCGGCGATGCACCAGGTCGCCTTGGTGCCGGTGGCAGCCAGCCAGACGCAGTCGTCGACGTACTGCTGAGCGACGGCCGGCGTGTACGGCGAGGGGAGCCCGGCCAGCCAGTGCCGACTGTCGGGGTCGGTGCACGCCTCGATGCTGCGGGGGATGTCGGCACTCGTGATCGGTCGCAGGCGCAGCCGGTCGGATTCCAGCACCGTCGATCCCACCCACGGTTGCTTCGGCACCGGTGCGTCGCCGAAGCGGATGGAGGCGGTCCAGGCATCGAGCACCTGTCCGCGTTCGTGCAGGATGCCTGGGGTGGTGCCGTGCAGGGTGAAACCGGCAGCGTGAGCGACCCGCAATGAAGACTCGTTGCCCACGTGGGCGCGCCAGTGGATGATCTCGACGCCCGTGCTGGTCAGCACCCAGTCGTTGGCGAGCCGGACCGCGCGGGTCATGGCGCCGCTGCCGCGGGCCCAGGGGTGGAGGGCGAAACCGATGTCGGCGATCGGTTCCTGACGGATGTCAACGCTGCCTGCGTACCGGCCATCCACCTCGATGGCCCAATGTCGCGAGGCTCCCTTGTTCCACGCGGCAGGGATGTGCTCGAAGGCAAAGTGCTCGCTCATCTCCCGGGTGTGCGGAGTGGGGATCGCGGTCCAGCGGATCATGTCCGGGTCGTGCGCCATCTCGAGCATGTCGTCGATGTCGCCGGGGACGTGGGCTCGCAGGGTGACGACTCCGTCGGACAGGACCGGTACGTTCATGGGCCACTGGTCCACGTTCATCGACGAAACTCGTCGGCTGGGTAGACCCCCAGCACCGTGATGTCGGTGGTGTAGAACGTCAGCTCCTCGAGCGCGCGGGCCAAGCCGGGATCGTCGGGATGGCCGTCGACCTCCGCGAGGAACTGCGTCGCGGTGAACTCCCCGCCCACCATGTAGCTCTCGAGCTTGGTCATGTTGACGCCGTTCGTGGCGAAGCCACCCAGCGCCTTGTACAGCGCCGCTGGCAGGTTGCGGACGTTGAACATGAACGTGGTGATCGTTGCCTGCCCCCGCGCCGGAACGTCGGGATCGCGGGACAACACCACGAAGCGCGTCGTGTTGTGGTCCTCGTCCTCGATGTCAGAGGCCAGCACGTCAAGACCGTAGATCTCGGCGGCCAGCGGTGGAGAGATGGCCGCCTGTGTGGGGTCGGCAGCGTCGGCGACCTCGCGGGCGGCGCCAGCGGTGTCGCCGGAGATGATGGGCGTGAGTTCGTGCTCGCGGATGATCTTGCGGCACTGGCCCAGCGCGTGCACGTGGCTGTGCACCGTCTTGATCGTGTCGAGGGTGGCACCCGGCACGCCGAGCAGGCTGAACTGGATGCGCAAGAAGTGCTCGGCCACGATGTGCAGCCCGGAGGTCGGCAGGAAGTGGTGGATGTCGGCGACCCGACCGGCGATCGAGTTGTCGATGGGGATCATGGCCAGATCGGCGTCACCACCGCTGACGGCTGCGAACACGTCCTCGAAGGACGCGCAGGCCACGGCGTCAGCCTCGGGGTAGTGCTCCCGGCAGACGATGTGGGAGTTGGCCCCGGGCTCACCCTGATACGCGATCTTCACCCGTCCAGTCTGGCACCCGCCGCTGGTCGGACCGTGAACAGTGTCGGGGTCTTCCACTCGCGCGCTGCGAACGCTGCCTCGACCGCACCGCGTAACGGGAGCAGCCGGTTGGTGGGTGCCAAGGCGATGACGCTGCCGCCGAATCCGAAACCAGTGAGCCGGGCGCCGAGGGCCCCGGCATCCAGGGCTGTTTCGACCGTGACGTCCAGCTCGGGGCAGCTGACGTCGAAGTCATCGCGCAGGGACGCATGCGATGCCGTGAGGAGGGTGCCGAGCTGGGCCCAGTCGTGAGCACCGAGGACGCGAACCGCCGCCTTCACGCGGGCCGTCTCGGTGAGCACGTGACGCGCGCGGCTCTTGAGAAGGTCGTCGTCAAGACGAAAGAGACTGTCGAGCGTGACATCGGCCAAGTGTCCGAGGCTGAGGACCTCGGCCGCCCGCCGGCACTCGTCGTGGCGATCCGCGTACTCGCCACCCCCGATCGCGTGCTGGACGCCGGTGTCGATGACCACGAGGGACAGGCCGTCGTCGCCCCAGTCGATCGGGATCGGCTGTACGGCGCCCGTGCGGGTGTTGATCAGGCTCGCCGCCTCGTGGACCACCGCCAGCTGGTCCACGACGCCGGATGGGACGCCGAGGTAGTCGTTCTCGCTGCGGCGGGCGAGGGCGGCGACGGCCGTGGGGTCCAGGGTGGCACCGGCGAGGTCAGCCAGCGCCATCGCGACACCGCAGGCGACCGCAGCCGAGGACGCCAGGCCCGCTCCTGAGGGGATGGTGGACTCGATGACCAGGTCGGCGCCGGGGACGGTGTGGCCGTCCTGCGCCAGAGCCCACGCCACTCCGGCAGTCAGGGCCGCCCAGCCGCTGACCTCACCCACGGCGACCGACGTCGAGAAGCTGATGGTCTGCCCACCGGACCAGACGTGGATGGTCGCGTCGTCGCGACGGCGCGCCTTGACCACGACGCCTCGGTCGATGGCCATCGGCAGCACCGGACCGCCGTTGTAGTCGAGGTGCTCACCGATGAGGTTGACCCGCCCGGGGACGATCCAGTGCCGTACGTCAGTCACCCGGTTGAGCCTAGCGACGGCGCTCCCTTGGCGGCTGGCAGAATGCACAGCATGGCTCCGCAATCTCGGGATGGTCGCCCGCGCGCTCTCTCCGGGGCACAGCCCTCGGCCGATTCGTACCATCTGGGCAACTACTTTGGCGCCTTCAAGCAGTGGGTCACCCTGCAGGAGGAGTTCGACGCCTTCTACTTCATCCCTGACCTGCACGCCATCACGGTCGAGTACGACCCGGCACTGTTGCGCGAGCGCACCTACGTTGCCGCTGCTCAGATGATCGCGGCAGGCGTCGATCCCGGCCGCAGCGCACTGTTCGTCCAAAGTCACGTGCCCGAGCACGCCCAGCTGGCGTGGGTGCTGGGGAGCATCACCGGCTTCGGCGAGGCGAGCCGGATGACGCAGTTCAAGGACAAGAGCGTCAAGGGGGGACAGGACTCGTCCAGCGTCGGGCTGTTCACCTACCCGATCTTGATGGCCGCTGACATCCTCATCTATCAGGCCGACAAGGTGCCGGTGGGCGAGGACCAGCGTCAGCACATCGAGCTCACTCGCAACCTGGCGCAGCGCTTCAACCATCGCTTCGGCGAGACCTTCACGGTGCCCGAGCCGCACATCGTGAAGTCGGCGGCCAAGATCTACGATCTGCAGGACCCGACCGCCAAGATGAGCGGGTCCAGCCAGTCGCACGCCGGAGTCGTGGACCTGACCGACACCCCCCAGCAGGTCGCCAAGAAGTTTCGGTCGGCCGTCACGGATTCCGGCACCGAGATCTCCTTCGATCCGCAGGGCAAGCCGGGTATCTCCAATCTGTTGACGATCTACTCGGCGCTGACCGATCGGCCCATCGCCGACATCGTCACGGAATTTCAGGGCCAGCAGTACGGACACCTCAAGGTGGCCATCGCTGATCTGACCGCCGACTTCGTCGGCGCCTTCGGTGACCGGACCCGCCAGCTGCTGGACGACCGCTCCGAGCTGGACCGCATCCTGGCCGACGGCGCCGCGCGAGCGCGCGAAGTGGCGGTGCCCACCCTGGAGCTGGTCTACGAGCGGTCCGGATTCGTCACCCCGTGACCCCATCGACCACCACGGTCGGCGTGGCCATCGCTGTTCCCGAACCCTTCGGCAGTCTGCTGCGCGACGCCCGCGCACAGTTCGGCGACGAGATGGCCGCCACGATTCCCACTCACATCACCTTGACGCCGCCCGCCGAGGTCGAGCCGAGTGCTTTGGGCCAGCTGGCGGTGTCGCTCGAGACGGCCGCTGCGACCGTGGCGCCGTACTCGATCCGGCTGCGTGGCACCGGAACATTTCGTCCGGTCTCGCCGGTGGTGTACGTCGCCGTCAGCGAGGGAGCGGCACAGACTGAACAGCTGGCCCACCGGGTCCGAGGCGCGCTGGGTCATCCTGCGCTGGAGTTCCCGTATCACCCGCACGTCACGGTGGCGCACCATCTGGACGACCCAGCCCTCGATCACGCCTACGCAGCGCTGGCCGGCTTCGAGTGCGAGTTCCGGGTCGCGGAGTTCGCGCTGTACCACCAGGTGGACCACACCGGCTGGAAGCCCGAAAGGCACTTCGCCCTCGGGTCACGCTGAGGTGCTTGCCTGCGGCTGACCTCCGGCTAGGGTGTGACCGTGACCACACCCTCACTGGCTGGCCGCGCTGCCATTTCGGCGCGCACACTGCGGACCGACAGGTGGTGGCTCCCGCCGTTGTTCACGGCCTTGGGCCTGCTGGCCTGGGTGGCCTACGCGACCGTGCGCGCCTTCATGCAGAAGCACTACTTCGTCGAGCAGTACGAGTACCTGACGCCGTTCTACTCGCCCTGCGTCTCGACCGGATGCGTCGAGGCCTCGTCCCACTTCGGCCAGTTCCTGCCCGACGTGTGGTGGCTTCCCTACGCTGCGCTCACCCTGCCGTTCCTGCTGCTGTTCCGGCTGACCTGCTACTACTACCGCAAGGCGTACTACCGGTCGTTCTGGCTGTCGCCGCCGGCCTGCGCCGTGGCCGAGCCGCACGCCTCGTACTCCGGCGAGACCCGGTACCCGCTGCTGGGCCAGAACCTGCACCGCTACTTCTTCTACGCGGCGGTGGCCATCTCGTTGATCAACAGCTACGACGCCATTCGGGCGTTCGTCACGGCCGATGGCGAGTTCGGCTTCGGGCTCGGCAACATCGTCCTGCTGACCAACGTCGTCCTGTTGTGGGCGTACACCGTGTCGTGCCACTCGTGCCGCAGCCTGATCGGCGGCCGACTCAACCACTTCTCCCAGCACCCGGTGCGGTACAAGCTGTGGGGCTGGGTCTCCCGGCTCAACGAGCGTCACATGGCGCTGGCCTGGACGACGTTGGCCAGTCTGGCCATCACCGACTTCTACATCATGGCCGTGTCGGCTGGCTGGTTCTCCGACCCGCGCTTCATCAACTGAGGACAACATGGCCGAGATCGAGACCCATTCCTACGACGTCGTCATCATCGGTGCCGGTGGCGCCGGGCTGCGCGCTGCCATCGAGGCTCGCGAGCAGGGCCAGCGCACCGCGATCATCTCCAAGTCGTTGTTCGGCAAGGCCCACACCGTCATGGCCGAGGGCGGCTGTGCAGCGTCGATGGGCAACGCCAACTCCAATGACAACTGGATGGTGCACTTCGGCGACACCATGCGCGGCGGCAAGTTCCTCAACAACTGGCGCATGGCAGAACTGCATGCCAAGGAGGCTCCCGATCGGGTGTGGGAGCTGGAGACCTATGGCGCGCTCTTCGACCGCACGCCCGACGGCAGGATCAGCCAGCGCAACTTCGGGGGTCACACCTACCCGCGTCTTGCGCACGTCGGCGACCGCACCGGCCTCGAGCTGATTCGCACGCTGCAGCAAAAGATCGTGTCGCTGCAGCAGGAGGACTTCCGCGCCACGGGGGATTACGAAGCCAACATCCGCGTCTTCGACGAGTGCACCATCATCGATCTGCTCACCACAGACGGCGCGATCTCTGGTGCCGTGGCGTACCTCCGCGAGTCCGGACGCCACCTGCTGTTCGAGGCCCCAGCCGTCGTGATGGCCACCGGCGGCATCGGCAAGTCGTACAAGGTCACCAGCAACTCGTGGGAGTACACCGGCGATGGGCATGCTCTCGCGCTGCGCGCCGGAGCTTCGCTGATCAACATGGAGTTCTTGCAGTTCCACCCGACCGGCATGGTCTGGCCGCCTTCGGTCAAAGGCATCTTGGTCACCGAATCGGTGCGCGGCGATGGCGGAGTGCTGACCAACTCCGAGGGCAAGCGCTTCATGTTCGACTACATCGCAGACGTGTTCAAGAAGCTGTACGCCACGACCCCGGAGGAAGCCGACCGCTGGTACACCGACCCCGACAACAACCGGCGCCCCCCGGAGCTGCTGCCACGCGACGAGGTGGCCCGCGCCATCAACTCCGAGGTCAAAGCCGGACGCGGATCACCTCACGGTGGGGTGTATCTCGACGTCTCCTCGCGCATGCCAGCTGAGGCCATCATCAAACGCCTCCCGTCGATGCACCACCAGTTCAAGGAACTGGCCGACGTCGATATCACGAAGGAGCCGATGGAGGTCGGCCCCACGTGCCACTACGTCATGGGGGGCATCGAGGTCGAGCCGGACACGGGCGCCTCATCGGTGCCGGGACTGTTCGCCGCGGGGGAGTGCTCCGGCGGCATGCATGGCTCCAACCGCCTGGGCGGCAACTCGTTGTCCGACCTGTTGGTGTTCGGCCGGCGAGCCGGCGCCGGTGCAGCCCAGTACGTGGGTGCGCTCGCCTCTCGCCCGGCGGTGTCCGAGGCTGACATCAAGGTGGCGCGCGACCAGTCGGTGGCGCCCTTCGGCGATGGCGGTACCGACGGCGCCGAGAACCCGTACACCCTGCACACCGAGCTGCAGCAGACGATGGGCGATCTGGTCGGCATCATTCGCCGTGCCGATGAGATCGAGCAGGCTGTGGTCCAGCTCGAGGGCCTCAAGGAGCGCGCCACGCACATGGTCGTGGAGGGTCACCGGCAGTTCAACCCGGGCTGGCACCTCGCGCTCGACCTGCGCAACATGTTGCTGGTCAGCGAGTGCGTCGCCAAGGCGGCGGTGTTGCGCACGGAGAGCCGCGGCGGCCACACGCGCGACGACTTCCCGGCGATGGACGCTGAGTGGCGCAACAAGCTGCTGGTCTGCACCGTGGCCGACGACGGCTCGGCCCAGGTGGATCTGAAGGATCAGATCCCCGTCCGCGCCGATCTCCTCCGATTGTTCGAAGCCGATGAGCTGGGCAAGTACTTCACCGAGGCAGAACTTTCTGGAGGTCAGAACTGATGGGCTACCAACAGACATTCCGCGTGTGGCGGGGCACGGACGAGGGCGGTGACTTCGCCGAGTACGACGTCGAGGTCAACGAGGGCGAGGTCGTCCTGGACGTGATCCATCGACTGCAGGCCACCCAGACGCCCGACCTGGCGGTGCGGTGGAACTGCAAGGCTGGCAAGTGCGGATCGTGCAGCGCTGAGATCAACGGTCGACCGCGTCTGCTGTGCATGACGCGCATGTCGACGCTGCCCCAGGACAGCACCGTCACCGTCACCCCCATGCGGACGTTCCCGGTCATCCGCGATCTGGTCACCGATGTGTCGTTCAACTACCAGAAGGCCCGCGAGGTGCGTTCGTTCGTGCCGCCGGAGGGCGTCGAGCCGGGCGAGTACCGCATGCAGCAGATCGACGTGGAGCGCTCGCAGGAGTTCCGCAAGTGCATCGAGTGCTTCCTGTGCCAGGACACCTGCCACGTGATCCGCGATCACGAGGAAAACAAGGAGTCCTTCTCTGGCCCGCGCTTCTTGATGCGGATCGCCGAGCTCGACATGCACCCGCTCGATGCTGCCGAGGAGCAGGGCGTCAATCGCAAGGCGGCCGCTCAGGACCAGCACGGTCTGGGATTCTGCAACATCACCAAGTGCTGCACCGACGTCTGCCCCGAGAACATCAAGATCACCGACAACGCCCTGATCCCGCTCAAGGAGAGGGTGGTCGACCTCAAGTTCGATCCGATCATCCGTCGCCGGAAGCGCACCAGGAAGAGCTGATCTTCTGTGATCTGTTGCACACAGGTCACCCTTGCCCCACGCAACCATCGGACAAGTCCTAAAGTTGTGGCGTGGCCAATGTGATCCAAGCGCGTCGCTCGACTGTCGCCCACAAGTACGCGATGGCGGTGTCCGGTCTCATCATGCTGGGCTACCTGCTCGTGCACATGTACGGGAACCTGAAGATCTACCAGGGCCAGGAGATGTTCGACTCCTACCTCGAGGGTCTGCGGGACATGTTCTACCCGTACCTGCCGCACGACGGGGTGCTGTGGATCATCCGGGTGGTGCTCCTCGCGAGCATCCTCATTCATGCCTATGCCGCCATCACGCTGTGGCGTCGCAATCGCGTCGCCGCCGGCATCGTGGGCAACAAGCGATATCACTCCAAGCAGAACCGCAAGGGCTTCCAGCGGTCGTACGCGTCGTTCACGATGCGCTGGGGCGGCGTCACGATCGCGCTGTTCGTGGTGTTCCACCTGTTGCAGATGCTGGCGAACTCGATTCACCCCGGCGGCGCCTCGGACAGCAAGTACGAGCGCGTCGTCAACGGCTTTGAGATCTGGTGGGTCGTGCTGTTCTACACTGCGGCCCTCGTCGCCATCGGATTCCACTTGTGGCACGGGTTCTGGAGCGCGCTCACGACACTCGGACAGAACCGCAGCGACAAGCGTCGCGAGTCCACGCTCAACACGATCGCCGTCGGGCTGGCCGCGCTGCTCACGATCGGGTTCCTGCTGCCCGCCTACTCGGTCTACTTCTTCGGCTTGGGAGGCTGACATGACTGAATCGACCGACACCGACGCGGCTGCGGATTTTCACACCGTCGGGGACGAGGTCCGCGACCGCAAGGCGCCGTCCGGCCCGATCCAGGAGCGGTGGGACACCCGCAAGTTCGAGGCCAAGCTGGTCAATCCCGCCAACAAGCGCAAGCTGTCGGTCATCGTCGTGGGCACCGGTCTGGCTGGGGCATCGGCGGCTGCCACGCTCGGCGAGGCCGGCTACCAGGTGAAGAGCTTCTGCTATCAGGACAGCCCGCGGCGGGCTCACTCGATCGCAGCCCAGGGCGGCATCAACGCAGCCAAGAACTACCGCAATGACGGCGACAGCACGTACCGGCTCTTCTACGACACCATCAAGGGTGGCGACTTCCGGTCGCGCGAGTCCAACTCGTACCGTCTCGCGCAGGTGTCGGCCAACATCATCGATCAGTGCGTGGCGCAAGGCGTGCCGTTCGCTCGCGAGTACAGCGGCCTGCTGGACAATCGCTCCTTCGGCGGCGTGCAGGTCTCGCGCACCTTCTACGCTCGCGGACAGACCGGCCAGCAGCTGCTGATCGGCGCCTACCAGGCGCTGGAACGTCAGATCAGCGAAGGCACCGTGGAGATGAACACGCGCCACGAGATGCTCGACCTGATCATCATCGGGGGCCGCGCGCGCGGCGTCGTCGTGCGCAACATGGTGACCGGGGAGATCGAGACCCACATGGCGCACGCCGTGGTGCTGGCCTCGGGCGGCTACGGCAACGTCTACTACCTGTCGACCAACGCCATGGGCTGCAACGTCACCGCCACCTGGCGCGCGCACCGCAAGGGTGCTTACTTCGCCAACCCCTGCTACACGCAGATCCACCCCACCTGCATCCCCGTCAGCGGCGACTACCAGTCCAAGCTGACGCTGATGAGCGAGTCATTGCGCAACGACGGCCGCATCTGGGTGCCCAAGGCCAAGGGCGACGACCGCCCGGCCGGTGAGATCCCCGAGGATGAGCGCGACTACTACCTCGAGCGCCGCTACCCGGCCTTCGGCAACCTGGTGCCTCGCGACATCGCCTCACGAGCCGCGAAGACTGCGTGCGACGAGGGGTACGGCGTCGGGCCCGGTGGGCTCGGCGTGTACCTGGACTTCGCCGACGCCATCGAGCGCCTCGGCCGAGACCAGGTCGAGGCCAAGTACGGCAACTTGTTCGACATGTACGCGCAGATCACTGGCGAGAACCCGTACGAGTCGCCGATGCGCATCTACCCGGCCATCCACTACACGATGGGCGGGCTGTGGGTCGACTACGACCTGCAGAGCAACGTCTCGGGTCTCTTCGTGACCGGCGAGGCCAACTTCTCCGACCAGGGGGCCAACCGTCTGGGCGCCTCAGCGCTGATGCAGGCGCTGGCCGATGGCTACTTCGTGCTGCCGAACACGATCGGCGACTACCTGGCCACGGGCGGATTCGACGTCGTCGACGAGAATCATCCCGAGGCGGTCGCGGCTCGCGACGCCGTCACCGAGCGCATCCAGAAGCTGCTGGCCATCCAGGGCGAGCGCACGGTCGACTCCTTCCACAAGGAGCTCGGCCACATCATGTGGGAGTACTGCGGCATGGAGCGCACCGAGGGCGGTCTCATGAAGGCCATCAGCCTCATCCGTGAGCTCAAGGAAGAGTTCTGGAAGAACGTCAAGGTCACCGGCGTGAACGAGGACCTCAACCAGACCTTGGAACGCGCTGGCCGGGTCGCCGACTTCTTCGAGCTCGGTGAGCTGATGTGCATCGACGCACTGGTGCGCACCGAGTCCGCTGGCGGGCACTTTCGTGCCGAGAGCCAGACCGAGGACGGCGAGGCGATGCGCAACGACGACGAGTTCGCGCACGTGTCGGCGTGGGAGTTCAACGGAGACCAGCCCGTCCTGCACAAGGAACCACTGGAATTTGAGTACATCGAGATGAAGCAGAGGAGCTACAAGTGAACATCACCTTGCGGGTGTGGCGTCAGAGCAGCAGCGATGCCAGGGGCAAGATGGTCACGTACGGCTTGCAGGACATCAGCGAGAACATGTCCTTTCTGGAGATGCTGGATGTTCTCAACGAGCACCTCACCCTCACCGGCGACGATCCCATTGCCTTTGACCACGACTGCCGCGAGGGCATCTGCGGCTCGTGCGGAGTCGTCATCAACGGGGAGGCCCATGGGCCGCAGGTCACCACGACCTGCCAGCTGCACATGCGCAGCTTCGCCGATGGCGCGGTCATCGATGTCGAGCCGTGGCGTGCTGGCGCGTTCCCCGTGGTCAAGGATCTGGTCGTGGACCGCTCGGCGTTCGACCGCATCATCCAGGCCGGCGGCTTCATCAGCGCACCGACCGGATCGGCTCCCGACGCCCACGCCGTCCCCGTGCCCAAGAAGGACGCCGATCACGCCTTCGACGCGGCGACCTGCATCGGCTGCGGCGCCTGCGTGGCGGCGTGCCCCAACGGCTCCGGAATGCTGTTCACTGCCGCCAAGATCACGCACCTCGGTCTGATGCCGCAGGGCCAGCCCGAGCGCGACTCTCGGGTGGTGGGCATGATCAACGCCCACGACGACGAGGGCTTCGGCGGCTGCACCAACATCGGCGAGTGCGCCTCGGCGTGCCCCAAGGAGATCCCGCTCGACACGATCAGCCGGCTGAACCGCGATCTGCTCAGCGCGTTGGCGGCTGGCGAGGTCTAGCCGCTGGCTCAGCACGATGGGCGTGCCGGTAGCGGCGCCCTAGCTGGCCGTCACTGCGCGGATGCCGACGGCGGTCTTCCCTGGCTCGGTCACTGATGGGTCTGCACTCGATCGGGCCTGCTGTACACGACCATCGAGGTGCCGCGAAGAAAACCGACGACGGTCAGACCGGTTTCTTCGGCCAGCTCGATGGCCAGGGACGAAGGAGCTGAGACGGCCGCGAGCACGGGGATGCCGGCCATGGAGGCTTTCTGCACCAGCTCGAAGCTGGCGCGGCCTGACACCATCAGCACGACTCCGGTCAGCGGCAGCTTGTCCTGTCCCACCGCCCAGCCGACGACCTTGTCGACCGCATTGTGGCGCCCGACATCCTCGCGCAGCACGAGCAGCTCCCCGGTGCGTCCGTCAAAGAGGGCAGCGGCGTGCACCCCTCCGGTGCGTTCGAAGACGTCTTGGCCCGATCGCAGCCGGTGCGGCAGCATCGTCAGCAGTGTCGCTTCGACCCGGATGTCGTCAGCGTCAACGGGGTGTGAGGACGAGGTGCGTACCGCGTCGATGCTTGCCTTGCCACAGACGCCGCACGAGCTGCTGGTGTAGACGTGCCTGGCCAGATCGACGCTGGGTGGCTCGACGCCTGGCGCGAGGGCGACGTCAAGGACGTTGTAGGTGTTGCGTCCGTCGTCGTCGACACCAGAGCAGTACCGGATGATCTGCACGTCGTCCCGGGTGGTGACGACACCCTCGGACACCAGAAACCCGGTGGCCAGCTCGAAATCGTGACCCGGGGTGCGCATCGTGATGCTGAACGAAGACCCGGCCACCCGGATCTCCAACGGTTCTTCGACCGCGAGCACGTCCTCGCGCTCGACCATCGATCCTTGGCCGACGACCACGCGTGAGACGCGCCGACGCGCGGTGATCCGACCCATGACTCATGACTACCACGAGTGACAGCGTGACGCTCAGGTGCGGACCGGTATTCGCACCGTGCACAGTGGGGTCGTGGACTTCGACGCGATCATTCTCACCGGCGGTACGGGCCAGCGCCTGGGCGGCGTCGACAAGGCGGCGCTGCGCGTCGATGGAACCTCCCTGCTGGAGCGCACGCTCGACGCGGTGTCCGCAGCGCAGGGAGTCGTGCTGGTCGGGGGACGACAGGCCGGGGATGCTGACGAGCGGATCACTGTGGTGCGCGAACAACCTGCCGGTGGTGGACCGGCGGCCGCCATCGGCGCTGGCGTGAACGCCTTGGACGGCAGCTCGTCGGTCGTCGTGGTGGTGGCGTGCGACATGCCGGGAATCGCCTCGGCGATCCCCGTGCTGCTCCATGCGCTCGCCTCGACCCCGGAGGCCGATGGCGTGCTGGCTCGCGACGGCCACCAGATCCAGTACCTCGTCGGCGCCCACCGCTCGGCAGCGATGAGGGCAGCCGTCCAGAGCCATGACACTCTGCATGGGTCTTCGGTGCGGGCGTTGATGGACGCACTCGCCCTGCACGTCGTCGACGTGCCGACGGGAAGCACCGCAGACATCGACACGTGGGAGGACGCCGCCACCGCAGGAGCTTCTCTCGATTCCACCGGCGACGCGTGAGCACAACGTGCCAGACAGCCGCTGCGGGGCTAGCGTGGCGTCATGCATGTGGAGCGCACCTTCATCGTCAACCGGCCCATCGACGAGGTCTTCGACTACCTCAGCGACTTCGAGAACACGCAGGAATGGGATCCCGGAACGCTCGAGACGACCCGGACCGAGGGTGATGGGGGACTCGGGACCACGTACCGGAACCGTTCATCCTTCATGGGTCGCGAGGTCGAGCTGACCTACCGGACGATCGGTTTCGATCGTCCGACCTTCTTCTCCTGTCAGGGCACCAACAAGACCGCGACGGCCACGGACACCATGACATTCACCCGCGAGGGCGAACGCACGCAGATCCAGTACCGCGCCGACTTCGAGTTCCACGGTGTCGTCAAGTTCATCGCGCCCTTGATCGTCAAGCCGAAGCTGTCCGCGCTGGCCGACGAGACGATCGAGCAGATCGCTGACGCACTCGAGGCGTAAACTGGCCCGATGCCCCTGTCGGACTCACTCGCTCACTCGATCGAGGTCGTCACGCCCGACCTCATCGAGCTCAGGCGTTCTCTGCACGCCTACCCCGAGCTGTCGTGGGCCGAGGAGCGCACCACGGACGTGGTCGCGAGCTGGATGGACAAGCTGGGCATCACGTACGAGCGCTTCGAGGGCACCGGACTGATGGCTGAGGTGGGGCCGTCGGAGGGCCCCATCGTGGCGTTGCGTGCTGACCTGGACGCACTCCCGGTCGACGACACCACCCAGGACCCGTGGCGGTCCAGCATCCCCGGCGTCGCCCACGCCTGCGGCCACGATCTGCATGTCTCCGCGCTGATCGGTGCCGCCGTGGCGCTGTCCGAGGCGCACCGTCGCGAGCCGCTGCCCAACCGGGTGCGGCTGATCTTCCAGCCCGCGGAGGAAGTCATGCCCGGCGGCGCGCTGCGGCTGGTGTCCGAGGGCGCCCTGAAAGGCGTCTCGCGGATCTTCGCCCTGCACTGCGATCCCTCCCTCGACGTCGGCCAGGTGGGATTGCGCGAGGGTGCCATCACCGCGGCCGCCGACCGCATCCACGTGGTGCTGTCAGGTCGGGGCGGCCACACCTCGCGGCCGCACCTGACCGAGGACCTCACCTACGCTCTCGGCACCTTGTTGACCCAGCTGCCCGCGGTGTTGTCGCGACGTTTCGATCCGCGCGCCGGCGCGAGCATGGTCTGGGGCCAGGTCCGGTCGGGCCGGGCGGCCAACGTCATTCCGTCCACCGGCGAGCTCGCCGGCACCCTGCGCATGCTGGATGCGGCGGCGTGGCACGAGGCTGAGCACCTGGTACGCGGGCTGATCGCCGACATCATCGAGCCGTTCGGCGTCAGCGCCGAGGTCACGTACGTGCGGGGCGTCCCGCCGGTGGTCAACGACTTCACATCGACCGAGGTCCTGCGTCGGGCCGTGACTGAATCGGTCGGGGCAGCGGGGGTGACCAGCACGACACAGAGCCTCGGGGGAGAAGACTTCGCGTGGTACGTCGAATCCGTCCCCGGGTCGATGGGACGGCTCGGCACGCGAACTCCGGGCGGACCCACCTACGACCTGCATCAAGGCAACCTGCGAGTCGACGAGCGAGCCATCGCCATCGGCGCCACCGTGTTGGCGACCGCCGCCGTCAGCTGAGCGGCGCGGGTTACAAATCGGTATCGCCGGACCCAATGTGAGACGCACGACACCCGCGCCGACTAGGGTCGGCACGTTGCCGGTTGTGCCGGCTCTCGTATCGAGGAGGAAAAGTGCGTCGATTGACCCAAGCCACCGCCATTGCGGCCGTGGCCATGCTCGTGTTTGCGGGTTGTGGAAAGAAAACCGATGACTCCGCTGGCGACAAGGCCAGCACAGATGACTGCGTCGAGGTCGACTCGACCAAGAAGGTCGGCATGGCCTTCGACGTCGGCGGACGCGGCGACCAGTCGTTCAACGACTCCGCTGCCAAGGGCCTCGACAAGGCTGCCTGCGAGCTGGGCTTTGACGTCCAGACTGCTGAAGCCCAGGACGGCGAAGCAGAGTCGGCTCGTGAGGGTCGCCTGCAGCAGCTCGTCGACGCGGGCTTCAACCCGGTCATCGCCGTGGGCTTCGCCTACTCGGCTTCGGTCGGCAAGATCGCTGCCGCGAACCCTGAGGTCGACTTCGCCATCGTCGATGACGGGGTCGAGGGCGACAACATCGCCAACCTGCTGTTCGCCGAGGAGCAGGGCTCGTTCCTGGTCGGCGCCGCAGCGGCGCTGAAGTCCGAGTCCGGCAACATCGGCTTCGTCGGTGGCGTCGAGGTGCCGCTGATCGTGAAATTCGAAGCGGGCTACAAGGCCGGCGCCACGGCCGTCAACCCGGACATCGAGATCCAGTCGCGCTACCTGACTCAGCCGCCGGACTTCAGTGGCTTCGGCGACCCGGCCAAGGGCAAGGCAACGGCCGAGGGCATGTTCGACAAGGGTGCTGACGTCGTCTACCACGCTGCCGGCGGTTCAGGCGGCGGTGTCTTCGAGGCAGCCGCAGCAGCTGGCGGCAAGGCCATCGGAGTCGACTCCGACCAGGCCCTCACGGCTGACGCTTCGGTCAAGGACGTCATCTTGACCTCGATGTTGAAGAACATCGACGTCGCGGTGTTCACCTACCTGAGCGAGGTTGACGGCGGAACGGCCCCCACCGGACCGACCGTCTACGACCTCTCCGTCGACGGCGTTGGCTACTCCACCACGGGTGGACAGGTCGACGACATCAAGGAGAAGCTCGACGAGTACAAGCAGCAGATCGTGGACGGAACCATTAAGGTCCCCACCTCCTGATCTGACCAACGAGGCCCGGGTCCCGCGCGATAGCGTGGGCCCGGGCCGAGTTGTCCCCACACACCATGAAGTGGAGTAGACGGTGAACACCACCACGACGAGGGCTGATCACGACGTTGTCGTCCGTCTGCGCGGGATCGGCAAGACCTTTCCGGGCGTCGTCGCCAATCACGATGTGAACATCGAGGTGCGACGAGGCACCGTGCACGCCATCGTCGGGGAGAACGGCGCCGGCAAGTCGACGCTGATGAAGATCCTCTACGGCGTCCAGAAGCCGGATTCGGGGATCATCGAGATCAATGGCGCCGCCGTGAACCTCGGATCTCCCTCGGACGCGATCGAAGCCGGCGTGGGCATGGTGTTCCAGCACTTCATGCTGGCCGACAACCTCACGGTCCTGGAGAACGTGGTGCTGGGCTCGGAGAAGCTGCACGGCATCGGCGCTGCGGCCCGCGCCGAGATCTCTCGCATCTCCGACGCCTACGGGCTGGACATCCACCCCGATGCGATGGTGGCCGACCTGGGCGTTGGCGCCCGCCAACGCATCGAGATTCTCAAGGTGCTCTACCGCGGCGCCAAGATCATCATCTTGGACGAGCCGACCGCCGTTCTCGTTCCGCAGGAGGTCGACGCCTTGTTCGACAATCTACGCGAGCTCAAGGACGAGGGCCTCGCGGTCATCTTCATCTCCCACAAGCTCGACGAGGTGCTGTCGGTCGCGGACACCGTCACGGTGGTGCGCCGTGGCACGACGATCGACACGGTCGCCGCCAGCAGCGTCACCTCGCATGAGCTGGCTGAGCTGATGGTCGGGTCAGAGCTTCCCAGCCCGAGCACGGCGGAGTCGACCGTCACCACCGAGGTCATCCTTCAGGCGGAGGGTCTGACCATGCCCGGGCCCAGCCGAGAACTGCTCTCGGACGTGTCGTTCACGATCCACGCCGGGGAGATCCTGGGCATTGCTGGTGTCGAGGGCAACGGCCAGTCCGAGCTGGTCGAGGCCGTCATGGGCATGCGATCCCTTGCCGCTGGCAGCATCTCGGTGGATGGGGTCGACATCGCTGGCCGCTCGACCCGCGAGCGGCGCGAGTCAGGCATCGGCTACATCCCCGAGGACCGCCACCGGCACGGGCTCTTGCTGGAAGCCCCCCTGTGGGAGAACCGCATTCTGGGCCATCAGACCCGGGAGCCGAATGTCTCCGGACCCTTGATCGATCGCGCTGGGGCACGAGCAGACACGCAGCGCATCGTCGAGGAGTACGACGTCCGCACTCCCGGCATCGACGTGCTGGCGCGCGCCCTGTCCGGCGGCAACCAGCAAAAGCTCATCATCGGCCGCGAGATGAGCGGTTCGCCTCAGCTCCTGGTGGCGTCCCACCCCACCCGCGGCGTCGACGTCGGTGCTCAGGCGGCCATCTGGGAGCACATCAAGCGGGCCCGGCACGACGGCCTGGCGGTCTTGCTGATCTCGGCTGACCTCGACGAGCTGATCGGCTTGTCCGACACGATCCAGGTGATCTTGCGCGGCCGGATGGTCGGTACGTTCGACCCGGCCACGGTCACCACCCAAGAACTCGGCTCAGCCATGACGGGAGCAACAGCGTGAAGAACGAACGCGTCGCGCGATTGACGCTCGTCCTGGGCGCACCAGCGTTGGCGATCGTGGCGGCCTTCCTCATCACCAGCTTGGTCCTGGTGCTGGCTGGCGACTCCGTCAGCGGCGTGTGGGGTCAGATCCTCAGCCTGCCCAGCAGCCGTGGCGTGGTGAACATCATCAACTCGGCCAGCGTCTACTACCTCTCGGCGGTGGCCGTCGCCATCGGTTTTCGAATGAATCTGTTCAACATCGGCGTCGACGGTCAGTATCGCGTGGCGTCCTTCGCCGCCGCAGTCGTGGCGGGCGAGGCGTGGCTCCCGGGACACCTCAACACGGTCTTCGCGGTCTTCGCCGCGATGTTGGTGGGCGCGGCGTGGGCCGGCATCGCCGGCCTCCTGCGCGTCACCCGGGGTGTCAGCGAGGTCATCTCGACGATCATGCTCAACGCCATCGCCACCGCGCTCGTGGCCTACTTGTTGCGCAAGGCCGCAGTCGACAACGAGGGCAGCAACATCACCGCGACCAAGCAGATCCCTGAGAGCAGCTGGATTCCCGGTTTCAGGCTTGGGGACTCACCCAACGAGGTCTACGGGTTCGTCTTCCTCGCGATCCTGGTGGGGCTGGTCTACGGATTCGTCATCAACCGGACCCGATTTGGCTTCGACCTGCGGGCCACGGGCAAGTCGGAGACGGCTGCTGTCGCCAGCGGCATCAACGTCAAGCGCATGGGCCTCATCGCGATGTTGCTGTCAGGCGCGATTGCCGGGCTGGTGGGGTTGCCCATCCTGCTGGGCGACGCACATTCCTACGGCTCCACCTTCCAGTCCGGCCTCGGCTTCGCCGGTATCGCCATCGCCCTGCTGGGCCGCAACCACCCCGTGGGCATCGGACTGGGGGCGTTGCTGTTCGCCTTCCTGGACGAGCAGTCCAATCCGCTGCAGATCCTGCTAGACGTGTCGCCCGACATCGTCAAGATCACCCAGGGAGTCATCGTGCTCACCGTGGTCATCGCCTACGAGGTCGTCAGACGTTACAGCGCCAGCAGGGAACAGCAGCAGGTGGCGTCGGCGCTCGACTCTGAGGACAAGGAGGTGTCGGCATGAGTGTCATCCAGTCACCCGTCTCCGCCCCCGTGACCTCCGGCTCGCGCTGGAGTTACGCCAAGGTCCTGCTGCTGATCGCCGCGTTCCTGGTGCTCATCTCAGCCGTCCGCATCATCACGGGGGTCAACGACCTCAACTCCTCCGGCACGGTGCGAGCCACGCTCATCGCCGCCATCCCGATCGGCATGGCCGGCCTCGGCGGACTGTGGTCCGAACGCGCCGGCATCGTCAACATCGGCCTCGAGGGCATGATGGTGCTCGGCACCTTCGGCGCCGGCTACTTCGGCTACTTCTACGGTCCGTGGCAGGGCGTCGTCGGTGCCATCGTGCTGGGCGCTGCGGGAGGTCTGCTGCACGCCCTCGCCACGGTGACGTTCGGTGTCGACCACATCGTCTCCGGCGTTGCCCTCAACATCATCGCGTTGGGTGCCGTGCAGTATTTGGCCGTGCTGGCCTTCACCGGCGTGCCCGGAGGCGGACAGACGCAGTCGCCGCCCATTGACAATCTGCCAGCAATCTCGATCGACGCACTCTCCCAACCCCTCGGCGAGCTGGAGCAACGACACTGGTTCGTGGTCTCCGACGTCGCCTCGATCCTGCGTGCGCTGGTCACCAACTTGTCGGTGCTGACCCTGCTGTGCCTGCTGCTGTTCTTCGCCACCTGGTGGATCTTGTGGAAGACGCCGTTCGGTCTGCGCCTGCGCTCGTGCGGTGAGAACCCGGCAGCCGCCGAGTCGTTGGGCGTCAACGTCATCCGGTACAAATTCTCCGCCGTGATGGTGTCGGGTGGTCTGGCCGGTCTCGGCGGTGGCTTCCTGGCACTGGTTGCCGCCAGCCAGTTCCGCGACGGGCAGACCGGTGGCCGTGGCTACATCGGTCTGGCCGCCATGATCTTCGGCAACTGGCGCCCTTCGGGTCTGCTGACTGGCTCGATCCTGTTCGGCTACACCGACACCTTGCGTCTGCGTGGAGGTGGCGACACGGTGCACGGCCTGCTCCTGCTGGCCGCGGTTGCTCTCGTGATCCTGGCCGTCTGGCAGTGGCGCAAGCATGGCCAGCGCGCTGCGCTGGTCACCGCCCTGCTGGGGGTTGCCGTCGCCGTGGGCTACGCCGTCACGGCATCGGTACCCGAGGACCTCACGGGCATGACCCCGTACGTCACCACCTTGTTGGTGCTGGCGTTGTTCTCCCAACAGCTGCGCATGCCAGCCGCTGATGGGCAGCCGTATCGCAAGGGCAGTGCAGGATGACCGTGCCGATGGGCTTGGGAATCACCGGGCCGGACGCGCCGGTCGACTGGGATGCGCTGCGCCGGTACGCCATCGAGGTCATGGGCCGGGCCTATGCGCCGTACTCGAACTTCAAGGTCGGGGTTGCCGGGCTGGTTGACGACGGGCGGGTCGTGCTGGGCTGCAACGTGGAGAACGCCGCGTACGGCGTCGCGTTGTGTGCCGAGTGCGGCATGGTCTCGGCGCTGCACGCCACGGGCGGTGGACGTCTGCGGGCAGTGGCCTGCGTCAATGCTGACGGCGAACCGCTGATGCCGTGTGGCCGGTGCCGCCAGCTCCTGTGGGAGAACGGCGGTCCCGAGATGCAGCTGATGACCCCTCGCGGAGTCCAGACGATGTCCGAGGTGTTGCCCGATGCCTTCGGCGCGGACGACCTCACGTGACCCCAGGCCTGACCGGCCCTGCCTTTGTCGCTGACCCGTACCCCACGTTGACGGCGCTGCGCGCCGAAGGGCCAGTGGTCGCTGGTGACGGGCAATGGTTCGCCACCACGCACCACGCGGTCAGTCAGGTGCTCCGGCACCGATCCTTTGGACGGCTGTGGACCGATCACGAGCCTCGCGACGCGATGGAGCCGTTCAACACCCTGCACCGCAACCAGATGATGGAAAACGAGGGTGAAACGCATCGCCGATTGAGGAAGCTGGTCTCGTCGGCCTTTGGCCGCGGTCACGTGGAGCGCATGCGCCCCCGCGTCGAGGCGCTGGCCGCAGAGATGGTCGGCCGCCTGGGCGACTCGTTCGACGTGCTGGCGGAGTACGCCGAACCCATGCCTGTGTACGTCATCGCCGACCTGCTCGGCGTGCCGCGCGAGGACGAGGCGTTCCTGCGAGCCTGGTCGCAGGCGATCGTGCACATGTACGAGCCCGACGTCCCCGAGTCCACCCGCGCCGCTGCTGTCACCGCATCGGAGCACTTCGCGGAGTACGTCCGCGGCGTCATCGACCATCGGCGCGCCAACCCCGGCCCCGATCTGATCACCGATCTGCTGGCGGCGCGTGACGCCGGGATGGCACTGAGCGACGACGAGCTCGTCGCCTCGATCGTCTTGTTGCTGAACGCCGGGCACGAGGCATCGGTCAACGCATTCGGCAACGGGCTGCACGCGCTGCTGTCCGCCCCAAGCCAGCTGCGGCGCATCACGTCGGGCGAGGTCTCGGTCGACACGGCGCTGGAGGAGCTGCTCCGCTTCGACGCTCCATTGCAGTTGTTCCAGCGGACCGCCACCGAAGACGTGCAGATCGCCGGGGTGGGCATCGCCGCCGGCGAGACCGTTTCGTGCCTGATGGGGTCGGCCAACCGGGATGAGGCGGTCTTCCAGCACGCCGATCAGCTCGACGTGGGCCGCGACCCGAACCCACACGTCGGTTTCGGCATGGGCCGTCACTTCTGCTTGGGCGCACCGCTGGCCCGGATGGAGCTGCAGATCAGCCTGACGGCACTGCTCGACCGATTTCCTCGACTGATGCTCGTCGGCGAGGCGCCGCGCCGCCCCACCTGGGTGCTCCGCGGCTTCGAGAGCATCGAGGTCGGCGCATGACCGCCAACTCGTCGGTCAACACAGGAGAGGCAGAGGCATGAGTGAACAGTTCGACGCGGTGGAAGTGATAGCGGCGAAGCGGGATCGTCATGATTTGAGCGATGCGCAGATCGACTGGGTGGTCGACGCCTACACCCGCGGTGTCGTGGCTGACGAGCAGATGTCAGCCCTGGCCATGGCGATCTTGCTCAACGGGATGAACCGCCGCGAGATCTCCCGCTGGACCAACGCCATGATCGCCAGCGGCGAACGGATGGACTTCTCGTCACTCTCACGTCCCACCGCCGACAAGCACTCCACCGGCGGGGTCGGTGACAAGATCACCCTGCCGCTGGCTCCGCTGGTGGCGGCCTGCGGTGTGGCGGTGCCGCAGCTGTCCGGCCGTGGCCTCGGGCACACGGGTGGCACCCTCGACAAGCTGGAAGCCATCCCCGGCTGGCGGGCCTCGCTGAGCAACGCCGAGATGATGGCTCAGCTCGAGGAGGTAGGCGCGGTCATCTGCGCCGCCGGCGCGGGTCTGGCGCCCGCTGACAAGAAGCTGTACGCGCTGCGTGACGTGACCGGCACGGTCGAAGCGATACCACTGATCGCCAGCTCGATCATGAGCAAGAAGATCGCCGAGGGGACAGGGGCGCTCGTCCTCGACGTCAAGGTCGGATCCGGTGCGTTCATGAAGAACGAGAATCAGGCCCGGGAGCTCGCCGAGACGATGGTGGGCCTGGGCACCGACGCCGGAGTGAAGACGGTCGCGCTGCTCACCGACATGTCCACGCCGCTCGGCCGCACGGCCGGAAATGCCTGCGAGATCGCCGAGTCGGTCGAGGTGCTCGCTGGTGGCGGTCCCGCCGATGTCGTCGAGCTGACGGTCGCGCTGGCCCGCGAGATGCTGCAGGCGGCTGGCCGCGTGGACGTGGATCCAGCCGACGTCCTTGCCTCGGGCCGCGCGATGGACACGTGGAAGGCGATGATCCGGGCGCAGGACGGCGATCCTGATGCCCCGCTCCCGGTGGCGCGCGAGACGCACGACGTGCTGGCAGCGACGGACGGCGTGCTGACCCGGCTCGATGCGATGGCGGTCGGTGTGGCAGCGTGGCGTCTTGGAGCGGGCCGATCTCGCCCCGGCGAGGTCGTGCAGGCGGCTGCCGGCGTGGTGATGCATGCCAAGCCCGGCGACACCGTGCGAGCGGGGGATCCCCTGCTGACACTGCACACCGACACCCCCGATCGATTCGAGCGCGCGGTTGAGGCGCTCGCGGGCGGGTACGACATCGGGGCCGAACCGGCCCCCGCACGATCGGTCGTCATCGACCGGATCACCTGAACACCATGGGAGAAACATGCGGATCCTGAATGATCGTGACGAGATCGCGGCGGCGGTCGGCGAGGAGCTCGGCGTCAGCGAGTGGGTGGGCATCAACCAGGAGCGCATCGACCTGTTCGCCGACGCCACCGGCGACCGTCAGTGGATCCACATCGATCCCGAGCGCGCTGCCGACGGCCCGTTCGGCGGCACCATCGCCCACGGCTACCTGACGCTGTCGATGCTCCCCAGCCTGGGCGCTCAGGTCTTCGCCTTCGCCGGCCACCTCGCGCGAGTCAACTACGGCCTGAACAAGGTTCGCTTCGTTGCTCCCGTCACGGTGGACGCCATGGTGCGCGACCGCGTGACGGTGCTCGAGGTCAAAGACCTCGACCGCGGCCAGCAGGTCACGTTGCAGCACACCGTCGAGATCAAGGGCAACGACCGACCGGCATGCGTCGCCGAGACGGTCACCCTCCTCATGCCGTCCTGATCGACGTGCCACGATGAGCAGGTGACGCTGACACCTGAACTGATCCGCCTGGCCCCCAAGGTCGCCCTTCACGAGCATCTGGACGGTGGCCTCCGCCCCGCGACGATCGCCGACATTGCTGCGGAGATCGGCCACGACCTCCCTGCCGACGGTGCCGATGCTCTCGGCGTGTGGTTCGAGGAGTCGTCCAGCTCGGGATCGTTGGAGCGCTACCTCGAGACCTTTGTGCACACCGTCGCGGTGATGCAACGCGCCGAG
Source organism: Aeromicrobium sp. (assembly GCF_049586495.1). Taxonomy (GTDB): domain Bacteria; phylum Actinomycetota; class Actinomycetes; order Propionibacteriales; family Nocardioidaceae; genus Aeromicrobium. The sequence goes on along the minus strand of NZ_JBAVCB010000194.1, from coordinate 1,622 downwards.
GACCTGACGAGGGTCGCCTGCGAGGCCGTCATCGACCTCGCTGCCGACGGATGTGTGTACGCCGAGCTCCGCTGGGCTCCGGAGCAGCACCAGGCTGCCGGACTGTCGATGCGCGAGGCTGTCGAAGCCGTTCAGCGCGGCATCGAGCAGGGCCAACAGGAGGCGTCCCGACCGATCGTGGTGGGCCAGCTGCTCACCGCCATGCGGCACGCCATGCGTGGGTTGGAGGTCGCCGAGATCGCGGTCGAGTACCGCGACCGCGGCGTGGCCGGCTTCGACATCGCGGGCGCCGAGGACGGGTTCCCGCCGATCCTGCACCTCCAGGCCTTTGAGTACCTGCGGGAGAACAACGCCCACTTCACGATCCACGCAGGCGAGGCATTCGGCCTTCCGTCGATCTGGCAGGCCATTCAGCGCTGCGGCGCAGAACGGCTCGGACACGGGGTACGCATCGTGGACGACATCGATTTCGACGCTCCGGGCGGCCCGCGGCTCGGTGACCTCGCCGCCTACATTCGCGACTGTCGCATCCCGCTGGAGATGTGCCCGTCCTCGAACCTGCAGACCAACGCCGTGCACGGCATGTCGTCGATCGCTGACCACCCGATCGGGCCGCTGAAGGATCTCGGGTTCCGGGTGACGGTCAACTGCGACAACCGATTGATGAGCGGCACGTCGATGTCGCGGGAGTTCGAGCTGCTGGTCGACGCCTTCGGCTACGGCCTCGACGACATGCAGTGGTTCACCATCAACGCCATGAAGAGCGCCTTCCTGGCGTTCGACCGCCGCCTCGGTCTGATCAACGAGGTCATCAAGCCGGGCTACGCCGCCCTCCGCTGACTCCAGCTGGGGAATCAGGCGAGCAGGTGCTTGGCCTGTCGTGGCGACATGGGTTCGCAGCCGCGGGCCACGGCGTCGGCGACGATGCGCGGCTCATCCTGCAGGAGGCGCCAGCCGCGGCGCACCAGCACCCACGGTGGCTTGCGACCCTCCCGCAGATCACGGATCAGACGCAGCGCGAACGTCACCAGTCGGGGGCGTCGCAGGCAGATGGCGCGGTCCAGCACCCCGGCCACGCGGCAGGCGTCGACGATGACCGGCGCGAACAATCCCTCAGCGATGAACCGTCCGTCCGGCACCTCGAGCGCCCGCGATCCCGTGCGACGACTGGTGGCGATGTCGTAGACCGGCACCTCGGCGTGCCCTGACGCGCACAGCTCGGCGATCGTCGCCACGGCTGCGGAGGCGTCCCACGACCGGGAGTCGTCCCAGTCGATGATGCCCAACGTGGACCGCGGCATGTCGGGAGCATCGATGTCGCGGTAGAAGTCGTCGAGCCGCAGGACCGGCCAGCCCAGCACCGAGCCCAAGTGGGACTTGCCAGACCCCGACGGTCCGGCCACGATCACGACTCCCATGTGCCGAGCCGAGGCCGCCTGCGGCCGAGCGTCGAGGCACGCCAGCGCAGCGTGAGCGTGATGCGGCGAAGCCGCCCGCCTGCGAGGCGCGGTGAGGCGGCGATCGCTGCGCGACCACTCGGCGTCACCACGCCTCGGCCTCGTTCCTCGGCCTCACAGTCGCTTCGCTCCTTGGCGAGCAGTGGATCGCACGCGGCCTCGGCT
>NZ_JBAVCB010000193.1:0-2538 GCF_049586495.1 Aeromicrobium sp. | reverse complement strand
CCCTTGGCCTCGGCACCGGGGATGGTGCCCTTGGTGCCCTCGAGCGTGCCCGGGGGCAGCGGCGTCGTGGCGTCCTTGGCGTAGCTGGCGGTGTTGCCGTCGACGAAGTACGTCGGAACGGCCTGCGGGCCAGCGCCAGCCTTGACCAGCTTCGGGATGATCGACGTGGTCTCGTCGAACGCGATCAGCACGACAGCGTCGGGCTTGGCATCGGCAACAGCAGAGATCTGCGTGTCGCTCGGGCCGTCCTTCTCGCTGTAGAGCTCGTTGATCGCGACCTTGGAACCGGCCGACTCGAGGTTCTTGCTGACTTCGGAGGCCAGCACCTCGCCGTACGCATCCTGGCGAGCCAGGATGGCGACGTTCTGACGGCCGTCCTTGACCAGCAGGTTCGCCATCACGGCGCCCTGGAGGACGTCGGACGGAGCGTCGCGGAAGTACAGGTCGGGCTTGGCGTAGTCGCCCTCGTCGAACGCGGTCGACGTGTTGGCCGGCGAGTACATGACAACGCCAGCGGACATGATCTTGTCGATCACGGTCAGCGACACACCGGACGAGGCGGCACCGATGATGACATCGGACTTGGCCTTGATCAGCTTGTCTGACTCAGCCGGCGCGATGCCGTTGTCGGTGTCACCGGAGTCGCCACGAACCGTGACGACGTCCTTGCCGAGCACGCCACCAGCGGCGTTGATGTCCTTGACGGCCAGGTCGACGCCAGCGAACTCGGGCGGGCCGAGGAACGCCAGGCTGCCGGTGACGGGCAGCAGGGTGCCGATCGTCAGGGTGCCGTCGCCCTTCTTGGCAGGCTTGTCGCCCGATGCGTTGTCGCCCGACTCGTCGCTGCCACAGGCGGCCAGCACGAGTGCACTGGCGGCCGCGACCGCGCCGAGGCGGAGCACGTGGGAATTGCGCTTCATCAATCCTCCGGATTTGTGTGGATGTCGTGACGCAGGTAACACCCGCGTCGCTCATGGCGAACGCTAGTCTTTCTCCGGGTCACATGTGCCGGAGAATCCGAAGTGGCGGGAAACTTAGCCAACTTGTAACCGCAAACCGCCCGCAGCTAGGGCTGCTGGGGTTCCTCGGTCACCGTCGAGCTGTTCTGCATGACCGTCGTGGCCACCTGGAGCATCGTCAGACGCAGATCCATGGCTGTGTGCTGGATCCAGCTGAATGCTTCAGGCTCGCTCATGCCGCGAGTCTGCTGCAGGACCGCCTTGGCGCGCTCGACCATCTTGCGGGTCTCGAGTCGCTCGGTCAGTTCGTCGACTTCGGCCTCGAGCGCCATCATCTCGGCAAAGCGGCTCCGGGCCATCTCGATGGCCGGAACCAGGTCGGATCGGCCGAAGGGCTTGACCACGTAGGCCATGGCACCTGCCTCGCGGGCCCGCTCCACCAGCTCGCGCTGGCTGAAGGCCGTGAGCATCACGACGGGCGCGATCTTGGCGTGGGCGATCTGCGCCGCAGCGGCAATGCCGTCGAGCTTGGGCATCTTGACGTCCATCACGACCAGATCGGGCTGATGCTCGATGGCCAGGGCGACGGCCTGCTCACCGTCCCCGGCCGCGCCGACCACGTCGTATCCCTCTTCGGTCAGCATCTCGGCCAGGTCGAGCCGAATCAACGCCTCGTCCTCGGCGATGACGACACGCGGTGCTCCAGAAGGTGTCGATGTGCTGCCAGGGATGCTCACGTGAGAAGGTTATCGGGCGCTTGTGGGCGCAAGCCGACTTGGCGGAATGGTAGACGCGACGGTCTCAAAAACCGTTGTCCGAAAGGGCGTGTGGGTTCGACTCCCACAGTCGGCACGTGGTGACGCTCAGCAGCACAGTCGGCACGTCGTGACGCTCAGCAGCACAGTCGGCACGTCGTGACGTTCACCAGCACAGTCGGCACGTCGAGATCAGCGGTCGTCGGGGTTCTCATAGGCCGGCACGACCTTGTTGATGGCGTCACCCATGTTGTGGATGCGTAGGGCATTGGTGGATCCCGGAATGCCCGGAGGTGCGCCAGCCACGATGACCACCCGCTCGCCGATCCCACACTTCTCGATCTCGAGCAGCGCCTTGTCGACCTGCATGACCATCTGGTCGGTGTACTTCACCTCGGGGACCAGGAAAGTCTCGATCCCCCAGGTGAGAGCCAGCTGATTGCGCGTGAGCGGATCCGGGGTGAAGGCGATGACGGGAATGCGCGAGCGGTAGCGGGCCATGCGCCGCGCTGAGTCGCCGGTGGTGGTGAACGCGACCGTCATGCGGGCCTCGACGGACTCAGCCACTTGGCTGGCAGCGCGGCAGACGATGCCGGTGGTGGTCCGCGGCGTCCAGGTGAAGGCGGCCATGCGGGGCAGGCCGTGGTCTTCGGTCGACTCGATGATGCGAGACATGATGCGGACGGTCTCGACAGGGTAGTCGCCGACGCTGGTCTCGCCCGACAGCATGACCGCGTCGGCCCCGTCGAGAACGGCGTTGGCGACGTCGGAGGCCTCGGCGCGCGTCGGCCGCGGCGAGGTGATCATCGACTCCAGCATCTGGG
>NZ_JBAVCB010000192.1:0-10683 GCF_049586495.1 Aeromicrobium sp. | reverse complement strand
GTAGTGATCCGCCGGGCCAGGGCAGCAGCAGCTCCTGGCCGAAACCGGCGGCACGAAGGCCGCGGTTGGTGCCGTGCCCACGGACCCAGTCGCCGAGGCCGAGGCGCTGCAGCTCGAAGATGGCGCGCGGGGTGAGCCCGTCGCCACAGGTCTTGTCGCGCGGGAAGGTGGCCGCGTCGGCCATCACCGTGTCGTGCCCAAGGCGGGCCGACCACGCCGCGGCGGCCGCCCCCGCCGGCCCAGCACCGACCACGAGGACATCGGTGTGCGCAGGCAGGGCGGTCATGGGTCCAATTGTTCCAGAGGCATGCTCGTGCGGCTGGTGAGGGATTGCCCGTGGGACGATGGGGACATGAGTTCTCAGGCAACCTCACCAAAACCTGTCATTCGCTTCGCCAGCCGCGGGTCGTCGTACTACGACGTGATTCTTGCGCTGTTCTGCGTCGTGCTGATCGTTTCCAACATCGCCGCCACCAAGGGCATCGAGTTCGGGATCGGCTCGTTCTCGATCGGCTCACTGCAGATCCTGCCCATCGTCACCGACGGTGGCGCTTTCTTGTTCCCGCTGGCGTACATCCTCGGCGACGTGATCTCTGAGGTCTACGGATTCAAGGCGGCACGACGGGCCGTCTTCACGGGATTCGCCATGGCGCTGCTGGCGGCCGGCACCTTCTGGATCGTCGAGCGTGCCCCGGGCGCCTCGTTCTACGAGAATCAGGCGGCCTTCGAGGCGGTGGCCGGGCCCGTGGGACAGATCGTGCTGGCCAGCGTTCTCGGCTACGTGGTCGGCCAGCTGGTCAACAGCTACGTGCTGGTGGCGATGAAGCGACGCAGCGCCGAGCGCTCCCTCGTGGCCCGTCTTGCCACGTCCACAGGCGCTGGCGAGCTGGTCGACACCTTCTTGTTCTGTGCCATCGCCGCGTCAGCCATCGGCATCACCACGATGGGCACCTTCTGGAACTACTTCCTGGTTGGCGTGATCTACAAGGTCCTCGTGGAGTTCGCCGCGCTGCCGATCACGGTGAGCGTCATCGCCTGGCTCAAGCGCCGCGAACCCACCTACTGACCCGGGTGTGGTTGGCCAGCACGCTAGACGCGATATCGGGCCAGGAAGTCGGCCTTGAAGTCGGTGAAGGTGCCGTCCTCGATGGCGATCCGCATGCGATCGACCAGGCGGACGATGAATCGTTCGTTGTGGATCGTGCACAACGTCGCGGCGTTGTACTCCTTGGCCTTGAACAGGTGGTGCAGGTAGGCCCGCGTGTAGTGCGCGCAGGTGTAGCAGTCGCACTCCGTGTCGATCGGACCGAAGTTGCGCCGCGATGCCGCGACGTTCAGGTTCTCGCGGCCGTCGGGTGTGTAGACCCGTGATGACCGGGCCACCCGCGACGGTCCAACGCAGTCGAAGGTGTCGCAACCGACCTCGACGGCGGCGAACAGATCTTCAGGCTCACCGATGCCGAGCAGGTGGCGTGGGCGGTCGTCAGGCAGCTCTTCGGTGACCCACCGCACGATGGTGGCCAGGTTCTCCTTCTCGATCGCCCCGCCAATGCCATAGCCGGCGAAGTCGAGCTTGGCCAGGCCTCGGGAGGCTTGGCGCCGCAGATCTTCGTACTGGGCGCCCTGCACCACGCCGAACAGCGCTTGCTGGGGCCGGTCGGTGCGCTCGGCGCTCAACCGTTGGTGCTCGATGACGCATCGCTCGGCCCACGCCTGGGTGCGGGCCAACGACGATTCCTGGTACTGGCGGGTGTTCATCAATGTCGTCAGCTCGTCGAACGCGAAGATGATGTCGGCGCCCAGCTGGTGCTGGATCTGCATCGACACCTCCGGGGTGAATCGGTGTGTCGACCCGTCGAGGTGGGACTTGAAGGTCACGCCATCGTCGTCGACCAGCGCCAGCCGATCCTTGCCCTCGGCGATCACGTCGTCGGACTCGACGCCCTTGGAGGCCATGGACAGTGTCTTCTTGAACCCCGCGCCCAGCGACATGACTTGAAACCCGCCGGAGTCGGTGAACGTCGGCCCTGGCCAGTTCATGAACGTGCCCAGCCCTCCCGCGCTCTCGACGATGTCGGCGCCGGGCTGCAGGTACAGGTGATACGCGTTGGCGAGCACGGCCTGGGCACCGAGGTCGGCCATCTGCTCAGGCAGCACAGCCCGCACTGCGGCGCGGGTTCCCACCGGGATGAAGGCAGGGGTGCGGATGTCGCCGTGCGGGGTGGTGATCACTCCGGTGCGACCTCCGGTGGGCAGCTCGCTGTCTGGGGTGAACACCCCTCTATCCAACACCCAGGTCGTCCGGGCTGACCCACCCGGCAATCCAGAGGCCCGCCAGCAGGGCCGCGACGGTCAGCCCGATGAACAGGGCGTTCCAGATGGCAGCTGGCAGGTGGGTGAGTCGGCCCAGCACGTCGGCGTCCGAGGTTCGGGTGCGGGCGCGCCGTCGGTGTCCCCACAGGTCCAACGTCGTGCGTGGTCCTGCGATCAGCAGGAACCAGGCGACCGCTGAGGCGGCGAAGACTTGCACCTGCTCGTCGGCGCGGTACGTCACGGCGGCGACGGCTGCACCACTCAGCGCGACGACCAGCAGCCCCCACCAGTTGCGAATGAACAGCAGCATCCCGGCCAGGACGATGGCGGCGATCCACAACGCCCATCCCGTGCGGTCGGCGTAGACGAGGGCCAGGCTGCCGAGCCCCAACGCTGATGGGGCGAGGTATCCGGCCAGTGCTGTGGCAATCATGCCGAGCCCGGTGGGTCGCCCGCTCGAAATGGTGAGACCTGATGTGTCCGCATGCAGGGTGATCGCGTTCAGGCGGCGGCCGGTCACCAGCGCCACGATCGCGTGTCCTGCCTCGTGCACCAGCGTGACGACGTGGCGGGTGTAGCGCCACACGAACGGCAGCACCACGAGCGCGAGCGCCGTCATGGCTGCGGCTCCCGGGGTGTCCAGAGTCACCGAAGGCTCATCCCGTGGGGATGGTTGGCTCGTCGGTGGCGGGCGTCGGCTCCGTCGGTGTCGGCGAGGGCTCTTCGTCGGTGGGTGTCGGTGCGGCGGTCGGCTCGATCGACGTGGGTTCGGTGGCAGTGGGAACGGGTGGCGGCTCGTCGTTGCCGGTGGCGCCCCCGAACGGGTTGCCGATGCGTGCGTTGTCGGGGCGCCCGCCGTAAGCCTGTCCGGAGACGAGCTCATAGGCGCCCATCGCGACGACAGCGAGGGCGAGGACCGCGACAGCGGTGAGCAGGATCGTCTTCCAGTGCAGGCGTGGGGGTTGGGTGACCACCGCGGCGTCACGGATGTTGGGGTTCGCGTCGGCCACCTCGTCAACGATCTCGGTGTCGCTGCTCCCGTCGACCTGCTGCTGAATGACGGTGCCGCGTTCGGTGCGCACGACCAGGACGCGTCCCTTGTCCAGGGTGCGCCCGTAGAGGGCGCTGGAGATCGGAATGACCAGGCTGCCGATCGCCGCGCCGATGATCGTGCCGCCCACACCGAGCGTGGAAGCGATCCAGGCTGACGTCATGGCGGCGAGAGCGCCCACGACGATCTGCAGCCACGACAGGTCGCCGAGGAGACGTTGACGGTCGGGCATGCCGTCCAGACTAGGGGTCTGACGGTTGCTCGTCGGTGGCATCGGCACGGCAACCACAAAGTGTCCGACTCGGTTGCCACACTCGGGGCATGGAACTGGTTCTGGTGTTGCTCATCGGTCTACTCGTCGGCGCTGCCCTCGGGTGGCTCGGGCATGCCATGCGTCCGGTCGAGGCGCCAGCACCGGTCGAGGACCCCGCCATCGTCCAGGCCGCCCATGACCGCGTCGTTGCCGAGATCCGGGCCGAGGAGGCCCGCGCCCGAGCCCGCGTCGAGGTAGACCTCGCTGCCGCGAATGCTTCGATCGTGGGCCTGCGCGAGCAGCTGGCGTCCACCCAGCACCAGTTCGGCGAGATCGTCGCCCAGCACCGCCGCGACGCCAAGGAGCGCGAGGTCGCCAATCAGGCCGAGAGCAAGGTGTTGCGCAAGCTCGCTCCGGTGGAATCGCAGCTGACCACCCTGCAGCAGAAGATCATTGATCTGGAGAAGCAGCGCAGCCAGCAGCACGGCGCGCTGGCCGAGCAGATCCGTGCAACGCGAGACAGCGCAGAGCAGTCGCGGTCGGCGGCCCAGACGCTCTCGGCGGCGCTGCGCAACAACGCCGTTCGCGGCGCCTACGGCGAGACCCAGCTCAAGACGCTGGTCGAGTCCGCCGGTCTGCTCAACCGGATCGACTTCAACACGCAGGAGTCGATCACCGCCGATTCCGGCGCCCGTCGCCCGGACATGGTCATCAAGCTGCCTGGTCGCAAGCAGGTCGCGATCGACGCCAAGGTGCCCTACAACGCCTTCATCGACTCACACAGCGAGGAGCTGAGCGACACCGAGCGCGCGACGCTGCGGACCCAGCACGCCAAGGCCGTCAAGGCGCACGTCGACGCACTCTCGGGCAAGCAGTACTGGACCGGGTTGGAGTCCAGCCCCGAGTTCACCATCGCCTTCATCCCGAGCGAGGCCATTCTCAATGCAGCGGTCGAGGCAGATCCCAGTCTGCTCGAGCACGCTTTCGGCAAGGGCATCGTCCTGGCCACTCCGGCCAACCTCTGGGCGCTGCTCAAGACGGTGGCTCTCACGTGGAAGCAGGAGGATCTCGCTGACAACGCCCAAGAGCTGGTCGACCTCGGCCGTGATCTCTACAAGCGACTCGGCACGCTGGCCGAGCACGTGTCCAAGCTGGGGCGCTCGATCGAGCGCACCGTCACGGACTACAACAAGTTCACGGGGTCGCTGGAGACCCGCGTCCTGGCCACGGCGCGCAAGCTTGATGCCGTCGACGAGGCGAAACAGCTGGGTCACGTCGCGCCGGTGGACATCACTCCGCGTCCGCTCACGACGGCCGAGATGACCGCCGTGGAGGACGCTGCGTTCCAGGATCTGCAGCGTCCTGAGCTGGACGCCGCGATCATCGACACCGACATGTTGTTCACCAAGGACGACCAGGCGGGCTGAGGCCGGTCTGCACAATTCGGCGGAACGCTGGACGGGGGGCCGGTTTCGCGGTTCGATGATCTCCACTCACCGAGGGAGATCGCATGGCCGTGGACGAAGCACCCGAGAGCACCCTCAAGCCGGGCGCCATCCGTTTCATCGACGCTTTGTCCATCGGCATCAACTCCACCTCGCCGGCGTACTCACTGGCGGCGGTCATTGGCGCCATGGCTGCGGCCGCCGGAGTGTTCGCTCCCGGACTGCTGCTCGCGTCGTTCGTCCCGATGCTGCTGATCGCCTCGGCGTTCTACTACCTCAACCGGGTCGATCAGGACTGCGGCACCACCTTCAGCTGGGTCACGCGGGCCATGGGTCCTTGGGCGGGCTGGCTGGGCGGCTGGGCCATCTCCATGACCGGTGTGCTGGTCGTGGGATCACTCGCCGACACCGGCGTCGCCTTCGCCTTGCGCGGGTTCGGCCTGGACAGCTGGGCCGACAACACGCTGCTGCGTCAGGCACTGACGGTGATCCTCATCCTCGTGATGACTGCGCTGTGCGTGGCGGGAACCGAAGGGTCGGCCAAGCTGCAGAACGTCCTGATCCTGTTGCAGGTGGTGTTCCTGCTGATCTTCGCCACGGTCGCGCTGTACCGGGTCTACGCCGACACCAGCAGCCTGGACTCGATCCGGCCCTCGTTGTCGTGGCTCAACGCCTTCGGCGCGGGCGGCTCCGCCCTCACCGCGGGCCTGCTGCTTGGCGTGTTCGCCTACTGGGGATGGGAGTCCGCGGTCAATCTGACCGAGGAGACCGAGAACTCTGCCTCGTCGTCGGGTCTCGCGGCCATCTGGTCGACCGTCATCCTGCTGGTGACCTACCTGTCGTGCAGCATCGCGGTGGTGGCTTACGCCGGCACGCAGTTCCTGGCCGACAATGCCGAGGAGGAGGAGTACATCTTCCCGTTGCTGGCCAACGAGGTGCTCGGCAACTGGGACTGGATCGTGTACTTCGCCGTGTCCACCGCGGCCGTCGCGTCCACACAGACCACCATCATCCCGGCGTCGCGCACGGCGTTGTCCATGGCGCGTCGGCAGGCTTTGCCGCACAAGTTCGGGCACATCCACCCGCGCTTTCGGACCCCGGACGTCAGCACGTGGTGGGTCGCTGGCATCGCCATCGCCTGGTACCTGGTGATCAACCAGATCAGCGAGAACGCGGCATTTGACTCACTGACGGCGCTTGGCCTGCTGATTGCGTTCTACTACGCGCTGACCGGTGTGGCGTGCGCCGTCTACTACCGCCACCATCTGCTGGACAGCGCCAAGAAGTTCTTCTTGATTGGTGTCGGACCGCTGATCGGGTCGAGCCTGCTGGTGTGGCTGCTGTTCGAGGCGATTCGTGATCAGGCCGATCCGGAGAACTCCTACAGCCAGGTGTCGTGGTTCGGTCTCGGACCGCCGCTGGTGATCGGCATCGTGATCGCGGTGACCGGAGTCGTGGCCATGTTCGTGTGGCGTGTCATCAACCCGTCCTACTGGGACGAGCGTCCCAGCGTCGTGGATCCCGATCTCGTCAACAGCGAGGATTTCTGATGTCGATCGTGCTCGGATATGACGAGTCGCCCGGAGCGGTGCGCGCTCTGACGGCGGCGCTGGAGGTCGCCACGGCGTACGGCGAGCCGTTGGTGCTCGTCTACGGCACCGCGCCCCCCGGTTCGCTGGGGGAGGAGTACACCGCGCAGCGGGACGCCATCGCCGCCGTCGGCGAAGCCGCGCTGCAGCACGCCGTGGAGGTGGCCCACGAAGCCGGCGTTCCCACCACGATCGAGCTGATCGATCAGAAGCCGGCCCAGGCTCTGCTGGCCGCCGCCGACAAGCACGACGCCCGAGTCATCGTGGTCGGCACGTGGGGAGAGAGTCCCCTGCGCGGCGCCATGCTCGGGTCGACGCCGCACAAGTTGCTGCACCTGTCGTCGCGCCCCGTGCTCTGCGTCCCGGCCGCCGTCTGATCTAGCCAGCAGGACGCGTCAGTCCAGAGCGGTCTCGAGGTCGGCGATCAGATCGGCGCCGTCCTCGATGCCCACCGAGAGGCGCACGAGGTCGTCGGGCACCTCCAGCTGCGACCCGGCGGTCGAGGCGTGCGTCATCGCGCCGGGGTGTTCAATCAGTGACTCGATGCCGCCGAGGCTCTCAGCCAGCGTGAACAGCTCGGTGCGTGCGCAGAAGTCCAGCGCCGCCTGTTGTCCGCCGGCGACGCGCAGCGAGATCATGCCGCCGAAGCGGCGCATCTGACGGGTCGCGACCTCGTGGCCGGGGTGACCGGGCAGCCCGGGATACAGCACCTGCACGACCTTGGGGTGCGCCGTGAGCATGTCGACGATCGCCTCGGCGTTCGTGCAGTGCTGCTCCATCCGCACAGCGAGCGTCTTGGCGCCGCGCATCGTCAGATAGGCATCGAACGGTCCAGGCACGCCGCCGGCCCCGTTCTGCAAGAAGGCGAACGCTGCGTCCAGCTCGGCGTCGTTCGTGACGAGGGCGCCGCCCACGACGTCGGAGTGTCCGCCGATGTACTTGGTGGTCGAGTGCAGCACCACGTCAGCACCGAGGTCGAGCGGCTGCTGCAGATATGGAGACGCGAACGTGTTGTCGACCACGAACGTGGCGCCCGCCGCATGAGCGATCTCGGCGATTCCGGCGATGTCGCCGACGTTGAGCAAAGGATTGGTGGGGGTTTCGATCCACACAGCCTTCGTCTGCGGGGTGATTGCCGCCCGCACGGCGTCGAGATCGTTCACCGCCGCGATGCTGTAGGTGATGCCCCACTGGGTGAACACCTTGTCGATCAGCCGGAAGGTGCCGCCATACGCGTCGTCGGGGATGACCAGGTGGTCCCCGGGCTTGAGGAGTGCACGCAGTGCGCAGTCGGTGGCTGCCATGCCGGAGCTGAAACCGCGCCCGAACGCACCGCCCTCGAGCGCAGCGAGCTGACCTTCCAGTGCGCGCCGGGTCGGGTTGCCGGTGCGGGCGTACTCAAAGCCGTCGCGCATGCCGCCGACGCCATCTTGGGCGAAGGTCGAGCTGGCGTAGATGGGGATGTTGACGGCGCCGTTCTCGGCATTGGGCTCGTAGCCGGCGTGGATGGCGCGGGTCGCGAAGCCCTGCGCCGCGTGCGCATCAGTGCGGCTCTTGTCGTTGCTCATACGTGAACTCCCAGGAGGTCGTGGCGGGTCAGCACACCCAGCGGCTTGCCGTCCTCGATGACCATGACGGCGTCGCTGTCGCTGAGCGCCTTGAGTGCGGCGTCGAGGCTCTCGCCCGAACCGAGCAGGGGCAGCGGCGGCTCCATGTGCTGGCCGACGGCGTCGGTCAGCTGCGCGCGACCCTCGAAGACTGCGCTGATCAGGGCGCGCTCGTTGACACTGCCTGCGACCTCGCCGATCACGATGGGCGGCTCCGCACCGACGACTGGCATCTGCGAGACGTTGTACTCGCGCAGGATCTCGATGGCATCGCGGATCGTCTCGGACGGGTGCGTGTGCACCAGTGCGGGCATCTCGCCGGACTTGGTGCGCAGCAGCTGACCGACGTCCATCTGCGTCCGAATGGCGTCGAGCGGCGCGCGCAGGAACCCGTAGGACGACATCCAGTCGTCGTTGAAGATCTTGGACAGGTAGCCGCGGCCGCCGTCAGGCAGCAGCACGACGACGACCGCGTCCGGTCCTTCACGTTCGGCGACCTGAATCGCGGCGACGGCGGCCATGCCGCAGGACCCCCCCACCAGCAGGCCTTCTTCGCGGGCGAGGCGGCGGGTCATGTCGAAGGAGTCGGCGTCGCTGACGGCGATGATCTCGTCTGGAATGGCTGGGTCGTAGGCCGTGGGCCAAAAGTCCTCGCCCACCCCCTCGACCAGGTAGGGCCGACCGGTGCCGCCGGAGTAGACCGACCCCTCGGGATCGACGCCGATGACCTTGACGTCAGGGTTCTGTTCCTTCAGGTAGCGCCCGACACCGGTGATGGTGCCGCCGGTGCCGACGCCCGCCACGAAGTGTGTGACCGTGCCGTCGGTGTCGGCCCAGATTTCTGGGCCCGTGGTCTCGTAGTGGCTCAACGGCCCCATCTGGTTGGAGTACTGGTCTGGCTTCCAGGCGCCTTCGGTCTCGCGGACCAGGCGGTCCGAGACGTTGTAGTAGCTGTCCGGGTGCTCAGGCGGGATGGCGGTGGGACACACCACGACCTCGGCGCCGTAGGCGCGCATGGTGTTGCGCTTGTCCTCGCTGACCTTGTCGGGGCACACGAAGATGCAGCTGTAGCCGCGCTGCTGGGCGACGAGCGCCAGGCCGACGCCGGTGTTGCCGGACGTGGGCTCGACGATGGTGCCTCCGGGCTTGAGTGCGCCGGACTCCTCGGCCGCGTCGATCATCCTGACCGCGATGCGGTCCTTCGCGCTGCCACCAGGGTTCAGATACTCGATCTTGGCGGCGACGAGGCCCGAACCCTCGGGCACCACGGAGTTCAATCGGACCAGCGGCGTGCCGCCAATCAGGTCAACGACATGCTCAGCAATACGCATGCCGCCATTCTTGCACCCGGTCGATGAGTGCTCAGGGGGCGGTGAGGACGGGCGCAGCCTCGTTGACGGCGAGTTCGGTCGTGGGCCCGGACGCGGTGAGCGTCTGCCCGAGCGCTGCCCACGCGCCTCCGTCGACCCGATACCGGACGCGGTACGTGACGTTGACGCGGGGACGGACGATGTCGGCCGGTTCCCGGTATCGGTGCGTGACGTCGAGGTGGGGGTACGGGCGGCCGGGTTGAGTGGTGGCGCGACGGGTCCCGTCGCCGTGCACCCACGTGTATCGCACCGGCGTGGCTCGCAGATCGACGTCGAACCCCAGCAGATCGATGCTGCGGGCGAAGTTCTCGGGGTCGGTGTAGAAGTTCGTGTCCGCGTTGACCAGCGTCGAATCGCCCGGCTCGACAATCAACTCCAGACTCGGCAGCCCGATCTCGCGGGCAGCCTGCAAAATCTCGCCCTGGGATAGGTCTGCCGATTTGCGAGGCTCCGCCAGCGCTGGTTCGCACTCCCATAGCCCCTCGGGCCCTTGATTGCACGTGTATCTCGAGTAGGGCCAGCGCTGTTGAGGAGCTCGGCTAGCTGACCGACCAATCTCGCCCGGCTTGGACTTCGAGGCCTCGATGTGAATCTTTGGCGACCAGGGGTCAGGAGAAAGGTCGACGTCGGCGACGGCATAAGCGTCGAGGAGGGACGCCCATGCGGCGACCGTGAGCAGTCCACTCCGAAGCATCATGGGGTGATCCGTTGTATGTCGCGGACTGAATAGGGGAGCGTTTCTGTGATGGCGAACCGAAGGTCGTAGACCTGAGAGAGCTCGCCCTCCGATACTTCAACAGTCGCGCGGGCGCCGACAGCATCCGGCGTGATGCTTGAAGGACGCCAAACTTTCTTAGTTGGCCGTTCCGTAGCTTCTTGCGATGCCAGGGCGCCAGATAGTTTGGTGCAGGGCTCGCAACCCCGCGATGTTGCCTTCAACTGCTTCACGTTGCCTGTAACTGCACCAAAATTGACCAGCGCGATCCAGTAGTTGACGAACGCGGCGGCGCCTTCGGGGGAGTCCTCGGACGCCTGGGCGGGCATGGTGGGCGGGG
>NZ_JBAVCB010000191.1:0-2077 GCF_049586495.1 Aeromicrobium sp. | reverse complement strand
CCAAAGCGCCGCGAGGGATGAGGGGGACGCGAGCGGTGCGTTGGCGCCAGCCGAAACCGCCCAGCGCGACGGCCGCCAGGGGCAACAGGTAGGGCGCCGTCGGTGAGATCGCCGTGGTCTCAGGTTCGGCCGACGCGAAGGTGATGATGACAGCGCCGAGTGCGATGGTCAGAAATGCGGCACCGATCAGATCGGTCTCACGGGCGATCTCGGCCCAGCCGCGCCAGCCGATCAACGGCCGCGATGCGAACGCCTCCCAGACCACGAACATCGCGAGGATGCCGAAGGTCACCAGCGCCACGGGGGTCAGCCAGCGCGACTCGCCGGTGACAGGGATGAACGCCAGTCCGGTCGTGACACCCTCGACGAGGCGGCGCGGAGACAACATGACCAGCAGCAGCCCCATCAGGCCAAGCGAGCCCAACGTGGTGCCGATCCAGTCGAAACGTGGGTGGTCCGGTGCAGGTGGCGCTTCGATGGCCCGAGGGCGCAGCAACGCAGCTGCCAGCACCAGACCCACCGCACAATTGAGCCAGAAGATGTCGCGCCACGACCCGAACGCGAGCACGACAGCGCCGTACAGCGGGCCGAGCACGCTGCCGAGCTCTTGAACCGCACCGACGATGCCGAGGGGGAGCCCTCGTTTCTGCGGCGGCCACAGGTCGGCCACGAGCGCCAAGGTGGGCGGAATGAGACCGCCCCCGCCAATGCCTTGAATGAGTCGGCCCATCACGACCGTGTCGAGGTTGTAGGCGGCTGCCGTGAGGAGCGATCCGACGGCGAAGACGACCAACGACCCCAACAGCACCGGAACTCGGCCGCGCAAATCCGAGATGCGGCCGATCAAGGGCAGGATGCCCACGTAGCCCAACAGGAATCCCGAGACGATCGGTGCGGCCCGCTGCAGCTCGTCGACCCCGAGTCCCGCAGCGCTCATCATGTCCGGCAGCGCCAGCACCACGACGTAGGTGTCCGCTGCAGCGAACGCGATGGCCACGGCCGCGAGACCCAGCAACAGTCGAGACGACCGAGCCAGGGGAGCGGTTCTCGAGTCCGCCGGTGGCGCGGTGTCCATGCGGCGTCCTAGGGCTTGGTGATCTCGGTGGCGTCGTCAGTGGGGTCCAGGACGATCGCGTAAGTGACGTCGGAGCCATCAGCGTAGAACGGGCCGGTGATGTTGGCGTCGGTCAAGATGTCGTCGTCGGTGAGTCGATAGGTGACCTTGAAGGTGCCCTCGGCGTCGGCCGTGGGCAAGAAGTCCTGGATCACCGCGCCGGGGATCGTGCCGGTGACGGTGGTGAGCACCGTCTTGCCATCGCGAGACTTGCCCTTTTCAGCCACATCGTCGGTCTTGGTCAAGATGATCGGGAGGCCATCGCCCTTGGCGCCCAGCAGGCTGGCCGGGTCGGGCGCCTTCAACGTGGCGGGGTCGATGGCCAAGAAGACCGGGGTGAGGCTGGTCTTGGCGTAGACCTTGCCGGCCACGGCCACGACCTCGGCCGTGAGGCTGCCGCCGCCCGTGACGACCGTGACGTCGCCGGTGAAGGCCGCATCGTCCCGGGTCGCGCCCTGATAGCCGCGGCCGGAGGCCGACAGCAGGCCGGTGACACCTGACGGAAGCTCGGTCGTCTTCAAGGAGATGATCAGACCCTTGGCGTCGGTGATGGCCTGTTGCGCGGCCTGCAACCTGGCTTGGATGGCGGCAGTGTCGTCGCCGCCCTGCTCCGTGGAGTCTTCGCCACTGCAGCCGGCGGCAACGAGGGCGACGAGGGTCAGGGCGAGGACAATGACGTGTCGTGGAGTGCGCACGCCATCAGTCTTGCACGGGGGTCGGCACCCCGGGCGGCCCCGCGACGGCCAGGATCGGCTGTGCTGCAGGTACGCCCGAAGCGTCGCGACGCTCGTCCGGCTCGGGCAGGTCCACCGGAGATCCGCTGGGGGCGCAGGCCATGGGTGGCCCATGGCCGACCCAGGCAAGGATCAGGCCGCTGTCGCCCTTGAGCAACCGTTGGCACCGCACGCCGCCGGTGGCGCGTCCCTTGGCCGGGTAGGCGTTCAACGGGCTGACCTTGACAAC
>NZ_JBAVCB010000190.1:0-31504 GCF_049586495.1 Aeromicrobium sp. | reverse complement strand
CGGCGACCACGACCGCGTCCGCGATGGAACCCCCACCACCGCCGATCCTGTATCCGGACGACGCGAAGCAGCAGCGGGCGTACGAGGACGGGTTCAGGACCGGATACTCCGTCGGCACAGATGACGGTTACATCAACGGGCAGCAGGAAGATCGAGAGCAGGCCGATCTGCGCGACGAGGTCGCCGACGAGGCGGAGCAGGAACCCATCGACGAGGGTGGCAGCGACCTCGGTGACGAGCTCACACCAAGCCCTGACCCCACTCCCACTGAGACCTTGCCAGCGTCGTCGATCAATGACGACCAGCCACCTCAACAATCCGGAGGCGTCCCGTGGTGGCCGCTGTCGTTTGCCGTGGCTGCGACAGCCTGGTTCGTCACCAGGCGTCGACGTCTCGACGCCGAGGACGCAGCATCGCAGTAGCAGGCCGAGCGTTTGGGTCGTGAAACCTCCGACCCGACTACAGTGCGGGGATGCCGATCCGCCTGTGTGACGTCGTATCTGCCCTGGACGAGATGTACGATCCGGCTCGAGCCGCAGACTGGGATGCCGTCGGCACCGTGGCAGGGGACCCCGAGCAAGAAGTCACTCGGATCCTGTTCGCCGTCGATCCCGTGCAGGCCGTCGTCGACGAGGCGATCGAGTGGGGCGCCGACCTCGTCGTGACGCATCACCCGCTGTGGCTCACCGGCGTCACGTCGATGGCAGCCACGACGCCCAAGGGGCGAGTCGTGCATGCGCTCACGCGCCATGGCATTGCCCTGCACACGTGTCACACCAACGCCGACAGTCCGGCGTTCGGAGTCTCGGAATCGATGGCGTTGGCTCTCGGACTCACGGATCTGCGCCCCCTGGACCCCGATCCGCTCCCGCCGATCGACGCGTGGATCGTGTACGTGCCCCTCGACCACGCCGATCAGGTGGTGGCGGCCATGCACGCCGTGGGCGCCGGTGGTATCGGCGACTACGAGCAGGTGTACTTCCGATCCGAGGGTGTGGGCTCGTTCCGCCCGCTCGACGGCGCGCATCCGGCCATTGGCACGGTGGGGGAGGTCGAACACGTGCAGGAACGCCGTGTCGAGCTGGTTGCGCCTCCACACCTGCGTTCTCGCGTGCGCGAGGCCATGGTTGCGGCGCACCCGTACGAGGAGGTCGCCCACCAGGTGCTGGAGCTGCAGACCGGTCCGGACAACCGCGGCAGCGGCCGGATCGGCGTGCTGCCCGAACCGGCCACCTTGAGGGAATTCTCACGCTCCGTCGCCGCGGCACTGCCCGCGCACCACAGTGCCAACCGCATCGCCGGCGAGCTCGAACGGGAGATCCGCACGGTGGCGCTGTGCGGAGGATCGGGCGATTTTCTCCTCAGCACGGCGACCGCGGCCGGCGCAGACGTGTACGTCACGTCGGATCTGCGCCACCACCCGGTCAGCGAACATCTCGAGGCCGGGGGCTGCCCGGTCATCGATGTCCCGCACTGGTCTGCGGAGTGGACCTGGCTCCCAGTTGCCGCTGCTGAGATCGCAGCACGCGTTCCCGGCGTGCAGACCCGGGTGTCCAAGATCGTGACCGACCCGTGGACATCTCACCAGGCGGGTACGGTGGCCCAGTGATAGCCGACGACACCGCCCAGTCCGCCCTGCTCGACGTGCAGGCCCAGGATGCCGCCATCGCCCGGCTGACGCACCGCCGGGGTTCCCTGCCGGAGCTGGCAAAGATTGCCGAGCTGGAGGAGAAGCGCGGCCAGCTCGACGGGGCGCGCATCGAGGCTGACACCGAGGTCGCCGATCTGACCCGTCAGCAGAAGAAGGCCGACGCCGAAGTCGAACAGGTCAAGACCCGGCGGGCCCGGGACGAGGAGCGGCTCAACTCTGGTGTCATCACCAACCCGAAGGACCTGGAGAGTCTCCAGCACGAGCTCGTGGCCCTCGAGCGTCGCATCTCGACGTTGGAGGACGAGGAGCTCGAGGTCATGGAGCAGGTGGAGGAAGCCCAGGCGCGACTGCAGAACATCACCGGAGATCTGGTCTCGCTCGACACCGACATGGAGCACCTGACGGGGGCACGCGACGCAGCCGTCATCGAGATCGACCGCCAGCTCGACGCCGCACGGGCTGATCGCCAGCAGGTCCTCACCAAGGTCCCCGACGATCTGCTCGCGCTCTACGAGAAGGTTCGGGCACACAAGGGCGGCGTCGGTGCCGCCGCGCTGCGCGCCCGGCGCTGCGAGGGCTGCCAGCTCGAGGTCAACAGCGCCGACCTGCGTGACCTGGCCGCAGCCCCCGAGGGGGAAGTGCTCCGCTGCCCCGAGTGTGACCGCATCCTCATCCGCACCCCCGAGTCCGGCATCTGAGGCTCAGACTTCGGCGACGATGACGTCGAGGGCGTTGCCGCGGCGTTCGGTGGTCCAGCCGAGGTCGCGCAGGGTCACCTCGAAGTCGTCGACGGTGCTGGGATCAGCGCCGGACTCCAGGAGCTCGCGCACGATCCGCCCCTTGGTGGCCTTGTTGAAGTGACTCACCACCTTGCGTTCGCCCCGGTGCTCGTGCAGCACGCGCAGCGATGTGGTGCGATCGGCCAGAGAAGCCGGTGTCCTGCCAAGAGTGACGTACAGGCCCGAGCGGAGGTCGACGACCAGCCCGTCGCCAGCCGCGTGTGCGATGGCGCGAGGGAGCAGCGGGCGCCATCGGCTCGCCACAGGTCCCAAGCGCGGCAACGAGACGCTGCCAGACATGCGATAGGCCGGGATGAGATCGGAGGGGCGCAGCAGTCCGAACAGGGCGCTGGCCACGGCGATCGTGGCGTCGGCGCGGTGCCGAGTCGCGCTGTCGAGGGACGGTAGGTCGAGCGCCGAGAACAACACCCCGGTGTACACCGCGTCAGCGCGTGCCGTTGGCGCGGTCAGCAGCGCTGCGTTCACCGCGAGCGTGTCAGCCTGGGTGGGACCCAGACCGAGCACGTCGGCGGCTCGTTTCGGGTGGCCGGCTGACACCTTGACCAGACTCCGCAACAGCTGCTCGCGGGTGGCGGTGAGGCGCGGGAAGCTCAACGACTCCAGGTCGAGCCGGGTGCCGTCCTCTGGTCGGGTCTTGCCCTCAGACGGCGGCAGCAGAACGAGCACGGGCTGACCTTATCGGCCGATCGTCACAGCCAGCCCACGCCATCGGCGATCAGCAGCAGACCGAAGATGGTGAACGCCGCGGTGGCACCGATCCTGATCTGTCGGTCCGGCAGGTGACGGCCAAGACGTGCGCCCACCACGATCGCCAGAGCATCCGCGGCGACCATGCCCACCGTGCTGCCGATCCACGTGCCGAGCCAACCCTCCTGGGTGGCCAGGGTGATCGTGGCAAGCATCGTCTTGTCGCCCAGCTCGGCCAGGAAGAACGCCACCCCGACCGCGACGATGGCCACGCCGGTGCTTCGTGCGGCCCGACCCGACTCGTCGGCACTGAGCTGATCGCCTCGCCATGTCCACACCGCAAACGCAAGGAAGGCGACACCGGCGGAGAACGCAACAGCGCCTTGCTGGTCGGCGAGTCGGTCACCAACCCAGTGGCCCAGACCGACGGAGGCGAGGTGGACGACCGCCGTCGCCACCGTGATGCCGACCAGCACGTCGCGCACGCGGTAGCGGGTCGCGAACGTCATCGCCATCAGCTGGCTCTTGTCGCCGAGCTCGGCCACGAAGATCACGGCGGTGCTGAGCACAAAGGCATACACGACAACGGCTCCTCGTCACCTGGACGAAGAGCCTGTACGACGAGTCCTCGACCAGGCTGTCAGTGAAAACAGGACAACTGCTGGTCGAAAGTCTCGTCCGCCACGGCGCCTGAACACCTTCAGTTGCCGGGCCTGCTGCACCGGACCACAGTGCTGGATGTTCCAGCGCGGTGATCAGCATGTCGACACAGCTGTTGGGGACTACTCCCTTTCGTGCCGCCAGCGTACCGCACGGGCGCGTCGCGGTACGCTGAGAGCGCGAATGAGCTGGCCGGGCGGCCGCGGTACGCCTTCGGGCGGCTCGAGGAAAGTCCGGACTCCACAGAGCGCGGTGGTGGCCAACAGCCACCCACGGTGACGTGCGGGACAGTGCCACAGAAAACAGACCGCCAGCGGCCCTCAGCCTTCGGGCCAAGGGTGCGGGTAAGGGTGAAACGGTGAGGTAAGAGCTCACCAGCGCTCCGGGTGACCGGCGCGGCTAGGTAAACCCCACCGGGAGCAAGACCAAGAGGATCCTTCGGGATCTGCGCTGACAGGCTGCTCGTCTGATGTCAGCGGGTAGGTCGCACCGAGGTGTCCAGCAATGGGCGCCCCAGATGGATGGTCGCCCCCGCCCCGAGAAATTGGATCAGCGGGACAGAATCCGGCTTACAGGCCAGCTCATTCGCACCCGCGCGACGCAGATGTCCGCTCGAGATGCGCCGCTGGGCCGCCGCGCTACGTTCAAGTCATGACTTCAGTCCCCACCATCTCTTTGAACAACGGCACGTCGATCCCCCAGCTCGGATACGGCGTCTTCCAGATCAAGCCAGACGAGACCAAGGACGCGACCCTGTCGGCGTTCGAGGTCGGCTACCGGCACATCGACACCGCCCAGATGTATCAGAACGAGGCGGGGGTGGGTGAGGCGCTGGCAGCCTCGGATCTGGCCCGCGACGACGTGTTCATCACCAGCAAGCTCAACAACGGCTTCCACGCCCACGACGACGCACTGGCCGCCTTCGACCTGACGCTCTCGACGCTGGGCGTCGACCAGATCGACCTGTTCCTCATCCACTGGCCGATGCCAGGCATCGACATCGACTTCGTCGAGACCTGGAAGGCCCTTGAGGAGGTCTACCGCGACGGCCGGGCGAAGGCGATCGGTGTGTCCAACTTCCAGGCCAACCACCTGCACCGCCTGATCGAGGAGACCGACGTCGTGCCAGCGGTCAACCAGATCGAGGTCCACCCGTACCTCGTTCAGGACGAGCTGCGGGAGGTCTGCCGCGAGCTCGGCATCGCGGTGGAGGCATGGTCGCCGATCGCTCAGGGTCAGGTGCTGGACAACCCCGCCATCACCGGTATCGCAGCAGAGATCGGCCGCACCGCCGCCCAGGTGGTCCTGCGCTGGCACATCCAGCGCGGCGACATCGTGTTTCCCAAGTCGGTCACCCGCAGCCGGGTGGAGGAGAACTTCGCGCTCTTTGACTTTGAGCTCGACAACGCCCAGATGGGGATGATCACGGCTCTCGACCAGGGCCACCGCACCGGTCCGAACCCGGACGAGTTCAACTACATCCCCAGCTGATCACCTGAGCGAGGGGCTGGGGTCAGGGCAGGGTCAGGATCTCGGCACCCTCGGGGGTCACCAACACCGTGTGCTCGAACTGTGCGGTTCGAGAGCGGTCGGAGGTCACGGCCGTCCAGCCGTCGTCCCACTGAGTCCAGTCAGCGCTGCCCAGGGTCAACATGGGCTCGATCGTGAAAGTCATGCCCACCTGCATGGTCGTGGTGGCGTCGGGGTCGTCGTAGTGCGGCACGATCAGACCGTCGTGGAATGCCGGACCGACGCCGTGACCGGTGAACTCGCGCACCACGCCGTAGTTGAATCGGCGCGCGTAGGACTCGATGACCCGGCCGATGGCGTTGATCTGTCGGCCGGGCTGGACGGCGCGGATGGCCCGGTGGGTGGCCTCATGAGTGCGCTCAACCAGCAGACGTGACTCCTCGTCGACCTCGCCGACCAAGAACGTCCGGTTGGTGTCGCCGTGCACTCCGCCGATGTAGGCCGTGATGTCGATGTTGACAATGTCGCCGTCGAGCAGTCGACGGTCGTCCGGGATGCCGTGGCAGATGACCTCGTTGACGCTGCTGCACAGCGACTTGGGGAAACCGCGGTAGCCGAGCGTCGATGGATACGCGCCACGATCGATCAGGAAGTCGTGGCCGATGACGTCGAGCGCATCGGTCGTGATGCCGGGTCGAACGGCCTGGCCGACGGCCTCAAGGGCCTGCGCCGCAATCCGACTGGCGATGCGCATCGCCTCGATCGTCTCGGCATCGCGCACCAGAGACCCGCGAAAAGGCAGGGGTTCGATCTGTCCGACGTACTCGGGGCGATCGATCAAGTGGGGTACAACACGGCCGGGAGAGACCATGCCGGCGCTCAGATCGGTCACCTGGCAACCATAGAGGCCGCAGCTGGAAGGTGGGGGCCGCCAGGTGGAGACCGACCAATAGGGGCAGGATGGGGCCCATGAGCGATGCGAAGTTCTACTACTGCACCAAGCACGATCGGGTCGAAGGCGAAGACGGCTGCCGCGCGGCCGACCGACTCGGCCCGTACGACACGGCTGAGGAGGCCGCGAATGCGCTCGAGATCGCCGCTCAGCGCACCAAGGAGTGGGACAACGATCCGGACTGGAACGAGGACGCCCCCAAGGACTCCGACAACGCATGAGTCGTCGGCGTCGTCGACTGCGGCTGAAGCGCTCAGGTCCGTGGATCGGTGTGGTCGGACTCTGCGTGCTGCTGTGGCTGTCGATCAGCACCTCGTTGTACGCCCCGTGGTGGGCCGTCGTACTCATCTGCTTGTTGTTGGTGCCGCAAGCCGTGTTGATGCGCCGATGGGCGCGCTCGCAGCCCGAGAGGTGCCCGTGGATTCCCGTCGGCGGTGTCGTCGTCTGGTTCCTCGTGGTGCTGGCCGGCGCGAACTGGTGGGGCTGGTCGGCCTAGCAGAGCGCCTCACTCCGAGAACGAGTGCTGCTCCTCGGGGAACGTGCCGCCCTTCACGTCGGCCACGTAGTCCTGGGCCGCCCGCAGCATGACCCCGTGCAGATCGGCGTACCGCTTCACGAATCGCGGGGCCTTGCCGGTGTTGAGGCCCATCATGTCCTGCCAGACCAGCACCTGGGCGTCGCACTCGATGCCGGCTCCGATGCCGACCGTGGGGATGCGCAGCGCCTCGGTGACCTCAGCAGCAACCGGAGTCGGCACCATCTCCATGACGATGGCGAAGGCGCCGGCCTCCTCGAGTGCTAGTGCCTCCTCCACCATGCGGGCGGCGCCGTCACCGCGACCCTGGACCCGGTATCCGCCCAAGTTGTGCTCGGACTGCGGCGTGAAGCCGATGTGGGCGCACACCGGGATGCCGCCGTCGGTGAGCAACTTGACCTGCGGCACCATCGGTAGGCCGCCCTCGAGCTTCACCGCGTGCGCGTCGGCCTCCTTCATGAAGCGGACGGCGGTGTGGAACGCCTGCTCCGGCGAGGCCTGGTAGGACCCGAACGGCAGGTCCGCGAGCACCAGCGCATGCGGGGCCGATCGGGCCACGGCCCGCACCAGTGGGATCAGCTCGTCCACCGTGACAGGCAGCGACGTCACGTTGCCGTACACGTTGTTGGACGCCGAGTCGCCGACCAGCAGGACCTCAACACCGGCCTCGTCGAACGTGGCGGCAGCGTACTGGTCGTAGGCCGTGAGCATCGTCCACTTCTCGCCCTGCTCCTTCATGGTCTGCAGGTGATGGGTGCGGATGCGCGTGCGCTTCTTCTCGGTGGGCGCGGGGCCAGCGCCGTAGGGAGCGGTTTCTTCAGCCATCGTGGGCTCTCCTGTTCGTCTCGCAGCCCCAGCCGGGGTCCACGGATGATTCCAGCCTGCCAGATCCTTCGACGGCGGGCAGCCGGTGTGACGCGTGTCATGGTCACTGTGCGCCTGGGCCTCAGGCGGTCACAGCTTCTCGCGCCACCGGTGGGTGATGGGCACACGCCGGTCCCGACCGAAGTTGCGGCGCGACACCTTGGGCCCCGGCGGGTACTGGCGCCGCTTGTACTCGGCGCGATCCACCAGCCCGATGACCCGTTCCACCAGCGCAGGGTCGAATCCTTCGGCGATGACCGCCGCTGAGCCGAGGTCGCGCTCGACGTAGGCGTCCAGCACCGCGTCGAGCAGCTCGTACGGCGGAAGCGAGTCGGTGTCGAGCTGACCGGGCCGCAGCTCGGCGGACGGTGGCTTGGAGATGGTGTTCTCCGGAATGGGGGGAGTCTCGCCGCGCTCAACGGCGATCTCGTTGCGCCAGCGCGCCAGCTCCCACACCAACGTCTTGGGCACGTCCTTGATCGGTGCGTAGCCCCCCACCGCGTCGCCGTAGATGGTCGAGTACCCGGTGGCCAGCTCGGACTTGTTGCCGCACGCCAGCACCAGGTGGCCGTGCTGGTTCGACAGACCCATCCAGATCACGGCACGGACCCGAGCCTGCAGATTTTCCTCAGCCAGCCCGTCGAGGTGCAGGGAATCTTGGTAGGCGTCGAAGATCGGCGCGATCGGGATGGTCTGCAGGGAGAGACCGGTGCGCCTGGCCTGTTCTGCGGCATCGGACTGGCTGTGCTCAGAGGACCAGGCGCTCGGATTGGACACCCCGAATACGTTCTCCGCGCCGAAGGCATCGACGGCGATGGCAGCGACGAGTGTGGAGTCGATTCCCCCGGACATCCCGAACAGCACGGAGGAGAAACCATTCTTGTGCACGTAGTCGCGCAGCCCCGTGACCAACGCGGTGTAGATCTCCTCGTTCCGCTTCATGCGCTCGTGGTGAACCACGGGCCGCGGCTCGTACGCAGCGAACGGCTGCGCGCTGACGATGGTGCGACGGATGCGCAGGCCGCCGAAGCGTTCGTCCGGATCGGGCATCGGTTCGGTGGCTGCGGGCAGGTCCAGATCCACCACGAGCAGCTCGGGCTCGAACTGTCGGGATCGACCCAAAACGCGGCCGGTGGCGTCGACCACGATGGAGTCGCCGTCGAAGACCAGCTCGTCCTGGCCACCGACGAGGTTCACGTACGCCAGCACGCACTCGCCCTCGCGGGCGCGGCGTGCGCACAGGTCGAGGCGCACGTCGTCCTTGTCGGCCTCGTAGGGGGAGCCGTTGGGAACGACGAGCAGCGCGGCCTCGGCCGCCTTCGCTGCGGCGGACGGGCCGTCGCGCCACAGGTCCTCGCAGATGGCCAGCGCGACGTCGATCCCGCCGATCTGCACCAGGTTGATCGTGTCGCCGGGCACGAAGTTGCGGATCTCGTCGCCAACGCCGTAGTTCCACAGGTGGTGCTTGGCCTGCGACGCGACGACTCGGCCGCCGTGGATCACTGCCACGCAGTTCTGCGGAGCGTTCTTGGGGATGCCGAGCCGGTTGTCGACGCCCTCGGCCTGTCCGAGGTATCCGACCATGGCCACCAGGTCGCCGCACCCCTCCTGCGCCAGGCGTTCGGCAAGCACCTGGACGCCGGCGATCGATGCCTTGATGAACGAGGCCCGCATGGCGAGGTCCTCGATCGGATACCCGGTCAGCACCATCTCGGGAAAGACGACCAGGTGGACGTCTTGCTCGGCGGCCTGGCGGCAGAAGTCCACGACGAGATCGGCGTTGCCGGCGAGATCGCCGACCGTGGCGTTGACCTGAGCGAGGGCAAGACGAAGCTGGGGCACGCGCCCGAGCCTATCGAGCCACGTCGGTGACGCCGATCATCGCGATGTCTGGCAACGTCAGGGCAGAAACATGGTCGTAACATTTCGCAAGGAGACTGACCCCATGGGCAAACAGGAAGATTTCGTGCTCCGGGCGCTCGAGGAGCGCGACGTGCGATTCGTGCGGTTGTGGTTCACCGACGTGCTGGGGTCGCTCAAGTCCGTCGCGATCGCCCCTGCGGAGCTTGAGGGCGCCTTCAGCGAGGGCATCGGCTTCGACGGCTCTGCCATCGAGGGCTTTGCCCGGGTGCACGAGGCCGACATGCTGGCCATGCCCGACCCGTCGACCTTCCAGATCCTGCCGTGGCGCGGCGAGACGCCGGCCACGGCTCGCATGTTCTGCGACATCACGATGCCGGACGGCACGCCGTCGTATGCCGATCCGCGGTACGTGCTCAAACGCACCCTGAGCAAGGCCAAGGACGCCGGATTCACGTTCTACACCCACCCCGAGATCGAGTTCTTCCTCTTCAAGGGCAAGCCCGACCCGGGGGAGCGGCCTGTGCCGGTCGACGACAGCGGGTACTTCGACCACACCGCCCAGGGCGGCGGGCAGGACTTCCGTCGAGAGGTCATCACGATGCTCGAGAGCATGGGCATCTCGGTGGAGTTCAGCCACCACGAGGGCGGCCCCGGCCAGCAGGAGATCGACCTGCGCTACGCCGACGCCTTGTCAACTGCCGACAACATCATGACGTTTCGCACCATCGTGCGTGAGGTGGCGCTCAGCGAGGGCAAGTGGGCCTCTTTCATGCCCAAGCCGTTCACCGAGCATCCCGGTTCGGGCATGCACACCCACGTGTCGTTGTTCGAGGGCGACGAGAACGCGTTCTTCCACGCCGGGGCCGAGTACCAGCTGAGCGCCACCGGACGCGCCTTCGTGGCTGGCGTGCTGCGCCACACGCCGGAGATCACCGCAGTCACCAACCAGTGGGTCAACTCCTACAAGCGGCTTGCGGGCGGCGGCGAGGCACCCAACTACGTCTGCTGGGGCCACAACAATCGTTCGGCTCTGATCCGCATCCCGATGTACAAGCCGCACAAGGGCAACTCGGCGCGGATCGAGCACCGGGCCATCGATGCTGCCTGCAACCCGTACCTGGCGTTCGCGCTGGTGCTGGCGGCCGGTCTCAAGGGAGTGCAGGAGAAGTACGAGCTGCCCCCCGAGGCCGAGGACGACGTCTGGGCTCTGAGCGAGAACGAGCGACGTGCCATGGGCATCGCCCCGCTGCCGCGGAACCTCGACGAGGCGATCCGCACCATGGAGACCAGCGAGCTCGTGGCGGAGACGCTGGGCGAGCACGTCTTCGACTTCTTCCTGCGCAACAAGCGAGCGGAGTGGCAGGACTACCGCTCGCAGGTCACCCAGTTCGAGCTGGACCGCCTGATGCCGATGGTGTGAGGTCCGCTCGTCGATGGGTAACCTGCGAGGGTGGCCGCCGACGTACCTGATCTCTCCCGACGGGGCTTCCGTGATGCCATCGAGGCTGGCGCGCTGATCGAACGTCTGGGTGCCGACAAGGCCCTGGTCGAGCAGATCGTGGGAGTGGCGAGCCCCGACACGGCGCTCAATGCTTTGGCCGACATTGCGGACCGTATCGGCAGCAAGGCCCTGCTGGACCTGATGACCGACGCAGATCTGCGACAACGTCTGCTGGTGGTGCTGGGCACCAGCCAGGCCCTCGGCGAGTTCCTCTCCCGGCATCCTGAATTCATCGCCGACCTCGGTGCCGATGAGCTGTCCACCCGGCCGCTGTCGCTGGAGGCCATGCGCACCCAGGTCGAGGCCGCCACGGATCCTGATTCCTTGCGGATCGGTTACCACCGCAAGTTGCTCCACATCGCGGCTCGCGACCTCACGGCACACACGACCTTCGCGGAGTCGTCAGCTGAGCTGTCCGATCTCGCCGTCGCGACGCTGGGCGCCGCGTTGAACATGGCTCGAGCGGACGAGGACGACCCCGACTCATCCCGGTTCACCATCATGGCGATGGGCAAGACCGGTGGCCGTGAGCTCAACTACATCTCTGACGTCGACGTCGTCTTCGTGCACGACACACCCGATGGCGGCGACGATCAGCAAGCTCTCCAGACCGCGACCCGACTGGCCACTGCCGTCATCCGGATCTGTGGGCAACACACCGGCGAGGGAACGATCTGGGAGGTCGACGCAAACCTGCGTCCTGAGGGACGACACGGACCGCTGGTGCGCTCGTTGGCCAGCCACGTCGCCTATTACGAGCGCTGGGCCAGCACGTGGGAGTTCCAGGCCCTGCTGAAGGCCCGGTACGCCGCAGGTGACACCGACCTCGCCGAGGCCTACCTGACGGCGCTGTCGCCGATGATCTGGACGTCCAGTCGCCGCGAGAACTTCGTGACCGACGTGCGGGCCATGCGACGTCGGGTCATCGACAACATCCCCACGGCGCATCGCGACCGCCAGCTCAAGCTGGGCGCCGGCGGTCTGCGCGACGTGGAGTTCGCGGTGCAGCTGCTGCAGCTGGTGCATGGTCGTGCTGACGAATCGTTGCGCAGCTCCACCACTTTGGACGCGCTCGAGGCCCTGACCGACGGCGGTTACGTCGGCCGTCGCGATGGCTCCGCTCTGGCTGAGTCCTATGAATTTCTGCGCACCCTGGAGCACCGCATCCAGCTGTTTCGTCTGCGGCGCAGCCACATCGTCCCCGATGATCCCGAGGACCTGCGTCGGATCGGCCGCAGCATGGGCTTTCGGGTCAACTCTGCCGAGCTGCTGACCAAGGACTTGCAGGCGCATCGACGCGTGGTGCGCCGGTTGCACGAGAAGCTGTTCTACCAGCCGCTGCTGGAGGCTGTGTCCTCCTTGCCCAGCGAGGGCCTCCGTCTGACCGAGCTGGCTGCCGAACAGCGACTCACCGCTCTCGGCTTCACCGATCCGCATGGAGCCCTCAGCCACATCCAGGCCCTCACGAAGGGGGTCTCGCGGCGTGCGTCGATCCAAAAATCGTTGTTGCCCGCCATGCTCGAGTGGTTCGCGGCCTCGACGGATCCCGACGCGGGCCTGCTGGCGTTCCGCAAGATCTCCGAGGAGCTCGGCGGGTCGCACTGGTACCTGCGCAAGCTGCGCGACGAGGGCGAGAGCGCCGAGCAGCTGGCGCACGTGCTGTCCTCGAGTCGCTGGGTCACAGACCTGATCCTGCGGGCGCCGGACTCGGTGGCTCTGCTGGGCGATGACGCCGAGCTGGTGCCTCGGGACGCCGAGCGGTTGTTCGCCGAGGTCGACCTCGCGGTGTCGCGCCAGTCCGACGGAGCGGCCGGCGTCCGTGCCGTCCGCCGGATCAGACGGCGCGAGCTGTCCCGCATCGGGATCGCCGACGTGCAGGGCCGGCTCGACATCTTGCAGGTCGGAGAAGCGCTGACCGATGTCGGCACCGCGACACTCAGGGGAGCTCTCGCGGCGTCCATCGCCACCGTCGAAGCAGAGCGCGGACCGTTGTCGACGCGCATGGCCGTCATCTTGATGGGGCGACTCGGTGGGTTCGAAGCCGCCTACGGCTCTGACGCCGATGTGATGTTCGTGCACGCGCCGCACGAGGGGGTGGACCCCGAGGCGGCCACGGCCAGCGCGTTGGCGGTGGCCCAGAACATGCGCAAGACCCTCGCGGCTGCCGGTGACGACCCGCCCCTGGAGCTGGACGCCGACCTGCGGCCGGACGGCAAGAACGGGTCACTGGTGCGGTCGTTCGAGTCCTACCGCTTGTACTACGAGAAGTGGTCGGCGGTGTGGGAGGCGCAGGCGCTGCTGCGGGCTCGCGCCACGATCGGCGACGAGCAGCTGTGCGCGGAGTTCACCGACCTGATCAATCCGTTGCGCTGGCCCGCCGGTGGGGCGACGCCTGCTGAAGTCCGCGAGATCAGGCGCATCAAGGCCCGGGTGGATGCCGAGCGACTGCCACGTGGGGCCAACCCCAACACCCACCTGAAGCTGGGTCGGGGCGGGCTGGCCGACGTCGAGTGGACGGTCCAGCTGCTGCAGATGCAGCACGCGCACGCCGTGGCTGAGCTGCGCACGACGCGCACCATCGCGGCCCTGCGTGCCGCATCGGGCGCCGACCTGATCTCGGTCGACGAGGCGGAGTGTCTGGAGGCGGCCTGGCGGATGGTCAGTCGGATCCGCAACGCTGTCGTGCTGATGCGCGCCAAGCCAGCCGAGTCGATGGTCGAGCAGTCTGACGAGCGCGCCGGCGTCGCGCACCTGTTGGGGTACGGTGCCGACCAGAGCGAACGCATGGTCGACGACTACCTGCGCATCACCCGTTATGCGAGACAGGTCGTGGAGAAGGTGTTCTACGCCTGAGCCCTGGGGGCGATGGTCAACCGGCCCGGCGAGAGCCGGCCCGGCGAGCGTTCGCGATGATCTCGGCGCGCTCGTTGATGGTGAGGCCGCCCCACACGCCGTACGGCTCCTGCACCTGCAGGGCGTGAGCCCGACACTGCTGGAGCACTGGGCACACGGCGCACAGCGCCTTGGCGTTGGCCTCACGAGTGCGGCGGCGAGGGCCACGCTCGGCGTCGGGGGAGAAGAACGTCTCCGGGTCGACTGTCCGGCACGCACCCTCGTACTGCCATTCGTAGGCTTCTTGGATCGGTGCCGGAAGCCGTGAGATCTCTGCCATGATGTGCCCTCCCTCGGTGTGCGGTTACATCAGTTGTTCGTGACCGCCACCGGGGTGGATGGGTGTGGGGCAGAAGTTTCAGGCCTCGCGCTGCATCTGCAGCTGGTAGACGTCGATGTAGCCCGTCTTGAACCCCGCCTCGCAGTACGCCAGGTAGAACTCCCACATGCGACGGAACGTCTCGTCGAAGCCATGTCCGCGCACGCCGTCCCAGTTGGCGGTGAAGTTGTCGCGCCAAGCCCGCAGAGTGCGGGCGTAGTCCTGACCCAACGAGTGCTTCTGCGTGACCTTGAGCCCGGACGTGTGGGCGGCCAGGTTCTGGTCGATCGCTTCCAGCGATGGAATCAGGCCGCCTGGGAAGATGTACTTCTGGATCCAGCCGTAGGAGTTGCGCGTGGTCAGGTAGCGGTGATGCTCCATCGTGATGGCCTGGATGGCCACCGACCCGCCGGGGGCCAACAGCTCGTCGATCTTGGCGAAGTACGTGGGCCAGTACTCCTCGCCCACGGCTTCGATCATCTCGACGCTGACGATGGCGTCGTACTCGCCAGTCGCCTCGCGGTAGTCGACCATCTGCAGGTCGATCAGGTTCTCGACCTCGGGGCCGGCCGCGGCGAACCGCTCCCGGGCCAAGACCGCCTGCTCGGTGGAGATCGTGATGGTGGTGACCTTCGCGCCGCGCTGGGCCGCGCGAACAGCGAGCGCGCCCCAGCCGCTACCGATCTCGAGCACGCGCGTGCCCTCGGTCACGTGGGCCGCGTCCAGGATGCCGTCGATCTTGCGCATCTGCGCATGCTCGAGCGTCTCGTCGGCGCTGGTGAACCAGGCTGCCGAGTAGGACATCGATGGGTCGAGAAAGGCCTCGAACATGTCATTGGACAGGTCGTAGTGCGCTTCGATGTTCTTCTTCGACCCGGAGACCGAGTTGCGGGTGTGGTGCGGCAGACGCTTGTCGACCAGCACGCGCACCTTCTGCAAGGACTGCGGCACGAGCTGAGTGATGCGCTCGGCGAACGGTGTCAGCAGATCGGCCAGATCGGTGTCGGCGCCGGTGGTCCAGTCACCAGCCATGTACGCCTCGCCGAAGCCGACCTTGGTGTCGGCGCCGAGACGAGCGAAGAACGCTTTCGGGCGAACAATCTTCATCTCGGGCGCGTCGGGTCCGCCGGCGCCCCACGGCTCACGGTCTGGGAACGTCATGTGGACGGGCGCGCGGTTTGCGGCGGGGCGAAGAATCGCCGCAGCGACGCGTGCCTTGAACGGCGTGCGAGGCGTCCGGACCACTCCGGGCCAACGGTCGGTGGCGATGTCAGTCATTGCGTTCCCTCCTGGGGATGGTGGACTGGCCGGGCGACGACTGGTAGTCGTCGGATCCACAACCAGACGCCATGCATTCGAATCAGCAGGCTAGTTCGATGGGTCACGAAAGGCATTTTCACCAACAAGGTGATCAATCTGCGTGGCGTCGCACGCTCGGGACGGCCGCTGAAGGTGGCCGAGAACACAGCGGGAGCGCCGGGAGCGGGCTTCAGCACGACCGTCGAGGACACCACGGCGGGGGACAGCGTGAAGTTCAGGTCGTAGCGTCCGGCGACGTCGAAGAACGGCGACACGTAGAACGCCTTGTCGACGCCAGCGCGGCCCGCCTCGTCGAGCTGGAGCAGGTAGGCGTGCCGCTCGCCGTAGGTGTTGTGCACCTCGGCCACCACACAGGTCAAAGATCCGTCCGGAGCGATCGCCCAGAAAACGCTCAAGGGATCGAAGGTGTGCCCAAACACCCGGGCATTGGCCAGCATGATGATCTGATGGCCTGACACGTCGACGCCCTGGATCTTGCAGAACCTCTCGATGTTGTCGCGGATCGACGCCTGGGGATCACCGATGTGGTCCTCGGCGTGGAAGGTCGAGAACGACCGCAGACCCCGCGGCATGACCGGAAGGTCGTCGAGATCGACCAACCACTGGTAGACGCGGTTCGTGAACCGGTGCTTGATCGGTCCGCGGCGGGTGTGCTTGACCTTGCCCTCGACGAGGGCGGGCAGAGTTGGCAGCTCTCGCGTCACCATGCAGCACCCAGGGCGGCAGCAGCGTCCACACCGGAGCGACAGCCGTCCTCGTGGAAACCCCACCCGTGATAGGCGCCGGCGTAGACCGTGGTGGCTGAAGACAGCGTCTTCAGCTCGGACTGCGCTGCCACCGACGTGGGGGTGTAGATGGGATGGGTGTACTGCATCGTGGCGTGCACGGTGTCCGGATCGATGCGCTCGGAGGCATTGAGCGTGACCAGAAAGGGCCGCTCGCTCTCGATGCCCTGCAACCGGTTCATCCAGTAGGTGACGGCCGTGAGGTCATTGCGTTCCTCGCACGAACCCATGCGGTAGTTCCACGCCGACCGAGCCTCGGTCGCGCGGGGCAGCACGGAGTCGTCACGGTGCAGGACCGTCTCGTTCTGCGAGTACTCGAACGAGCCCAGGACTCGGCGTTCATCGTCGGTGGGGTCGGTCAGCAGCGCAAGGGCGTCGTCGGCATGGGTGGCGATGATGACCGCATCGGCGTGGTGCATCTGGCCTGCCACGTCGATCAGCTCGACGCCGTCAGCGGTACGGGTGACCTGGCGAATCGCCGTCGAGGCGCGGACGTCACCGATGGACGCCGTCACCTTGTCGATGTAGCTGTGTGAGCCACCCAAGACGGTGAACCACTGCGGCGAGCCCTTGATGGACAAGAAGCCGTGGTGCTTGAGGAAGGTGAACAGATACCGCGCGGGATACTGCAGAGCGGTCTCGTGGCCCGAGGACCAGACGCAGGACACCACCGGAATGGCGTAGTGCGACAAGAAGTAGTCGTCGAAGCCGTGCTGCTGGAGAAAATCGCCGTAGGTCTGCGGCTCCTCGGCCGATTCAGGGGAGTCGAGCAGTTCTTGAGCGAGGCGGCCGAATCGCTTCACGCCCAGCAGCATCCTGATGAACCGGGGGTCGAACAGGCGGCGCTTCTGGGCAAAGATGCCCTTGCCGCCGCGGCCGCCGGCAAACTCCAGACCGCAGCCCTCGCACGAGATGCTCATCGACATCTCGGTCGCATGCACGTCGACGTCGAGCTCGGCGAACAGGCGCCGCAGCTGCGGGTAGGTGCGGTCGTTGTGCACGATGAAACCGCTGTCCACGCGGTGCGTGGCGTCAGCGTCCTCGATCGTGTGGGTGTGGGCGTGCCCGCCGAACCGGTCATCGGCCTCGAAAACCGTGACGTCGAAGTTCTGCTGGCGAAGAATGTATGCGGCGGTCAGTCCTGACACGCCAGAGCCGATCACGGCGACAGATGAAGTCATGTCAGTCATTCGAAGCCGAACGCCTCAGGGCTTGCTGTCTGCGGCGTCTGTGCCATCGTGACCTGCACGGCGGCTGGATTCAGCGATCTCGAAGATCTCGGTGCCGAAGGCGCCGAATTCCGTCGTGATCTTGCGGGCGGTCTCGAACAAGATGGCCACCACGTGGCCGGCGCTGGCGATCGCGGCTTCAGTCGACTGTTGAACGACATCCTTCGCGATCTCGCGCCGGTCCAGGCTCATACCGACAAGTGTGGCGCACGAGCCTGTTCTTCGCGACGAGCGGCCTCGTCGCGCTTGGCGCGGCGCAGAGCCTTGGACTCCGGGCTCTTGCCCTGCTTGTACGGATCTTGGGGCTTGGCGCCGTACTGCGCGAGCTGCGCGGCAACGCTCCACAGCTGGCGCGACATGCGGCCGGAGTTGTACTGCAGGCCGTACCTGCGAACCAGCTCCTGGACCTCGGGGGCGATCTCGGGATAGCGACGCGCCGGAATGTCGGGGAACAGGTGGTGCTCGATCTGATGGCTCAAGTTGCCTGACAAGATGTGGAACGGACGGCTGCCGCTGATGTTGGCCGACCCGAGCAGCTGGCGCAGGTACCACTGACCGCGCGATTCATTCTGCGCGTCCTCCTCGGCGAAGGTGGCGACCTCGGCCGGGAAGTGGCCGCAGAAGATGATCAGGAACGTCCAGATGTTGCGGGCCAGGTTGGCCGCGAAGTTGGCGCCGAGGACGGCGAGTGGGGCCCACCAGCCGACGAATGGCACGAGCGCCAAGGCCATCGCGGGGTAGACGACGAAGTCTTTCGTCAGCTGGCGGCGCACCTTGCGGGCCAGACGGCTCTTGCGGTTGCCGAATTCCTTCTTGGTCATCTTGCCGGCGAGGTAGTCGTCCAGCTCGATGCCGTGATACGCCACGCCCCACTCGAAGAACAGCATCAGGAAGAAAGCCAGAGGAAG
Source organism: Aeromicrobium sp. (assembly GCF_049586495.1). Lineage (GTDB taxonomy): Bacteria > Actinomycetota > Actinomycetes > Propionibacteriales > Nocardioidaceae > Aeromicrobium. Next base: position 13,068 of record NZ_JBAVCB010000190.1, on the reverse strand, counting down.
GTTGAAGCGGTGGTTGGGGTACCACGGCTGATCCTCGTCGATGCGCAGCAGGCCGTAGCCGATGTCGCGGTCCATGCCGTGGATGTTGGTGTAGGTGTGATGAATGTAGTTGTGGCCGTGCTTCCAGTCCTGGGCCGGCGCGACGATGTCCCACTCGTAGTTCTTGCCGTCGATCAGCGGGTCATTCATCCAGTCGTACTGGCCGTGCATGACGTTGTGGCCGATCTCCATGTTCTCGAGGATCTTGGCCACGCTCAGCAGCACGATGCCGGTGATGAAGACCGGCAGGAAGAAGGGGAAGAAGATCCCGATGCGACCCAGCACCTCGGCGACCTGCTGTGCGCGGATGACGCGGCGAATGTAGTCGGCGTCAGCCTGGCCGAGGTCGTCGAGGACGCGCTGGCGCACGGCGTCGAGCTCGTTGCCGAATTCGTCGAGCTGCTCGTAGGTGAGCAGGTCGAGGCCGATCGTGGCGCGCTGGTCGGCGTTCTGGCCCACCCGCGGCTGCGGAGCCTCGTTGTGATTCGACGCGCTGAGCGGCTCGATGGGAGCAAGCTTGCGGGACATGGGATTCCTCCTGGAAGGGGTGGCTAGAGGGCGACGGTGACGTCGCCGACGGGCACGTTGACGCAGATCTTGATGGTCTCGTCGGTGTTGGCGTGGACTTCCCGCGTGACGACGTGGCGAACGGCGCCGCTGAGCTTCTTGACGGCGCAGGTGTTGCAGACGCCCATGCGGCACCCGAAGGCGGGCGCGAGGCCGGCGGCCTCGGCCTGCTCGAGGATGGTCGCGCCGGAGTTCTCGGCCGAGATCGACGCGGCGTCGAACTCGAGGGTGCCGGTCGCGTCGGCGGCGTTGACGTCCACGCTGGGAACCTTGAAGTACTCCTGGCGCAGCTGATCGGCGGCGCCGAGCTCGGTGTAGGAGTCGCGCACCGTGGCGATCAGGCCGGCCGGGCCGCACACGAAGGTGAGGGTGTCGGTCGGATCGATGCCCAGGTGCTTGACGTGGTCGATGGTGAACCGGCCGGACAGGTCAGCACCGGGCGCGGTCTCGCGGGTGTAGACCCGCACGATCTCGGCGCCCGCAGCGGCCAGCTCGTCCAGCTCGCTGGTGAACATCTCGTCCTCGCGGGTGCGGGCGTAGTGCAGGAAGGTGATGCGGCCGGTGTGGCGCTGCTCGCGCAGCGTGCGGACCATCGACATCACCGGGGTGATGCCTGATCCGCCGCTGATCATCAGGACGTGAGCGGGGACCTCGGCTGGCAGGACGAACTCGCCCTCGGCCTGCGACAGGAAGATGGTGGTGCCGGGGGTGATGTCGCGGTGCAGGAACTGCGAGACGTAGCCGTCGGGATGGGCCTTGACAGAGACGCTGAATCGACGGCCAGCTCGCCCGCGGCGGACGGCGGCGCTGCTGGAGACCGAGAAGACGCGTACCTTGCGGGTGCCGTCGACCTCGACGCCGAACTGCACGTGCTGACCGGGCCGGAAGCCCCTCCAGGCGCCATTGGCTTGAATCACCACGGTGCTGGAGTCGCCAGTCTCTCGGCGAACCTCGACGACCGTGCCGCGAACCGCGGTGGCAGTGGCCATCGGGTGGATGCGCTCCAGATAGTGGTCCACGTGGTGCGGAGACGTCAGGGCAGCGACGGGCTTGGAAGCCAGTGCGGTGCGAATGATGCCCATTGAGTGATCTCCTAATTGAGTGCACGTGCGTACACTCAGATCATGTCTTGCTTCCCGAACGTGTGCAAGTCGAACGCCCGTGACCTGCGCCACGAGCGTGCGGGTCCGGCCTGACGGTGGGGCTACAGGTGTTCACCAGAACTTCCCGACACTAGGATGGATGCATGACCGAGCTTGCTGGCGAATCCCGCCAGGCGCAGAAGGAGCGCACGCGGCAGGCGATCATGGACGCCGCGCTAGATCTGGGTCAGCACCAAGGGTTCGCGCAGGTCAGCCTGCGTCAGGTGGCTCGGCACGCTGGGGTCGTGCCCACTGCGTTCTACCGGCACTTCGAGTCGATGGACGAACTAGGACTCGCGCTGGTCGAGCAGTCCTTCTCCACGCTGCGACGCATGATTCGCGAAGCGCAGCGAGATCCGAAACTGTTCGAGAACATCATCGATGCGTCCGCCGAGATCTTGGTCGAGTCGGTGAAGATCTCCAAGCCGCACTTCGGCTTCGTGTCCCGCGAACGCGTCGGTGGCTCGCCCATCGTGCGACAGGCGATTCGCCACGAGCTGGACTTGTTCGTCAGCGAGCTGGCTGTGGTGCTGGGCCGTCTGCCGAACATCAACACCTGGACGACCGAGGACGTGCAGATGGTCTCGCGGCTGTTCGTGCGCAACATGGTGTCCAACGCCGAGGAGGTCGTCGAGATGCCTGACCACCGGCCCGACCTCGAGCAGCAGATCAAGGAAGGCGCGCGTCGCCAGATGCGCCTGATCGTCGTCGGCTTTGAGAAGTGGCATTCCTGACCCCACCCTGGGGCGGCGATGTACCCATCAACGACAACAGCTCGCGCTCAACGGTCCAGCCCAGCGAGGCGTACAGGCCGCGTCCGTCGGCCGAGGCGGCCAGCACCGCATGCCGAGCCCCGCGCCTGTGAGCGTGCGCGGACAGGGCAGACACGACGTGGCGGCCGAGACCTTGCCGCTGATGCGTGGGAGCGGTCTCCACTGCGTCGAACGTGGCCCAGCTGTCGTGCAGCCCCACGGCGCCCTCCGCGACGATCCGGTCGCCCTCCCGGACGTGATAGCGGGTGATCCGAGCGTCGTGGTCCCACGTGGCCACGAGCCCGTCAGGCAGGACGTGGATGTCGCCGGGCTCGATGGCGACCGTCATCAACGTCTCGTCGTGACGATCCACCCGGACGTCCTCTGGCAGAGGCAGCGAGCGATAGTCGATCAAGTCAGTTCCGACGACCGTGAGCATCGCTGCGGGGTCGCCGGCGACGTGGGGGAGCAGCGTGCGAAATTCTTCCACGCCGGGGGCAACGCAGATCAGCTCCGAACGCCGAGAGGCAGATCGCACGTGGATCAGCGGCCAGCCATCGTTCGTGGAGATCTCGAGACCGCGCATCGCGGCCCAGCCAGCGATCCAGCGTTCAGTCAGCTCATCTGGCACGGGCCGATCATGACACGCGGCGGCGAGGTCAGGCGGCGCTGGTGGAACCCGCCGCAGCCACGACAGCCGCGTGCTGCTCATGGGCTGCAGAGGCCAGTCGATCCAACGCCAGAGCGAACACGTCGTCGCCGAGCTGGTCCTCCAGCAGGTGGATGATGCCCGGATCGCTCTCGAACTGCGCCGACCACTCGACGTGGCAGGTGGATTCGCGATCGACGACGACCGAGATCGTGGCGCAGTGATCCGAGATCGGAAACGGCGGCTCAGGCATCCGGTACTGCAGAGTCCACGCTTCCTCGTCACGCTGGACGACGGTGACCACGATGTCAGGAGGCGACTCCGGCCCGCCTTCGTAGATGTTCAGTCGCGGATGCCAGCGGTCAAACTCTTGAATCAGTGTCCAGACGAGTCCGGCCGGGGCGGCGACAAATGTGCGACGTGCGATGCGGGGCAAGGCGACTCCTCGGTGCGGTGATGCTCTTCCCATCAAACCCTCCCGACGGCGATCGGACTGCATCGATGCGGTGAGGCATTGGTCACCCCGCCTGCTCAGGCTGCTGTCAGTTCTTCCAGCGCGCGCAGGATGACAACGTGATCGGGGTAGTCGCCGATCCGCGCGCCTTCGTGGCTCCAGACGACCTGACGCCGGCTGTCGACGATGACCACGCCCGGGCTGCGCACCGTGTCCTTCGTGATCTTCTGGGGGCGATACCCGTGTCGCAGCGACCGGACGTATGCTGCCGCGCCGCGCGGATTCGCCAGCTTCCACCCCAGTGGTCTGGTCATCTCGACGGCCTCGCGAAAGGCGTGCTCGGGGTCGAGATACACCGGCATCGTGACGCCGCGCTCTTCCTGCAACCACTGCGCCTGATAGTCCGCTGACCCGCCCACCGCGGCGGCGTCCGCGTTCCCTGCGGCCAGCTGGGGCCGGAGCCGGTCGAGCTCGACCAGCCAGTCCTGGCACGGCAGGCAGCCGAAGTAGCGGACCACCTGCACGACGGTGAAATGGCCCGGTGACGGCGAGGGGAACGACGTCGCCGCCCCCGTGGGCTCGAACAGCGGGAGATCGGCGGGCAGGACGGGATTCGTGGTTTTGGCGGGCACACCAGGGAGAACACGGGCAGGTCCCCTGGGCATTCCCGCTGTTCGGGCCGGAGGACACTCATCCTGCGCCATGCTGGAGTCAATGACTCTGATTCCAGCGACTCTGGTGCCGGCCCCGGGAATGATCTCGTGTCAAGGGTGGGTTCCCCCGACGTGGAGCACACCTCGATGACCGGTTCAGACGAGCGATCTCGTGCGTTCGCCGAGCACGTCGAACCCGAGGCTGAGGTCCTCCTGCGGGTCGCGCAGCGACTCACCGGGTCGTGGTCAGAGGCAGAAGACCTGGTGCAGGAGACGCTGATCCGCGCCTTCAAGGGCATCGAGTCCTTTGATGGCGCCCACCCCCGGGCCTGGTTGCTCACCATCATGCGTCGCGCGCACATCAACAGCCACCGGAGGCAGCGCCCGATCACCGCAGACCCGCATTACGACCTCGAACACCGAAAGCCAGCCTTCGGGCGAGCGGTGGCAGACGACCCGGAGGATGTGGTGCTGGATCGGGTCATCGACCACGACCTCGAAGCGGCGTTGGAGGCACTGGACCCTCGGTTCCGCGCGGTGATCTGGCTGGTGGACGTGGACCAGCTCGCCTACAAGGAAGCCGCCGAGGCGCTGGGCATCCCGGTGGGAACCGTGATGTCCCGGCTCAGCCGTGCACGGTCGCGGGTGCGCAAGCACCTCGCCGATGCTCACCACGACCACCCCAGGAGGGACACATGATCCACGCACTGCGCACGATGGTCCGCTGCCGCTGGTCTGCTCGACGAATCCAGCGCTACATCGACGCCGATCCCTCTGCTCCCCTCACCACCGACGAGGTGGAGACGCTGGAGGCTCACTTGGCGGTCTGTGACCGCTGCCACGGTGTGGTGCGCGAGGGGCGGGGACTCAAGAGCTCCCTTGCACGACTCGGTGAACGCCGCGGGCCGGACCCGGCCCGCGTAGCCAGGGTGCGGCTGCAGGCACACCGACTCGCGCGCGGCGACTGGTCAGGCAGCTGAGCTGGCGGCGTCCTCGACACCGGAGCGCAGCTGTCCCTCCGCACGCACGCGACGCGCGTGCAGGGTGCCGACGACGGTAAGCCCGATGAGCCCCACCACGGCGATCGCGAACGGCCACGACCCCGGTGAGAAGCCGTACGCGCCCACCGCGACGTACACCGCGGTGCCGGGAATGATGCCGATGGCGGTCGCCGTGACGTAGGAGCGCAGGGTGACGGCGGTGAGGCCGAAGACGTAGTTGATCGTGGTGAACGGGATCACCGGGACGAGCCGGGCCACCAGCACCGTCATGAAGCCGCGTTGGCCGATCTGCTCATCGAGGCGGCGCACCCGGTTGGCTGTCAGGCCGCGCACGGAGTCACGCCCGAGCCACCGGGCCCCGATGAATGCACCTGTCGAGCCGATGATCGCACCGAGGAGCACGACCGCGGTGCCGACCCAGAAGCCGAAGATGGCACCGCCGGCGATGGTGCAGACGGCCTTGGGCAGCGGCAGGAGCGTTGCGGCGGCATAGAAGACGACGAAGCCCGGCAAGGCGAGCGGTCCGAGATCGTCGAAATAGTCGCGAACCGCCGGACCGCTGGGCATGCCGACCTGCGTCTCGAGAACGACCAAGCCGGCGATGACCACCGCCAGCGCGATGACACGCACGATCACGCCTTGACGGGTCATGTTTCCTCCTGAGTGAAGACGGTGCACCGATCGGGATTGATGTGCACGCCGATCCGCTCGCCGGCGTCGACCCGGGTTCCCACCGGGACGTGCAACCCGATGCGTTGGTCGTCGTCGGTGACTCCCGACACGACCAGATGAGAGCCGGCGAAACGAACGGCGTCGAGCGTGACGGCGAGAGCATCCGTGGTCGGCGGTGCGAGCTGTACCGACTCGGGACGGGCGACGAGGACGCCCGCACCGGGCGACGCTGAATGCGGAACCTTGAGGGTGGTCTCGCCGATGCGGAAGGTGGCATCGCCGACCGTCCCGAGCAGCTCGTTGCCCACACCCATGAAGCGGGCCGTGGCCAGACTCGGTGGGCGGGCGTACAGGTTCTCGGGGGAGTCGTACGCCTCCACGGAGCCGTTCAGCATGATCACGATGCGGTCGGCGATCTCGACCGCCTCGGCCTGGTCGTGGGTGACGAACAGCGTGGTGACGCCGGAGGAGTCGTGCAGGTTGCGCACGAGATCGCGCATCTCGGCGCGCAGTGACGCGTCGAGCTGGGAGAACGGTTCGTCGAGCAGCAGCAGCGACGGCTCGAGCACGAGGGCTCGGGCCAGGGCGACCCGTTGCTCCTGCCCGCCGGACAACTCGTGCGGGCGACGGCCAGCCAGGGCACCCAGCTGAACGCGGTTCAGCATGTCCGCGACTCGTTCGGCGATCTCTCCGCGCGGTCGCCGGAGCATCCGCAGGCCGAAACCCACGTTCTGGCCGACGGTGAGGTGCGGGAACAGCAAGGGCTTCTGGAACACCAACGAGATCGGGCGTCGTTCGGCCGGAATCCCGCGAACATCGGCGCCGTCGACCTCGATGCATCCGGCGTCCGGCTCGACCAGACCGGCGACCATCTGCAGCGTGGTGCTCTTGCCGCAACCGGACGGTCCCAGCAGTGCCGTGAACGACCCGGTGGGGAGGTCGAGATCGACGTCATCGACCACGGTGATCGCGTCGAACGTCTTGGTCAGCGACGCCAGCCGGAGGGTCGGTGTCATGAGCGGGCCATGCCCATCAGCATGCCGCCCCGCACGCGCAGCAGACGCGACAGGGTCAGCATCAGCACGACCGGGGGAACGACGAGCAACACCCCGAGCGCTGCCGCGGCCGCGGTGTCGGACGAGCTGACGGTGGCGAACAGCAGCAGCGGAAGGGTCTGCACCTGGCCGCCGCCCACCACCAGGGTCAGCACGTACTCGCTCCACGAGATCAGAAAGGTGAGCACGGCGCTCGCGGCCAGGGCTGGCGCCAGCACCGGGATGGTCACCAAGGCCGTGGTTCGGGTCGGGCCTGCGCCGAGCACCCGCGCCTGGTGCTCCAGGTCCAGATCGAACGACTCGAAGGCTCCGCCGAGGATCGTGGCGGCGTACGGGACGGTGAGCACCAGCTGCACCAGCGCAACGCCCACCACCGTTTCAGACAGGCCCCACCGGATGAAGAAGACCTGCAGGCCCAGGACGACGGCCAGCCCCGGCACGATGACCGGGGCGATCAGCAGGAACTGCACCAGGCGTCGTCCTCGGAAGCGGTGCAGGCCGATGACCCGCCCTGCCGGCAACCCGATCGCGCACGACAGCAGCGCGACGGCTGTCGCCACGGCGGTCGAGGTCAGCAGGGCAGCGAGGGTCTCGGACGTGAAGATCAGGGACAGACCCCGGGTCGAACCGTCAGTGGGCAGCAGATCGGGGTAACGCCACGAGCGGGTCCCTGCCCACAGCACCAGCGGTACGAGCGGGGCGAGAACCACCACCACGATCAGCGTGCTGGCGGCCCGCCTCACAGCTGGCTCCGGCGGCTCATGCGCACGAGCACCAGGTACAGAGCCGCGACCACCGTGGTCAGGGCGGCCAGCAGCACCGCAACCGCCATCGCCTGGGGCCGCGCCGTCAGGTCGGTGTCGCTGAAGGACTGGAAGGTGACGACGGACAGCGGCGCGGGGAAGGGGCGACCCAGCAGGATCGGCACTTCGTACGATCCCATCGTGAAGGCCAGCACGAGCACGGCTGCTGCTCCCACTGGAGCCGCGATCACCGGGACGGTGACGTGGAGCAGGCGTTGCCACCCGCGGGCGCCGAGCGTTCGCGAGACGTCTTCCAACCGAGCAAGATTCGCGGTCATCGCGGCCAGCGCGATGACGGCGATGAATGGTGTCTCCTTCCAGACGTACTCGGCGATGATGCCCCAGCCGAAGCTGTCCTGTGTCAGGGCGGGGAACTGCTGCTGATCGTCGACCAGCCCCGTCGTGGCTGCGGCGCGGGAGAGGAATCCGGACGGCGACAGCAACAAAGCGATGCACAGAGCGCCGACGAGATGGGGGACCGCCAGCATCGATTGGAACAGTCGGGTCATCCACGCTCGGCCGCGACCCAGCCGGCGCGCGAAGAGCGCGAGCCCCACGCCGAAGACGGTGGCGAGGGCGGTAGAGATCAGGCCGATGCGCAGCGTGAGATTGATCGAGGAGGTCACGGCCGGATCGGATGCCGCCGACCGGTACGCGTCGAGCGACCATGTTGCGTCCCCCACCAGCGGTTGCTGCCCCAGGCTCTGCAGGACGGCCTGCGTCACGCCGCCGACGAAGAACCCGCCAATCACCACCATGGCAGGTGTCAGCAGCAGGGCGCGCCGCACGCTGGGGCGCTGCATGGTGAAAAGAGTGGTCATCCGCGCTGCTACTTCTGCAGGACGAGTGTCGTCCAGTCCTTCTCGATGCGGGTCAGGTAGCCGCTCGCGAGCTCTGGCTGAGCGTTGGCGGTGAGGTCTGCCAGCGACAGCACGGACGGGCTCTGCTGCACATCGGCGAACTGCTGCTGGACGTCGTCGCTGGTGCGGGACACGTCGATGCCTGGGTAGATGCCGGTGGCCTCGAACAGGGCCAGCTGCACCTCAGGGTCCTGCAGCACGTCAGCGAGCACGAACGCTGCTGATCGGTGGGCGGCATTCTTGGGGATGGTGATGAAGCTGTGATTGCTGATGTTTCCGCTGCTGGGCACGGCTTCGCGGGTCGACTCCGGGTAGACGCCGTCCGTGACCTGGCTGGCGACCGCTCCGGGACCGTAGCTGAAGTACGCGCTGATCTCGCCATCGGCGAACAGCTTTTCCACATCGGTCTGGCTGGTCGGGTACGTCTCGCCGCCTCGCCACAGGCTCGGCTCGATCGCATTGAGGCGGTCGTAGAAATCGCCGGTCGCGGCGGTGTAGGCGGCCTCGTCGAACTCGCCGGACAACTCATCAGGTCCGCCCACGTCGGCGTACAGCAGCGAGCGCACGGCCATCGAGCCGGTGAAGTCCGGCGGTGCCGGGTAGGCGAACTTGCCGGGGTTGGCCTTCGCCCACGCCAGCAGGGAGTCGACCGAGGCGACGTCAGCGGCATCGAGGTCGTCGCTGTTGTAGACCAGTGCCGAGCTGGCCTGCTGCCACACCGACTCACACCCGTTGACGGGTACGCCGAAGTCCTCGGCCACCGTCGGGTCTTCCAGATCCACGAACTTCGCGTTGGGCAAATCACCGGACCATCCGCAGGACCACAGATCAGCCTGGACGCCCGTGGCGAAGTTCTCGCCGTTGACCCAGATCGCGTCCACCGCGCCGCCACTGTCGCGTCTGGCCTGCTTCTCGCCGAGCACCTTGTTGACCGCGTCGGCGGTGTCGGTGATCCGCACCTGCTTCAGCGTGACACCCAGCGCGTCGAGCCGAGGGGCCACCTCATCCTTGACGAACGTGTTGAGCACGTCGTCCCCGCCGAACATGTACCAGTTCACGGTCTGGCCCTCGGCGTCAGCGAGGACGGCAGACCAGTCAGACGCGGGCGGCTGATCGGGTGCGGTGCCGTCGGAAGTGCAGGCGGTCAACGCCAGTGCTCCTGCAGCACACGCGGCAGCCAGACGAAGGGGACCGGAGGACAACAGCACGATGGGGCTCCTGGAGGGGGCAGGTGGGGAGTCAGTGGACGGGTGCGTGGACGGGTTCGGGCCGCAGCATCACGACGCCCTCGATGATGCGTTGCAGGACGGTGATGGTCACCGCTGCCAGGAAGACCCAGAGGATCGTCGCGGCGTGCTGGGGCATGACCATCAGCGCGACGTAGGCGATGACGGTCTCGGTGCCCTCGGCCAGCCCGCCAACGAATCGCAGCGAGCGATGGTCGGCGTGGTCCTGCGCGCGTCGGCGCTCCAGGATTGACGACAGGGCGAGAAATGCCGTACCCGAGAGGTAGTAGGCCACGAGCAGCGAGACCGCGGCCAGACGGGCGTCGGGAACCTCGATCGCCACGGCCAGCACCACGCCGGCGTAGATGCTGAAGTCAGCCAGGATGTCGAGGAAACCGCCTAGGTCGCTGGGGGCGGTCTGACGGGCCACGGCACCGTCGAGCCCATCGAGCACCCGATTGAGCAGCCACAGGACGAGCGCCACGCCCCAGGCGCCGCCCACGATGGCGAGGCAGCAGGCGATTCCGATCATCCATCCGGCGCCGGTGATCGTGGTCGGGTGTATCCCCGCGCCGGCCACTCGGCGTCCCACGGCGTCGAGGGGAGGACCAGTGACGCGTCGTGCGACAGTGTCGAGCATCCACGTCTCCTGATCTTGGTGCCGGATTCAGGAGAGAAACCCGGTGGTGGTGGCACGGTATTCCCGCGACACCCTTCAGTCAGCCATGAATGTGGCGATCGCGCGACCCAGATCGTGGCCGGCATCCTCCTGCAGCAAGTGGCCAGCGTTCGCGATCACGGGATGTTCCAGCCCCTGGGCGCCAGGGACGAGCTTGCGCAGGATCGGTGCCATGGCGCCGGTGATGGGATCGCTGTCGCCGAACGCAGCGAGAAAGGGCTTGCTCCATTGCGTCAGCTGGACCCACGCGGCCCGATTCGCTTCAGCAGCGGGATCGTCCGGTGTGTTGGGCACCAAGCTGGGCATCGCCCGTGGCCCGACCTTCGACTCCTCGACCGGGAACGGTGCGTCGTAGGCCGCGCGGGTCTCATCAGCCAGTCCGCGCACGCATCCGGACTCGACGAAGCGTCCGACCTCGAGCACCTCGGCCTTCTCGACGGCTTCGCGAAACCTCCACCAGATCTCAGGCATCTTCTGATCTCCGGTGGGCAGTCCGGTGTTCGCCGCGACCACGCGCGTGAATCGCTCGGGGTGCTCGGCCACCAGACGCAGTCCGATCAAGCCGCCCCAGTCCTGACCAACCAGCGTGACGTCGCGCAGCTTCAGGTGGTCGAATGCCAGCTCGCGCACCCACTCGACGTGGCGGGCGTAGCTGTGGTCTGTGGTCGACAGTGGCTTGTCCGAACGTCCGAATCCGATCAGATCGGGGGCGATGCAGCGCACGCCAGATTCAACCAACGTCGCGATGACGTGTCGGTACAGGAAGGACCACGTCGGCTCGCCGTGGAGCAGCAACGCGACGGGGCCGTCGGACGGCCCGGCGTCGATGTAGGCCATGTGCAGCGGCTCGCCGGAATCGTCGTCCGGGCGCTTCACCTCGGCATACGCCGGGTCCCAGTCGAAGTCCGGGAGATCAGTGAACCGGTCGTCCGGGGTGCGATACACGTCCATGAAGTTCCTTCCTGGCGGGTTACCTGACGGTAGCCGCATGGCGGGCTCGCGCGTCCGTCAGGGATGATTGAGGTTGCACACGGTGACTCGCCCGAGCAGAAAGGAGTCCGGCATGCGTATCGCGTTGCTCTCGTATCGCAGCAAGGCGCACGTCGGCGGCCAGGGCGTCTACGTCCGGTACCTCAGCCGCGAGCTCGTCGCGCTCGGTCACGACGTCGAGGTGTTCTCCGGTCAGCCGTATCCCGAGCTCGACCCCGGCGTCGTCCTCACCAAGGTTCCGAGTCTTGACCTGTATCGCGAGCCGGACCCTTTTCGGGTGCCGAAGCTGCGGGAGTTTCGCGACCTGATCGACGTGCAGGAGTTCCTCACGATGTCGCTGGGAGGATTCCCCGAACCACGGACGTTTGCGCGCAGAATGACCCGACTGCTCTCCCGTCGGATCGATGATTTCGACGTCGTGCATGACAACCAGACGTTGGGCAGCGGGATTCTCGACATCGAGAAGCTCGGGCTGCCGCTGGTGACCACGATCCACCACCCGATCACGATCGACCGCCGGATCGATCTGCAGGCCGCCCCTACTCGGCGACGCAGGTTCGGCGTGAGGCGCTGGTACGGCTTCGTCGCGATGCAGTCGCGCGTGGCGCGCAAGCTCACACTCATCATCACGCCGTCCGATTCGTCCTCGCGAGACGTCGTCACCGAGTTCGGTATCGACCCGGCTCGGCTGCGCGCCATTCCGCTGGGCGTGGACGAGCGCTTCGTGCCGCCCACCGATCAATCCCGCGTGCCGGGCCGCATCCTGGCCATGGCGTCGGCCGATGCGCCACTCAAGGGCATCGCGACGCTGCTGGAGGCGTTTGCCAAGCTGCGCACGGAGCGCGACATCCATCTCGTTCTCGTCACGACGCTCAAGCCGGGTGGTGTCACAGCCACCCTGATCGACCAGCTAGGTATCGGCGATGACGTGCATTTCGTCAGCGGATTGTCAGATGACGAGCTCGTCACATGGATGGGATCGGCTGAGCTGGCGTGCGTCCCGTCACTGTACGAAGGTTTTTCGCTGCCCACCGCTGAGCTGATGGCCTGCGCCACGCCGCTGGTGGTGTCGCGGGCCGGGGCGATCCCCGAGGTCGTGGGTCCAGACGGACTCGCCGCTGACGTCGTGGAGCCCGGTGATGTGGGCGAGCTGGAGCAGGCGCTCGCGCGGCTCCTCGACGACCCCGACCGCCGCGCCGCCATGGGTGCCGCTGGTCGACAGCGTGTCCTGGACCTGTTCAGCTGGAGGGCCGTTGCCGACAAGGTCGTCGACGTCTACACCGAAGCCATGCACCGCCCGTCACCGAGCCATCACCACCCTGGGGAGACCACCAGTGCTGACCGTTGATTTTGACCGGCTGGGACTCGCGCCCGGTGACCGCGTGCTCGACATGGGTGCCGGCGGCGGCCGTCACACCTTCGAGGCCTACCGCCGCGGCGCCGACGTGGTCGCTTTCGATCTCGACGCCGACGAGCTGGACACGATCCGTGAGTGGACCGCGGCGATGGCCGAGACTGGTGAGGCG
>NZ_JBAVCB010000189.1:0-9087 GCF_049586495.1 Aeromicrobium sp. | reverse complement strand
GCCACGTCTTCGGTGAAGGCGACGTCGGTGTCGTCCTCGATCGAAATCTCGTTGTCGTCGTACAGGACCGTCAGGTTGCCCAGCTGCTGGGTGCCGGCCAGCGACGACGCCTCGGATGAGACGCCTTCCTGCAGGTCGCCATCGGAGGCGATGGCGTAGACGTGATGGTCGAACGGGCTCTCTCCCGCCGCCGCATCGGGGTCGAACAGGCCGCGTTCGCGGCGGGCAGCCATGGCCATGCCGACCGCATTGCCGACGCCCTGTCCGAGCGGACCGGTCGTGACCTCGACCCCGGCCGTGTGCCGGTACTCCGGGTGTCCGGGAGTCTGGCTGCCCCACTGGCGCAGATTTTTGAGGTCATCGAGCGTCATCGAGAAGCCAGCCAGATACAGCTGGATGTACTGGGTGAGGCTGGAGTGTCCGCACGACAGCACGAAACGGTCGCGGCCGATCCACAGCGGATCATGCGGGTCCTGACGCATCAGCTTGTGATAGATCAGGTATGCCGCGGGGGCGAGGCTCATGGCCGTTCCGGGGTGGCCGTGTCCGGCCTTCTCCACGGCGTCGGCGGCAAGCAGGCGGGCCGTGTTGACAGCCTTTTCGTCGAGGGCGGACCAGTCGAGATCGGCGTGGACTGAGGTCACAGCACGTGCTCCTGAGGGTGTGTCGGGAACGGGGGTCGTGGTCGTCGGCCGCTCGGGGCCAACCGTCGTCTCCGACCCTACTCGCGTGGCTTAGACTGCTGCACGTGAGTGTCGTCGCCAACAGTCCCGATATGCGGCCCGACGCACCGGTCCCCGGATCAATTGCCGCCACCGATGTCGTCAAGGCGTACATCGCGCTCACCAAGCCGCGCATCATCGAGCTGTTGCTGCTCACCACGGTGCCCGTCATGTTCTTGGCCGCGCAGGGAGTACCCGGCTTGTGGCTCGTCGCGGCGACCGTCATCGGCGGATACCTGTCCGCTGGCAGCGCCAACGCGCTGAACTGCGTGGTCGACGCCGACATCGACACCAAGATGCGCCGCACTGCTCGCCGTCCACTGGTGCGCCACCAGGTCTCCACTCGTAGTGCGTTGGTCTTCGGCCTGGTGCTCGGCGTCGCGTCCACCCTGTGGCTCGGCTTCTACGTCAACTGGCTGTCCTCCGGCCTCGCGCTGACCGCCAACGTGTTCTATGTCGTCGGCTACACCATGATCCTCAAGCGCCGTACGTCGCAGAACATCGTGTGGGGCGGTGCTGCCGGCTGCTTCCCGGCCCTGATCGGCTGGACCGCCGTGACCAACGAGCTGGCCTGGGCGCCGGTCGTGCTGTTCATGGTCGTGTTCTTCTGGACGCCGCCACACTTCTGGGCGTTGGCGATGCGCTATCGCGAAGACTACGCCGCCGCCGACGTCCCGATGCTGCCCTCGGTCGCCTCGTCCGACGAGGTGTCGCGCCAGATCGTCCTGTACTCGTGGGTCATGGTCATCACGTCGCTGGTGTTGTGGCCCGTCACGCCGACCGGCTGGTTCTACCCTGCTGCGGCAGTCGCCTTGGGCATCGTGTTTCTCATCGAAGCCCACGACCTGCGCTCCCGCGCCCGCGACACCGAGGATCTGGCCATCATCAAGCCGATGCGCCTGTTCCACTTCTCCAACGCCTATCTCGCGCTGCTGTTCGTCGCGGCAGCGGTTGACCCCTTCCTGCGCTGATGTCGGCGACGGTGCGCCGCATCAGCGGCGTCGACTGGTGCGTCCGCGGTGATGCCGCCGTTGGCCTCGCCGGTGACCCGACGATGAGTTTCTTCCTCACTCCCAAGGAGCACGATCATGCCCGTTGACCCCACCGGCGCCGATCTCAAGCGATACGTCATCGAAGATCAGGGCGGCCCCGTCGTCATGCTCAACCTGCTGAAGTTCGCCGCAGGCGGCCGCGACGGCTACCGCGAGTACGCCACGGCGATCCTTCCGTTCCTGGAGAAGGTGGGAGCTCGGGTGGTTCACGTCGGTGATCTGGGCACCGCACTGGTGCAGCGCGAAGACTTCGACTGGGACGTCGTGCTCTTGGTCGAGTACCCCTCACGAGCTGCGTTCAGCCAGATGGTTGCTGATCCGGACTATCAGCAGATCACCCACCTGCGCACCGAAGCGGTGTCCGAGGCTGTCCTGCAGGCTTCCACCCCCTGGTCCTGACCGTGGGCGCCTCGTCCTACCGCCTGGTCGCTGCCGCGCGCGAGTTCGAGCTCGCGGACCGGTTCTTCGGCCGCTTCAGACGAGTAGGCCTGCGCGGCGTCCTGACGGACCTGAACCGAGTCGGAGCACACGCTGACGTGCCGGGCGAGGCGGCAACGGCCGGCATGGTGTGGCAGCGCGAGGACCAAGAATCGAAGCGTTGGTTTCCGCAGGGCATCACGACGTCCGCCGACGCCTACGGTGGCGACCCCACGGGCGGGATGTTCGAGGGTCGCAACGTCGTGATGACGAGCTGGTACGGCCGCGGGATGATCGGCTGGCTGCTGGGATCGCGCATCTCGGTGATCGACTGGACGGACGAGGAGCCTCCGCGGTATCGGCACGTCCTGCTGGTCGAGCCGCGGCGGTTCCTGGGCGTCTTCCACCGGCTACGTCCGGTACGGGTCCATGCCGGGGGCATCGTCTGGTACGGCCAGTACCTGTTCGTGGCTGGCAGCTCGGCCGGCGTTCGGGTCTTTCGGCTCGACGACATCGTCCACGTTCGCAACAGAGCACGCACCAAGGGCTACCGCTACGCGCTCCCGCAGTTCTCCTTCTTCGCCGCTGAGCACGACGCCGGTGCCAGCGCGATGACCTACTCGTTCATGTCGTTGGATCGGGCCGGGGACGAGGACCACCTGGTGGCTGGAGAGTACGGCCGCAAGGGCGGGAGCCACCGACTCGTCCGCTATGCAATCGACCGTGACACCGAGACGTTGCGCACTGACGACCGAGGGTGGGCGGTGCCGACCGACATGCATGATCGCCAGATCGCGAGGATGCAAGGTGCCGTGATCGCCGATGGCACGTGGGCTGTCACGTCGAGCAACGGTGAGGACAACCCCGGCGATCTCTGGGTGGGCACACCGGGAGACTTCATCCGTCACCGCGGGGTGCTGCCCACCGGCTGTGAGGACATCACGTATCTCCCGCAGCGGCACCAGCTCTGGTCGCTCACCGAGTGGCCCGGGCGCCGCTGGGTCTACGCGATCGACGGCGAACGCTGGCTCGACGCCTGACCTTCGTCGGCGCGGTGGGTTCAGGTTCGGGTGAGGACGGTGAGCAGCTCGTCGACGGACTGAGGACTCCCGGCCAGGTGCCAGCGGTGTCCGCGATGCACGACGACTTCGGTGCGTCCGCCGGCAGCACGCACCAGGGCCTGGCCGGGCAGCCAGTCCCAGGCGGGAACCGAGTGCTGGGCCCACACACCCACTCGCCCGCCAGCCACCCCTGCCAGGTCGCAGGATCCCGACCCAAGAATGCGGGGAGTGGCGACCGCGCCGACGACCGCCATCCAGACTTCTCGCACATCCGGGTCCTGCAGGGTCGAGGGATGCACGTAGGTGGCGAGACTGCACGTGTTGAGCGGCCGATCGACCAGCGGCGCCACGGCTGTCCCGTTCAGGGTCGTGGGGTGATCGCGACCCCCGAGCCAGGTCTCGTCGGCGGCTGGCTGGTGCACCGCACCCAGCACGGGACCGAGGGCGGGACTACCGGCATCCTCCAGAGCCAGGGCGCTGCACCAGTAGGCGAGGCCGGAGAGGAAGTTGTAGGTGCCGTCGACCGGGTCGATCACCCAGCGTCGACCGGAGGTGCCCGTGCGCTCGGTGCCCTCCTCACCCAGCAGACCGTCATCCGGGCGCTCCCGCTGCAGCGACTCGGTGACCAGCGCCTCGGCGGCGTGATCGGCATCAGTCACGACGTCGCTGATCGAGGTCTTCTGCTCGGCGTCGAGTCCAGCGCGTCGCATCGAGGCGGCCAGTGCCCCAGCGCGGGTGACGAGGTCCTGGGCCAGCGTGAGATCGTGCACGACCTCAGCCTAGTGAGGAGTCCTCGAGGGTCAGCAGCAGACGGGTGGACGCTGCCACGAGGATGGCCGCACCGACCAGGTGGGCGGCTACGAGCGCGATCGGCAGATCCGTGAAGTACTGCACGAAACCGATCGTGGCCTGCCCCAGCTCGACGGTCAGCAGCACCGCGGCCGCTCGACGCACGGCTCCGCGAGATCGCCACACGACGAGCAGCGTGAGCGCGACGAGCAGGTAGACGCTCGCCGCGTGGACGTGGCTCATGACCTGCGGATCGATGCCGTTGCGGGGCGAGTCGACGTCGCCGGCATGCGGACCTGCGCCCGTGACGATCGTGCCGAGGTACACCGCCACCCAGGTGACGGCGTAGGTGGCCATGACCAGCGGCTGACGCGATCCGGCCGGGCGGTCTCCGCGCACGCGCAGCAGCAACCACACTGACAGAGCCACGAGACCCAACGACAAGATCAGGTGCAGCGCCACGATCCACGGATTCAGATCCGTCAGCACCGTGATGCCGCCGATCACGCCCTGAAAGGGCACGCCGACCGCGATGACCACCGCCAGCTGACGCAGCGAGCGAGAGGTTCCAGACCACCGCCACACGGCGACGACCATGGCGATGACCACGGCGATCAACACGTAGGTGAGCATCCGGTTGCCGAACTCGATGACGCCGTGGATGCCGAGCTCGCGGTGCGGAACGAAGGAGTCGTCGGTGCACTTCGGCCACGTGGGGCAACCCAGACCGGAGCCGGTCAGTCGCACCAGGCCACCGGTCAGGATGATCAACGTGTTCGCCACCAGCGTCGCGCCGGCCCACCAGATGACGGTGCGGCGCACCGGGGGAGAGCTCACTCCCACGTGAACGTCCTCGAGACGAGCAACCCGGCGCTCACGGCCCAGACCGTCAGCACCACCAGGGCGAACGGATCGGGTCCCAGGCCGGCGAAGGTGTCGCGCAGCCCCTGACCCAGTGCTCCGGACGGCAAGAGCTCGAGCAGGTGACGAGCTTGGTCCGGATAGCGGGAGAGAGGCACGAGCAGTCCACCGCCGACCAGCAGCAGCACGTAGACGAGGTTCGCGACGGCCAGGGTGGCTTCGGCGCGCATCGTCCCGGCGATCAGCAGTCCGAGAGAGCCGAACGCGGCGGTGCCCAGCACGACCAGCAGCAGCATCTGGCCGACGGCCACGAGACCGCCGGCCGGTTCCCAGCCCAGCAGCAGGCCCATCACTGAGAGCACGGCAAGCTGCACGATCTCGACGACGACGACCGCGGCCACCTTGCCGACCAGCAGCCCCCAGCGCGGCAGGGGAGAGGCGCCGAGTCGCTTGAGCACTCCGTACCGACGCTCGAATCCTGTGGCGATGGCCAACGAGGTGAAGGACGTGGAGAGAACGGCCAGCGCCAGGATGCCCGGCGTGATGATGTCGATCGGCCGGCCGGCGCCGAGATCGACGATGTCGCCCGCCGTGGCGCCAAGCACCAGCAGCAGGAGCGGGATCACCAGAGCGAGCAGCACCTGCTCGCCGTTGCGCGACAGCAGCCGCAGCTCCATGAGCGCCTGGTGGCGCACCATCGCCGGGTACGGCGCAGCGCCAGGCCGGGGGGACAGGTCGAGGCTCACCGCAGCTGCCTTCCAGTCAGGTCGAGGAATCGGTCCTCAAGGGTCTGGCGTTCGACCATCACCGAGTCGATCAGCACCTGCTGATCGGCGCACCACGACATCAGCGCGGCCAGCAGGGCTGGATCGACGTCGCCAGTCACGACGTACGAACCGGCCGTGATCTCCTCGACCAGGGTCGCTCGCCCGAGCACCAGAGTCAGGCTCTCCACGTCGAGCCCGGAGCGGGCCACGAACCGGATCGTGTTCTGCGCGCCGGTCAGCGCCAGCTCCTCGACAGTTCCCGAGGCGATCACCCGCCCGTGATCGACGATGTGCACGCAGTCGCTCAGGGCCTCGGCCTCGTCCATGTAGTGCGTGGACAGCACCGTGGTGACCCCCTGCCCGCGCAGCTCCTTGATCAGGTCCCAGGTGGCATGTCGTGCAGCGGGGTCGAGACCCGCCGTCGGCTCGTCGAGGAACAGCAGCTCAGGGCGCCCGACGACAGCCATCGCGAGGCTGAGCCGTTGCTGTTGGCCTCCCGACAACCGCCGGTAGGGGGTGCGGCCGAAGTGCTGCATCCCGAGGCGCTCGATCAGCAGATCGACCGGCAGGGGATGGGCGTGCAGCGACGCGATGTGCCGCAGCATCTCGTGTGCCCGAGCCCCTGACCAGGCACCACCAGACTGGAGCATGACGCCGACACGCGGCCGCAGCTCCCTGGCATCGGCGCGCGGGTCGAGCCCCAGGACGCGGACGCTGCCGGCCTGCGGCTCGCGAAATCCTTCGCACGTCTCGATCGTGGTGGTCTTGCCGGCGCCGTTGGGGCCCAGGATCGATGTGACCGTTCCGGGCTCGATGGTCAGCGAGAGCCCGTCGACGGCGGTGGTGGAGCCGTATCGCATGACGAGGTCGACGACCTCGACGGCGGGCTGATTCACGAGGTCAGTCTAGGTGGCCGAAACATGCTTGCCGTGGCCGGTGTTGGGCTGCATGCTGGAGGCCATGGCAGTCCTGCGAATTGTTCCGAATCTGTTGTCAGGGTCCGTGAGCGATTCGACTGAGTTCTATCGTTCAGTCCTTGGACTGGATGTCGTGATGGACCTCGGCTGGATCGCGACGCTCGCTGGCTCGACCCCCACGGTCCAGCTGAGCGCGATCAGCCGGGATGAGACCGCGCCCGTGGCTCCCGACGTGTCGATCGAGGTCGATGACGTGGATGCCGCCCATGACGCTGCCATGCAGCGAGGTGTCGAGATCGTGCACCCGTTGACCAACGAACCCTGGGGCGTCCGGCGCTTCTTCATGCGCGACCCCGACGGACACGTCATCAACGTGCTGGCCCACCGGTAGCCGATCGGGAACACTGCAGGCATGGACCTGCCCGTCATGCCGCCGCTGCGCCCCATGCTCGCCAAGTCGGTCAAGGGAGTGCCGAAGGCTGACTCGGTCGAGGGTGGACTGTCATTTGAACCCAAGTGGGACGGATTTCGCTGCGTCGTGTTTCGCGACGGCGACGAGGTGATCCTCGGCAGCCGGTCCACCAAGGATCTGGCGCGCTACTTCCCCGAGCTGGTCGAGGCCTTCCGTCGCGAGCTGCCGGATCGCATCGTGCTCGACGGCGAGATCTACCTGGCTGTCGACGGCCGGTTGGAGTTCGACGTCCTTTCGCAGCGCATCCACCCGGCGGCCTCACGCGTCGACATGTTGGCCGACGCCACGCCCGCGTCGTACGTGGCCTTTGACCTGCTGGCACTGGGTGACGAGTCGTGGCTGGATCGGCCGTTCGGAGAACGGCGTACCGCGCTCGAGGGGGCACTGGCCGGCGTCTCAGATCCTGTGCACGTCACCCGCACCACCACAGATGCCGCTGAGGCCGAGGAGTGGTTCGGTGTGTTCGAGGGGGCCGGTCTGGACGGCGTCGTGGCCAAGGCCCTGAGCAAGCCGTACGCACCCAATGGCCGCACGATGCTCAAGATCAAGCACGCCCGGACCGCCGACGTCGTGGTGGCCGGATTCCGGCTGCACAAGACGTCCACCAAGGACCGCCCGCTGCTCGGCTCCATGCTGCTGGGCCTGTACGACGACAACGGCAAGCTGCAGCACGTGGGCGTAGCGGCGTCCTTCACCGAGACCCGCCGGGCCGAATTGTTCAACCAGCTCGACGCCATGCGGGTGCCACTGACCGAGCACCCGTGGGGGGAGTGGCAGCAGGCCGAGGCTCAAGCCAGCGATCGGTTGCCCGGTGGGCAGAGCCGCTGGAGCGGCACCAAGGACCTGTCCTTCACCACGATCGCCCCGACGCTGGTGGCCGAGGTGGGCTACGAGCACATGGAGGGCACGCGATTTCGGCACACCGCCCAGTTCAAGCGGTGGCGCAACGATCGTGAACCCGCGTCCTGCACGTACGAGCAGCTCGAGGAGATCGCGCGGTACGACCTCGCATCCATTGTGACGTGAGGCGAGTCCTCAGACATCGCCCATCTGGTGCAGCCGGCGCAGGAACGTCTCGTCCGGCACCAGGGCTTCATCGCAACGCAGCTCGTCCTCGATCTCACGCGGAAGCACGCTCGCGGTGCGCATCTTGGTGTGCAGCTCCTCCATCCGGGCGTCGAGCACGGCAGCCGTCCCGGCCGCTTCCTTGAGTCCGTCCAGGAGGGACTGCGGGACTGCGTCGCGGTACTTGTAGAAGATCTTGTGCTCCGTGCTGGCCCAGAAGTCCATCGCGATGGTGCGCATCTGCACCTCCACCAAAACCGGCGCCGGGCCATCGGTGAGGAACACCGGCACCTCCACCAGCGCGTGCAGGCTGCGGTAGCCGTTCGGCTTGGGGTTCTCGATGTAGTCGCGCACGTCGACCACCGTGACATCGGCCTGCCCGCACAGCTGGTCGAAGACCTGCCGTACGTCCGACACGAAGCTGCAGGTGACCCGCACGCCGGCGATGTCGGTGATGGTCTTCTCGATCGAGGCGAACGACGGCTCGGTGCCCTTGCGCGACATCTTCTCCACGATGCTTTCGGGCCGCTTGAGACGCGACGAGATGTTCTCGATCGGGTTCTCCTCGTGCAGGTGTGCATACTCGTCGCGCAGGATCGAGAGCTTCGTCACGACCTCGTCCATGCCGAAGCGGTACCGCATCATGAACCGCGTGAAGTCCTGCCGCACCTGGTGCAGGTCGCCGCCCTGGTCCACCTGCTCGATCAGTCGACCGAGATCCAATCCCCGAGGTGTGTCGTCCACCTCGCCACTGTAGGCAACGATGCAGATGAATGTCAGAAGGTGGGCCTCTATTCGGCCCATGGGCTTGACCTACGCCAGGGTAGAACCGCCGAGAATGGGTCGTGTGATGTGCACCACGTGGGGGACCCCACTCCGTTTCTGAGAGCCCTGAGGCCTGCGTTCTCAGGGAGTATTCGTAGTTTTGATGGTTGGCCCGCTCCGGGCTGAAATCTGTCGCCAA
>NZ_JBAVCB010000188.1:0-1924 GCF_049586495.1 Aeromicrobium sp. | reverse complement strand
CGCGAGATCGTCGAGGACGAGCACGGTGGGGCCCGGGCGGTCTACACCGTCTTCGGCGAGCTGTTCTTCGCGTCCAGCAACGACCTGTACACACAGTTCGAGTACGCCGACGACCCGGACCGGATCGTCATCGACCTCACCGGTTCGCACGTGTGGGACGCCTCGACCGTCGCAGCCCTGGACAGCATCACGACCAAGTACGACCGCAAGGGCAAGTCGGTCGAGATCATCGGCCTGAACGCGGCCAGCGCCTCAATTCACGGTCGACTCACCGGAGAGCTCGCCGCCCCCTGAAACTGCGCGTGGGGGTTGGCGGAGGCACGCCTCCGCCGGTGGTCGCGATGAGACCAGGGAGGAAAGCGAGGAGCCCAGGTGGCTGGACTCCTCGCTTTGCGGCGGAGGATAGGGGATTCGAACCCCTGAGAGCTTTCACTCAACCCGCTTTCCAAGCGAGCGCACTAGGCCACTATGCGAATCCTCCGTCGACGAGGTTACCGGGCGCCACCGGGGTGCGACGAATCGGGATGGTTCCGTATGCTGGTGCCAGCCCCTCGCGCGGCGACACATCACCCAACTCCCCCAGGGCCGGAAGGCAGCAAGGGTCAGTGACCTCTGTCGGGTGCGCGAGGGGTCCTTCACGCCCCGAGGTCAACAATGTGCGGCGATCCCTACGGCAGGGGCTCGACGACGCCGTGGTCGCCGACTGAGGCCGCGAGGGTGCTCAGGTGGGTGCGTCCGTCGCCGAGCATGTGGTCGATGGCCGTGAGGCGGGACATGTGATGTCCCACGCTGTACTCGGCCGTCATGCCGATGCCGCCATGCAGCTGGATCGAGTCCTGACCAATGTGCCGGCCAGCCTTGCTGATCTGCAGCTTGGCCCGGGTGGCCGCCTCGATGATCGTGGCGGGGTCATCGGAATCGATCAGCACCAGCGTGGCCCACATGACAGTGCTGCGGGCCAGCTCCAGCGACACGTACAGGTCGGCTGCGCGGAAGGTCAGCTCCTGGAAGGTCATCAGCGGGACGCCGAACTGCTTGCGCGTCTTGAGGTACTCGGTGGTGATGTGCAGCGCCGTCTCCATGGCGCCCAATGACTCGTGGGCGTAGGCGACCTGGGCCTTGGCGACTGCCAGGGCGATGGCGTCGGTCTGGTCGGCGCCCGCCTCGCCCAGCGGAGTGGCCGGGGTATCGGACAGCTCGACCTTGGCCGCGCGACCACCGTCGAACGTGCGGTAGCCGCTGCGGGTCAAGCCCGACGCGTCCGGCTGAACCAGGAACAGCCCGGTACCACCGCCCTCGAGGGCGGCCGTCACGATCAGCAGATCAGCACGCTGGCCGGTGATGACCGGCTCCTTGACGCCGCTGAGCGTCCACGAGTCACCCGATCCGCTCGCGGTGACGCCGGAGGCGGCCAGCGCATAGCGCGCACCGGGCTCGGTGTGGGCCACGGCGGGGACCAGCGTGCCCTCGGCGATCCCGCCGAGGATCTCAGCGCGCTGGGCGTCGGTCCCGGCGGCCTGCACCAGCGAGCCGGCCAGCACCACGACCTCGACGTACGGCTCGGGAGCGATGACCCGCCCGATCTCCTCGGCCACGATCGCGACCTCGGCAGGACCGGCGCCCATGCCGCCGTCGGCCTCGGCGAAGGGGAGCCCGAGGGCGCCCATCTCGGCGAGCCGCTGCCAGGTCTTCTCGTCCCAGCCCGGATCGGTCTTGATCACGTCGCGGCGGGTCTCGGAGGATCCGTAGGCCTTGCCCAACAGACCCCCGACCGCGTCCTTGAGTGCCTCTTGCTCATCGTCGTACAGGAAGTCCATGTCAGCCCCTCAGTCCCAGGATCGTGCCGGCGATGATGGTGCGCTGCACCTCGTTGGATCCGCCGTAGATGGATGCCTTGCGGTAGTTCAGGTAGTTCGGCACGGCG
>NZ_JBAVCB010000187.1:0-9710 GCF_049586495.1 Aeromicrobium sp. | reverse complement strand
GGCATCGGCGTCATCCTGGCGCCGGACATCAAGGTGGCCGAGGCGATCATCGAGACGTTGCAGAGCACCAAGCAGAACGTGCTGATCCAGCGCTTCATCGCCGAGAGCAAGGGGCGCGACATCCGCGCCCTCGTCGTCGGCGACCGGGTGGTCGCGGCGATGCGACGCGTGGCCAAGGGCGATGAGTTTCGCTCCAACGTGCACCGCGGAGGTTCGGTGGAGAAGGTCGATCTCGATCCGGAGTACGAGAAGGTTGCGGTGCGTTCGGCACAGATCATGGGTCTGCGGGTGGCCGGCGTCGACCTGCTGGAGGGCAAGGACGGCCCCCTCGTGATGGAGGTCAACTCCTCGCCCGGCCTGGAAGGGATCGAGCGGGCCACTGACCTCGACGTCGCCGGATCGATCATCGACTTCATCGACAACCAGGTCGCGTTTCCCGAGATCGACGTCCGGCAACGCCTCACGGTGTCGACCGGCTACGGCGTGGCCGAGATCCTCGTGCAGTCCGCGTCCGACATCGTCGGCAAGCCGCTGGGTGAGTCCGGCCTCATGGAACGCGACATCAGCGCGCTCACGCTGCAACGCGGCACCAGCGTCATCCCCAATCCACGGGGCCACCACGTGCTCGAGGCCGGCGACCGGTTGTTGTGCTTCGGCAAGCTCGAGGAGATGCGCTCCATGATTCCGAGCCGCCGCAAGCGCACCCGCAAGGTCAAGAGGCTCCCGGCCGAGCCCATTCACGACGTCGTGTAGGCATCAGGGCAGGTCGATGTCCTTGAACCACGAGTCGGTCGCGTAGTCCGCCGTCCAGCCCAGCGCCAGATACAGCTGATCGGCCTTGGTGGGGGAGTCGTCGTCGACCTCGAGCCCGACGCGGTCACGACCACGCTCGGCGGCATCGGCGATGACGGTCGCCAGCAGCGACTTGGCAACTCCGCGACCGCGAGCGGCCCGGTTGACCCCGATGTACTCGACGTACGAGCCCTCGGCACCACCGGGCTTGGCGGTCAGCAGCGAGCAGACGACGGTGCCTGCCGGTACCGGCTCACCCTCCCCGTCCTCAGAATCGACATAGGCGAGCCACCAGTAGTCCCAGCTGTGCCGCGGATCCTCGCGCAACCGCTGCACGAACTCAGGGAAGCTCTCGCGATAGGAGTTGAAGTGATCCTCGAAGGACTCCTCGAGCATCTGGTGCACGATCTGCAGGTCTGAGGCGAGGGGGAAGCCGTTCTCGTGCCGCTCGACGGGGCGGACCGTGACGCCCGCGCGCGGCCGCAGGTCGGCCTCATCGGGGTCGACGGGTCGGTTCATGTGCACCCATGTGCGGCGCTTGGTGTAGCCGGCACGGGCCAGCCAGCCAGCCTGCCGAGTGTCGGTGGCGAACGGGCTCTCGTCGAGGCGGGTGGCGTCGATGCCGCGCCGGCGAGCCATGTCGATGGCGGCCTCCTCAGCCCAGGCGTAGAAGACGGCGGCGATGTCGTCGACCTCGGCGACGTCGCGGTCGAAGTAGCCCCAGATGAGGGCCCGACCCGCGGCCCGGTCGTGCACCGTGATCCAACCGCGCGGCACGTCATCGGGTCCGACAGCGACCAGCTGGCGGCGCGTCCACGACGCCGGACCGGCCACCTCGGACTCGATGCTGGCGGGATCGATGTGTGCTTCCCCGGTCCCCTGCAGCTCGTCGAGATGCCGTAGCGCGACGAGTGCCTCGATGTCGCCGTAGGCCGGGATTCTGGCGGTCCAGTCGCCCGGCAGATCGGGGATCTCGGAGGTCGGGTCGGTGCTCGTCGTGTCCGTCATCGCCCCCATTGTCTCCTGAGAGCCCTCAGCGTGGGTACAGGACCCGGAACCGTTCGAGCACGACCGGCATGGATGCGGTGAACCCGCGGTCGTGGTCGACGTGGTCGGTGAAGTACTGCTCATGGACGGTGCGCCAGTGCTCCAACGACCGGTCGCCCTCTCCTTCGAGATAGGCGTGCTCGGCCGACACGTCCTCGAACCGGACCACCTCCACCTGCATCGTCTCGAGCAGGGCGCGCGGGTGTTCGGCCCCGTCGAGCACGATGCTCAAGTCGCCGACGCGCGGTAGCGGTTCGCCCACCTGTTCGTAGTCCCACTGGGCGCTGGCGGTGGCCGTCTTGGTCCCGTCGAGCACCAGGGCCAGCAGCCCGTCGGCGTGTTTTGCTGTCGCCCCGAAGGACCACGCGGGGGGCGCGAGTGCCTCGGCCGCATAGGTGCCGAGATAGCCGGGAACTGGGTTGGTACGCGTCTGGTGCCGTGCGGTGGCCCAGAAGTCGTCGAGCTCGGTGGGGTCGATCATCAGCGGGTCACGGGGCCGACGGGCGCAGCGTCATCGCGTGGGCTCCGGGTCCCTCGTTCAGCTCGCGCAGAAAGTTTCCGGCCCACCGCTCGATGTCGTTCTCCATGACCTGCTTGCGCATGGCCTTCATGCGCTTCGCGCTGGTGCGGGGTCCGGACTGCACGGCCTCGAGCAGGCTGGCCTTCAATCCGTTGATGTCGTGCGGATTCACCTGATAGGCCGACTTGAGCTCTGACGCCGCGCCGGCGAACTCGCTGAGCACCAGGGAGCCCCGGTTGTCGTACCGGCAGGCCACGTACTCCTTGGCCACCAGGTTCATCCCGTCGCGCAGTGGCGTGACGACCATGACATCGGCGGCTCGGTAGAGTGCTGCCATCTCCTCGCGGGGGTAGGAGGCGTGCAGGTACTGGATGGGCTGGTGACCGATGCGGCCGACGTCGCCGTTGATGCGGCCAACGAGCCGGTTGATGTCGTCGCGCAAGATCTTGTACTGCTGCACGCGCTCCCGCGATGGCGTGGCGACCTGGACGAACACCGCGTCGTCCACGTGGAGGGAGCCCTCGGCGATCAGCTCGCCGAACGCTCGCAACCGCTGACGCAGGCCCTTGGTGTAGTCGAGCCGGTCGATGCCCAGGATGACGGTCGTGGGGTTGCCCAGGCTCTCGCGGATCTCGGCGGCGCGGGCGAGCACGTGGGGGGTGCGAGCCAGCTCCTCGAAGCCGGCCGCGTCGATCGAGATCGGGTAGGCGCGGGCCATCACGGTGCGTCCGTCCGGCAGATAGACCAGATCACGGTGGGTCTTGTGGCCGACGCGCTGACGCACCAGACGCACGAAGTTCTGGGCCGCGCCAGGCATCTGGAAGCCGACCAGGTCGGCTCCGAGCAGACCCTCGAGGATCTCCTTGCGCCACGGCAGCTGCTGGAACAGCTCGGTGGGGGGGAACGGGATGTGCAGGAAGAAGCCGATCCGCAGATCGGGGCGCAGCTCGCGCAGCATTCTGGGCACCAGCTGGAGCTGATAGTCCTGCACCCACACGACCGCGTTCTTGCGCGCCACCTTGGCGGCCTTCTCAGCGAAGCGGCGGTTGACCTTGACGTAGGAGTCCCACCACTCGCGGTGGAACTCCGGTGCGACCACGACGTCGTGGTACAGCGGCCACAAGGTGGCATTGGAAAATCCCTCGTAGTACTCGGCGACCTCTTGCTCGGTGAGGTGCACGGGAACCAGCTGGAGGCCGTCGTGGTCGAAGGGCTTGAGCTTCTCGTCGGACGCGCCGTGCCACCCGATCCACGCGCCGCCATTGCTGCGCATGACCGGCTCGAGGGCGGTGACCAGACCGCCGGGAGACTTGCGCCAGAGTGTTTCGCCGTCCGGGGCCGTGACGCGATCAACGGGCAAGCGGTTGGCGATCACCACGAAGTCTGCGGTGCCAGCGGCCATGCATTCACCCTATCGCTAGCGGCCGGCGACACCGATCTGCGCGAGGATCTCGTCGAGCTGACCCATGATCGCGACCGACTCGTCGAGCGGGAGGAGCTCGGACTCGGTCAAGCCCTCCTGCAGGCAGGATCCGACCTCCTCGATCTCGTGGACGTAACCCCGACCGGTGCGCGGCGCCGACACGGTCCGGACGGACTCACCGTAGGCGAAGGTGAACTCATCGGGGTGGTGGAACCGGGCCGGCACGTCGATGCGGCCGGCGTCGCCGGCCACCGATGCGCGGTCAGACGTCCACGCGACCTGGCTCCAGCCGATCGTGGCGACGGCTCCGGAGGCGTAGGTCAGGGTGGCGCCCCCGGCGACGTCGATGCCGTGGCCGGACAAGGTGCCGGCCGCCGAGATCGAGGTAGGTTCTCCGAGCATCACGTGGGCGAACGTGAGCGGATAGATGCCGATGTCGAGCAGGGCGCTCGCGCCGAGAGCGGGATCCCAGAGCCGTTCTTTGCCCGTCGGTGCCACGAAGCCCAGATCGGCGTGCAGCATCCCGATCGTCCCGCAGGCTCCCGATCGCACCATCTCTCGCGCTTGGCGGATGGCGGGATTGGTGCGCATCCACATCGCCTCGGCGAAGAACAAACCGCGACGCCGGGCCTCGCCCACGAGGAGTGCGGCGTCGGCGGCATTCATCGTGAGCGCCTTCTCGCACAGCACGGCCTTGCCGGCCTCGAAGCAGGTCATGACGTCCCGCACGTGCCGCCCGTGCGGCGTGGCGACGTAGACGACATCGACATCTGGGTCGTGCGCCAGCTCCTCGTAGGAACCGTGCGCGCGGGGGTCCTCGTGGTTGTCGGCGAAGGCCTGCGCGGAGGCCAGGCTGCGCGAACCCACCGCAGTCAACGAGTGACCGGGTACCAGCCGAAGGTCGTCAGCGAAGGACTCAGCGATGTGGCCGGTGGCAAGGATCCCCCAGCGGACGGGCGGCGCGACACGCGGGTTCACGAATACATCATGGCAAATGACATGGGTGTAGTTCATGTCGTAGACTCGCGGCCATGAGCGCTGCGGAGATGTCGGGTCGGCCCGGCGTCGGGTTGTCCCCCACGCTGACCGAGCGAGATCGCGAGATCCTGGCGCTCGAGCGAGTCTGGTGGCAGTACACCGGCACCAAGGAACAAGCCATTCGCGAGAAGTTCGACATGTCGACGACACGCTACTACCAGGTGCTCAACGCGCTGATCGATCGCGAGGACTCGCTGGCCTTCGATCCTTTACTGGTCAAGCGACTGCGCCGGCTGCGCGCCGAACGCCAACGCAGTCGCTCGGCGCGCCGACTTGGTTTCGACGTCTGACTCGTCGTGGTCGCGCACCGCAGGACTCCGAAGGACCAGGTGGCCGTGCCGGCAGCATGGTTCATCATCTTCAGCGTCGTGGCCTGTGTGGGAGCCGCCGGGTGGCTGGGCTTCTTGCTCGTGGACCCGGCCCCTGCCTCCGCTGGCGACGCGCAGGCAGCCAGCACTCCTCGCCCAGCTGCCCCGGCCTCGCCGGCCGAGACGACGCCGACCCCGTCTCCGACCGCCACCACGTCCACCACTCCCACCGTCAAGCGTGAGGCTCTGGTGGCGGTGCTGAACAACACCACCATCAGGAATCTGGCGAGATCGTTCTCGGCCAAGGTCGCGGCCGCTGGTTGGACGGTGTCGGGGACGGGCAACTGGCGGGGACAGATCGAGGCCAACACGGTCTACTACCCGGGCGGTCTGCAGGACCAGGCCGAGCTGCTGGCAACCGACGTGGGCATCTCACGGGTCTTGCCGAGCATCGTCCCGATGCGCATGGACCGGTTGACCCTCATCTTGTCGGGGCCGCAACAATAGGGCCCATGCCCGGCATCCTTGCTGCTCCGCCGGTCGACGACCCAGCCGGCACCCTGCTGGCGCTCGACTTCGACGGCACGCTCGCCCACATCGTCGACGACCCTACGCAAGCCTTCGCTCACCCTGATGCGGTGTTGGCGCTCGGTCGTCTGGGTCGCGTTCTCGGGACGGTGGCCATCATCACCGGCCGGCCGGTGACGCAGGCTCTCGAGCTGGGCGGTTTCGCCTCGGTCGACGGCCTCGACGGGTTGATCATCTTCGGCCAGTACGGCGCCGAACGTTGGGACGCCGCCTCGGGTGAGGCCATCGGGTCCGAGCGGGTCGAGACGATCGATCGCCTGGCCGAGCGTCTCCCTGAGATCTTGGCTCAGCACGGAGCTGAGACGGCACTCATCGAGGACAAGGGCCTGGCTCTCGCGGTTCACACTCGCGGCCTGGCCGAGGACCTCATTGACCGGCTCCGCGTTCCGTTGGCCTCGGTGGCCAGCGACATGGGCCTGATGCTCGAGCCCGGCAAGCAGGTGCTCGAGATGCGTTTTGCCGGTGCTGACAAGGGGCATGCGCTGCGCGCGCTCGTCGCCGAGACGAGCGCCCGCACGGTCGTGTTCGGCGGCGATGACCTCGGTGACATCCCCGCGTTCGAGGCAGTCGACGACCTGCGCGCCGGTGGCATGCGCGGTTTGCTGGTCTGCTCGGCCTCGACCGAGCAGGACGCCTTGGTGTCCAGAGCCGATGTCGTGCTCGACGGACCCGACGCTGTCGCGATCTGGCTGGCTGCCTGGGCCGAGGCGCTTGGGACATGATGGAGCCGCACACGCCGTGGACTCGCGTCCGGGCCGTGGTCAACTGGATCAATCTGAGCACGGTGCTGGGTCTGTTGGTCGCCCGGATCGGCGGCGCCGCCATCACGCCACGGGGGAGGGGAACCTACTTCGCCACGGGATATCGGTACGGCTTCCCCGTCGCGAGCGCGTTCACGATCGGCAGTGTCATCGTCAGCAAGCACGATCTCGCACACCTACGAGCCCGTCCGGTGCTGATGCAGCACGAGGACCGGCATTGCACGCAGTACGCCGTCGTTCTCGGTCCGGTGATGCTGGCGTTCTACCTCCTGTGTGCCGGCGTCTCCTACGTGCTGGCTGGCGATCACGCGTCATACAACCCGTTCGAGCGGCTGGCGGGACTCGATGATGGCGGCTATCGCGCACCGCGGCTACGCTTCTCGTCTCGCCATGTGGACTGACTGGACGCATCGTGAGACGGATGCCTATTCTGGGGGCACCTCATCATGAGGGGCAGAGGGACGCGGCCCGTTGAAGCCCCAGCAACCAGTCGCTCGACGACCAGGTGCTAACTCCGCCCCGGAGAACGTCGACCGGGACAGATGACAGGAGCACCATGACCCTGATTGACGAACCCCAGACCGGGCCGGTCTTGCGCGACGGAGCCTTCGGGCCCGCCAGGAACTTGGTCTGTCGCGAATGCGGCTCCACCCGCGATCTCGGTCCGCACTACGTCTGTCACGAGTGTTTCGGCCCCTTGGAGATCGCCTACGACTTTGGCACCGTCACGCGCGAGCAGATCGAAGCGGGGCCGGCCAACATCTGGCGGTACAAGGCTTTGCTGCCGGTACCCGACGACATCGCCGAGAGTCCCAATCTCGAGCCCGGATTCACCCGGCTGCTGGAGGCCAAGAACTTGGCGGCCGAATTGGGCTTGCGCCGGCTGTGGGTCAAGGACGACAGCACCAATCCCACCAACTCCTTCAAGGATCGCGTCGTCGCCATCGCGCTGTCGGCCGCCCGCGAGTTCGATGCCAAGGTCTTCGCGTGTCCGTCGACCGGCAACCTCGCCAATGCGGTGGCCGCCGCTGGCGCGCGGGCGGGCATCCGCACCGTGGTGTTCATTCCCAGCGACCTCGAGGCGGCCAAGCAGGTGAACTCGGCGATCTACACCGAGAATCTGGTGGCGGTCGAGGGCACCTACGACGACGTCAACAAGCTGGCCAGCGAGATCGCTGGCGAGCAGGACGGATGGGCGTTCGTCAACGTCAACGTTCGTCCCTTCTACGCCGAGGGCTCCAAGACGCTCGGGTATGAGATCGCCGAGCAGCTGGGCTGGCGCCTGCCGGACCAGATCGTCATCCCAGTGGCCTCAGGATCACAGCTGACCAAGGTGCACAAGGCGTTCGGCGAACTGGTGGCCCTGGGCCTGGTCGAGGACAAACCGTGCCGGATCTTCGGAGCGCAAGCCGAGGGCTGCGCGCCGATCTCCGCCGCCCACAAGGCCGGTGTCGACGCGATTCGTCCGGTCAAGCCCGACACCATCGCCAAGAGCCTCGCGATCGGCAATCCTGCCGACGGCATCTACGTGCTCGACATTGCCCAGGCGACCGGCGGTGCGGTCGAGGACGTCACTGACGAGGAGATCCGCGAGGCCATCGTGCTGCTGGCCCGCACCGAGGGCATCTTCACCGAGACCGCCGGAGGCACCACGGTGGGCGTGCTGCGCAAGCTGGTCGAGACCGGTCAGCTCGATCCCGACCTCGAGACCGTCGTGATCAACACCGGTCACGGGCTCAAGACGTTGGACGCCGTGTCTGACCGTGTGGGCCCCCGCGCCACCATTGCCGCCACCTACGACGCCTTCGTCGCCGCCGACATCGTCTGACCCGAGAGGACACACGTGAGCATCAACGTCCGGATCCCCACCATCTTGCGCACCTACACCCAGGACCAGTCGCAGGTCACCGCCGAGGGCGCGACCCTGACCCACGTCCTGGACTCGCTGGAGTCTTCGTTCCCCGGCATCAAGGCGCGCGTCGTCGACGAGAAGGGCGCGCTGCGCCGCTTCGTCAACATCTACGTCGCCGAGGAGGACGTCCGGTTCGCCGAGGGCCTGGACACCCCCACGCCGGACGGCAGCCAGGTCTCCATCATTCCTGCGGTGGCCGGAGGTTGAGAAATGTCCTCCCGATGAGGACTGTGAGACCTGAAAGTGTCCCTGTAGGGTCATCCGTGTCGCGTCTCGACACGTAGCGCGCCGCCGGTTCAAGGAGCTCGTCGATGGTGAACGGCACGGTCAAGTGGTTCAACGCAGACAAGGGCTACGGCTTCATCGAGGTCGAGGGTCAAGACGACGTCTTCGTCCACTGGTCCAAGATCGCCTCGGAGGGTTACAAGACGCTCGAGGACGGCCAGGTCGTCAGCTTCGAGGTCGTCGACGGCCCCAAGGGTCGCGAGGCCCACGAGGTCCTCGGCGGCTGACGCAGCACGAGGGCCCTTTCGCCACCACTCACCGCAGCCTCGAGTGGCTGCACGACGTGCGTTGAGTCGGCCCTGATTGCATCGCGTTGATTAGCACTCGTATAGTGAGAGTGCTAGTTCGTCGACCACCCACAGTCGGAGTTATTCACCCATGTCAAAGACCATTGCCTTCAACGAAGAGGCCCGCCGCGGTCTCGAGCGCGGCATGAACCAGCTTGCCGACGCCGTCAAGGTGACGCTTGGCCCCAAGGGCCGCAACGTCGTGCTGGAGAAGAAGTGGGGAGCCCCCACGATCACCAACGACGGCGTCTCCATCGCCAAGGAGATCGAGCTCGAGGATCCCTACGAGAAGATCGGCGCCGAGCTGGTCAAGGAAGTCGCCAAGAAGACTGACGACGTCGCCGGAGACGGAACCACCACGGCCACCGTGCTGGCCCAGGCGCTCGTGCGCGAGGGACTGCGCAACGTGGCCGCTGGCGCCAACCCGATGAGCCTGAAGAAGGGCATCGAGGCTGCCGTCGAGGCCATCAGCGCCCAGCTGCTGGGCATGGCCAAGGATGTCGAGACCAAGGAGCAGATCGCCTCCACCGCCTCCATCTCCGCCGCTGACACCACGGTCGGCGACATCATCGCCGAGGCGATGGACAAGGTCGGCAAGGAAGGCGTCATCACGGTCGAGGAATCCAACACCTTCGGCCTGGACCTCGAGCTCACCGAGGGCATGCGCTTCGACAAGGGCCACCTGTCGGGCTACTTCGTCACCGATCCGGCCTCCATGGAGACCGTGCTCGAGGATCCGTACATCTTGA
>NZ_JBAVCB010000186.1:0-9967 GCF_049586495.1 Aeromicrobium sp. | reverse complement strand
ACGCCGAGACCGTGGAGACCGGCACGCTGGCGGCCGCCCTCGGCGGGTTCACGGCGGTCCACGCCATGGCCAACACCGACCCGGTGGCCGACACGGCCGGCGTCGTCGAGCAGGTCTGGCGGCTGGGCCGTGAGGGCGGGTACTGCGACGTGCAGCCCATCGGAGCGGTGACCGTCGGCCTGCTGGGCGAACGGCTCGCCGAACTGGGTGCGATGGCCGACTCCGCCGCGAAGGTTCGCGTGTTCTCCGACGACGGCACGTGCGTCCACGACGCGGTGCTGATGCGTCGGGCGCTGGAGTACGTCAAGGCGTTCGACGGCGTCATCGCGCAACACGCGCAAGAGCCGCGTCTGACCGAG
Organism: Aeromicrobium sp.; assembly: GCF_049586495.1. Taxonomy (GTDB): domain Bacteria; phylum Actinomycetota; class Actinomycetes; order Propionibacteriales; family Nocardioidaceae; genus Aeromicrobium. The sequence goes on along the minus strand of NZ_JBAVCB010000186.1, from coordinate 9,608 downwards.
GGCGCTCAGATGAACGAGAGCGCGCTGTCCGGCGAGCTTGGTCTGGTCGGGTGGCCAGCCGTGGCCGAAGAGGCGATCATCGCTCGCGACGTGCTGCTGGCCGAGCATGTCGGTTCGAGACTGCACGTGTGTCACCTGTCGACCCGAGGATCGGTCGAGATCGTGCGCTGGGCCAAGAGCCGAGGCATCGACGTCACGGCCGAGGTCACGCCGCACCACCTGCTGCTCACCCACGACCTGGTGCGCAGCTACGACCCGATCTTCAAGGTCAACCCGCCGTTGCGCTCCGATGACGACGTCGCGGCCGTGCGCGAGGGCCTGGCCGACGGCACCATCGACATCGTTGCCACCGACCACGCCCCGCACCCCATGGAGGACAAGGAGTGCGAGTGGTCCGCCGCCGCTTTCGGCATGATCGGGCTGGAGACGGCGCTGTCGATCGTGCAGCAGACGATGGTGGACACCGGCATGATCAGTTGGGACCGCGTCGCTCAAGCCATGTCGTCGATCCCCGCCACCATCGGGCGCGTCGCCGACCACGGTCGACCCATCGCCGTGGGGGAACCGGCCCACCTGGTGCTCTACGACCCAACCGCCAGTCGGGTGGTGCACCCCACCGACACGGTCTCGTTGTCGCGCAACACCCCCTACGCCGGCCGCGAGCTGCCGGGCCGCGTCGTCGCCACCGTGCTGCGCGGCCGACCCACCGTGCTCGACGGCCAGCTGGTCGAGAATGAGGTTCACGCATGACGACACCCACTCCCTGCTCGCCAGTGACGAGCTCTGCGAGGAACGTGAGGGAGCGAGGAACAAGCGACCGAGGCGGAAGCGAGCCGGTCTGCTGGGGTTCGCCTCGGCCTCCGGCCCCACGGCCGCTTCGCTCCCTGGCGAACGAACCGGTTCAGGAGGTTCAGGCATGACGCACCCCGCGATCCTCGTGCTGGAGGATGGTCGCGTCTTCCACGGCGAGTCCTACGGCGCAGTGGGGGAGACGATCGCTGAGATCGTGTTCTCCACCGGCATGACGGGCTATCAGGAAACACTGTCCGACCCGTCCTACAAGGGCCAGATCGTCGCGATGACCGCGCCGCACGTCGGCAACACCGGCATCAATGACGAGGACTTCGAGTCCCGACGCATCTGGGTTGACGGCTACGTGGTGCGCGACCCCGCGCGCGTGCATTCGAGCTGGCGAGCCACCGCCAGCCTCGACGAGGCGCTGGAGGCCCAAGGAGTCGTCGGTATCTCAGGTGTGGACACCCGCGCCCTCACCCGTCACCTACGCGAACGCGGCTCCATGCGTGCGGCGATCGTGTCTGGTCGCGCTCCGCTGGGTCCCGGTGAAATCGACGAGATTCTCGCACGCGTCACAGCGGCACCCCAGATGACCGGCTCGAGCTTCCTGGCCGACGTGACGACCGAGCAGTCCTACCGGGTCCCGGCGGTCGGCGAGAAGCGCTTCACCGTCGCGGCGATCGATCTCGGGATCAAGGGCATGACACCACGCCGCATGGCTGAGCGCGGCATCGAGGTGCACGTGATGCCTGCCACCGCCACGTACGGCGACATCCGCGCGGTCGCACCCGACGGAGTCTTCATGTCCAACGGCCCGGGAGACCCCGCGACAGCTGATCACGCCGTGTCGCTCGTCGAGTCGGCACTGGCCGATCGGCTTCCGTACTTTGGTATCTGTCTGGGCAACCAGGTCTTCGGCAGAGCCCTCGGTCGCGGCACCTACAAGCTGGTCTACGGCCACCGCGGCATCAACCAGCCTGTCCAGGACCTCACGACTGGCAAGGTCGAGATCACGGCCCACAACCACGGGTTCGCCGTCGACGCCCCGATCGGCGAGGACTTCGACACCCCGTTCGGTGCAGCTCGCGTGACCCATGTGTGCCTCAACGACCAGGTCGTCGAAGGGCTCGCACTGCTCGAGCGCCCTGCGTTCAGCGTGCAGTACCACCCTGAGGCGGCCGCCGGTCCGCATGACGCCGACTACCTGTTCGACCGATTCGTGGAGCTGATGTCCGAGCACCCCGTGACGCCTGGAGTGAATGCCTGATGCCCAAGAGAACTGACATCCAGAGCGTCATGGTCATCGGGTCCGGCCCGATCGTGATCGGCCAGGCCTGCGAGTTCGACTACTCCGGCACCCAGGCATGTCGGGTGCTGCGCGAAGAAGGACTGCGCGTCATCTTGGTCAACTCCAATCCGGCCACGATCATGACCGACCCGGAGTTCGCCGACGCGACCTACGTCGAGCCCATCACGCCTGAATTCGTGGAGATGGTCATCGCCAAGGAGCGGCCCGACGCGCTGCTGGCCACGCTCGGTGGACAGACCGCCCTGAATGCAGCCATCGCGCTGGACACATCCGGAGTCCTGGCCAAGTACGGCGTCGAGCTGATCGGGGCTTCGATCGAGGCGATCGAGAAGGGCGAGAACCGCGAGATCTTCAAACGCATCGTCGAGGACCTGCCGGCCGAGTGGGGCGCTGAGGTCGCCAAGTCTGTCATCTGCCACACCATGGCCGAATGCGTGGCGGGCGTGGAAGAGCTGGGCGGCTACCCCGTGGTGGTGCGGCCGTCGTTCACGATGGGTGGCAGTGGGTCTGGCCTGGCCTACAACCGTGAGGACCTCGATCGCATCGCCGGTTCGGGTCTTGCTCTCAGCCCGACCACCGAGGTGCTCCTCGAGGAGTCGATCCTCGGGTGGAAGGAGTACGTGCTCGAGGTGATGCGCGACACCGCCGACAACGTGGTGATCGTCTGCTCCATCGAGAACTTCGATCCCGTTGGGGTGCACACCGGCGACTCGATCACGGTGGCGCCCGCCATGACCCTGACCGACGTCGAGTATCAGCGCATGCGCGACATCTCGATCGGCGTCATCCGCGTGGTCGGGGTGGACACGGGCGGGTGCAACATTCAGTTCGCGGTCAACCCCGTGGACGGCCGAATCGTGGTCATCGAGATGAATCCCCGCGTCTCGCGGTCCAGCGCCCTGGCATCCAAGGCCACAGGCTTTCCGATCGCCAAGATCGCTGCCAAGGTCGCCATCGGCTACACGCTCGACGAGATCCCCAACGACATCACCTTGAAGACCCCGGCCTCCTTCGAGCCCACGCTCGACTACGTCGTGGTCAAGGTGCCGCGGTTCGCCTTCGAGAAGTTTCCCGCCGCCGACTCCACCCTGACGACGCACATGAAGTCAGTGGGCGAGGCGATGGCGATCGGCCGCAACTTCACCGAGGCGCTCGGCAAGGCACTGCGATCGCTGGAACGACCTGAGGCGGCTTTCAGCTGGACGGGTGAGCCCGGCGACAAGGCGACCCTGCTCACCGAGATCGCGCGACCTCATGACGGCCGACTCCGGCTGGTCATGGATGCGATTCGGGCCGGCGCCACACCCGAGGAGATCAACGAGTCGACCCGGATCGATCCGTGGTTCGTCGATCAGCTGTTCTTGATCCACGAGGTTGCGCGGGATCTGATCGAGGCGCGCGAGCTCAATCCGACCGTGCTGCGGCGCGCGAAGCGGCACGGCTTCAGCGACGCCCAGATCGCCCAGATCCGCGACATGAGTGAAGCCGTCGTGCGAGGAGTGCGCCACGCGCTCGGGGTGCGGCCGGTCTACAAGACCGTCGACACCTGCGCCGCGGAGTTCGCCGCCACGACGCCGTACCACTACTCGTCCTATGACGAGGAGACCGAGGTCGAGCCCCGCGAGAAGCCCGCCGTCATCGTGCTGGGTAGCGGGCCCAACCGCATCGGGCAGGGCATCGAGTTCGACTACTCGTGCGTGCATGCGGTGATGGCGCTGTCTGACGTCGGCTACGAGACGATCATGGTCAACTGCAATCCCGAGACCGTCTCGACCGACTATGACACCTCAGACCGGCTGTACTTCGAGCCGCTGACGCTGGAGGACGTGCTCGAGATCGTGCACGCCGAGCAGCTGGCGGGTCCGATCGCCGGCGTCATCGTGCAGCTGGGCGGCCAGACGCCGCTCGGGCTGGCAGCAGGACTCGAGGCCGCGGGGGTGCCGATCGTGGGCACCCAGCCGGCGGCCATCGACCTGGCCGAGGAGCGCGGTGCGTTCGGTCAGGTGCTCGCCGCAGCGGGCCTGCCGGCTCCGAAGCACGGCATGGCCACCACCTTCGAGCACGCCAAGGAGATCGCCGACGAGATCGGGTACCCGGTGCTGGTCCGTCCGTCCTACGTGCTCGGCGGACGTGGCATGGAGATCGTGTACGACGAGGCCACGCTGGCCGACTACATCAATCGCGCCACCGAGATCTCGCCGGAACGGCCGGTCTTGGTCGATCGCTTCCTCGACGACGCGATCGAGATCGACGTCGACGCGCTCTACGACGGCACCGAACTGTTTCTTGGCGGTGTGATGGAGCACATCGAGGAGGCTGGCGTGCACTCTGGCGACTCGGCCTGCGCGCTGCCGCCGATCACGCTCGGCGACCTGGAGATCGGACGAATCCGAGAGTCCACCGAGGCGATCGCCAAGGGTGTGGGGGTGCTCGGGCTGATCAACATCCAGTTCGCGCTGTCCTCGGACATCCTCTACGTCATCGAGGCCAATCCGAGGGCCTCGCGCACGGTGCCGTTCGTGTCCAAGGCCACGGCGACACCGCTGGCGAAGGCCGCAGCCCGGATCATGCTGGGGGAGTCGATCGCCGATCTGCGCGCGGCCGGTCTCCTGCCGGCCACCGGCGACGGTGGGCGACTGCCCGATGACGCTCCGATCGCGGTCAAGGAGGCCGTGATGCCGTTCAACCGCTTCCGCACCTACGAGGGCACCTACGTCGACACCCTGCTCGGCCCCGAGATGCGATCCACTGGCGAGGTCATGGGCTTTGACACCACGTTCGGCACCGCCTTCGCCAAGAGCCAGGCGGGGGCCCAGAACGGCCTGCCGACTTCGGGCAAGGTGTTCGTGTCGGTCGCGAACCGCGACAAGCGGCACATGATCTTCCCGGTCAAGCGTCTGGCCGACCTCGGCTTTGAGATTCTGGCCACCAGCGGCACAGCAGTGGTCCTCGCTCGAAACGGCGTCCACGCCACCGTGATGCGCAAGCTGCACGAGAATCCGCTTCCGGGCCAACCCCCATCGACCATCGTGGAGAAGATCCGCGAGCAGGACGTGCAGCTGATCATCAACACGCCGCATGGCATCTCCGCTGGCACCAACGCACGGGTCGACGGCTATGAGATCCGCACCGCTGCGGTAGCCGAGGGCATTCCGTGCATCACCACGGTGCAGGGCTTGGCGGCCGCGGTCCAAGGCATCGAGGCGATGATCGACGGCAGCATTGGCGTCACATCGTTGCAGGAGTGGGGAGCGCTGGTGCGGGCCGGTCGCGAGCGCATCAAACAGGAATCACGGGCATGAGCTTCGGTTCGCGCTTCGATGCGGCCCGCCGCGCCTACGGACCACTGTGCGTCGGGATCGATCCGCATGCGCGGCTGCTGGGCGAGTGGGGCCTGCCGGACTCGATCGAAGGGCTGGAGCGATTCGCCGCCACCTGCGTGGAGGCGTTCGCCGGCCAAGTCGGCTTCGTCAAGCCGCAGTCGGCGTTCTTCGAACGATTTGGTGCTGCCGGGGTGGCGGTGCTGGAACGCACGCTGCAGGACTTCCGGCACACCGGGACGCTGACCGTGCTCGATGTGAAGCGCGGCGACATCGACAGCACGGCAGCGGCGTACGCGGAGGCCTACCTCGATGAGGACGCCCCCATGGCCGCCGACGCCGTGACAGTCAGTCCATTCCTCGGCTTCGGCTCGCTGCGACCGTTCTTCGACGTCGCCGCCGACAACGATGCTGGCGTGTTCGTCCTCGCCCTGACCTCGAACAAGGAAGGTCCGCAGTATCAACACGCCCGGACCGAATCCGGTGAGACGGTGGCCGGTTCGGTCCTGTCCCAGCTGCGGTCGATGAACACCGGCGCTTCGCCGATCGGCTCGTTCGGCGCCGTGGTCGGCGCGACGATCGGCTCCTCGATCGAGCCCCTCGACATCAATGGGCCGCTGCTGGTGCCCGGCTTCGGGGCGCAGGGCGGCACGGTGGTGGACCTGCGCCGGCTGTTCGGGTCAGTGTTCGATCAGGTGCTCGCGTCCAGCTCGCGCGGGATCTTGGCCGCTGGACCAGATGCCGCGACACTGCGCGCGGAAGCCGTTCGGACCAACGCTGAACTTGTAGGCTCCTAGCACCTGCACCAGGGATCAGGAGGAGGACCCGCATGGCGAACGGCGTCACGACCGCTGCTGCGGCGACGACGGTGATGCTCGGTGCTCTGGTGCTTGGCGGATGCGGAGCGGATGACCCCTACTGCGTGGCGGTCGAGACCCACCAGAAGTCGCTCGACAGCTTCGGCGCGAAACGATCCGATGATGCCTACGCGTCGTACGCCAAGGCGCTGGCCTCGATCAGCAAGGTCGCTCCCACCCCGGTCGACGAGGAGTGGACCACCCTGACGCGCGCCACGAAGGGCGTCGTCACGGCGCAGAGAGACGTTGGCTTCGCGCTGCAGGACATGGCCGATGAGGACAAGCGCACCGCGCTGAGTGCCGGCGACATCGAGGTGCTGAACAAGGCGTACACGCAGTTCAACGACACCACGCCACAGCGCAGGGCCATCGTGACCGACGTCAAGAAGACCTGCGACATCCAACTGAAGTAGCAGCACGCACGGCACCCACACCGAAGCACGAGAAATGAGGCGAGGACATGGCACTCCCGAAGCTGACTCCTGAACAGCGTGAGGCGGCACTGGCCAAGGCGGCCTCCGCTCGACGACTGCGGGCAGAGGTCAAGAATCGGCTCAAGCACTCCGGTGCCACGCTGAGCGAAGTCATCACGGAGTCGAAGGCCAACGAGGTCCTCGCCAAGATCAAGGTCTTCGACCTGCTGCGGGCCATGCCGGGCGTGGGAGCGGTCAAGGCCAAGGAGATCATGGACCGCATCGGCATCGCCGACAGTCGCCGGCTCCGTGGACTCGGTACGAACCAGATCAAGGCGCTGCTCGACGAGTTCAAGACGCGTGGCTGACGGGCCTGGAGCCCGGTCACGTCTGGTCGTCCTGGCCGGCCCCACGGCGGTCGGCAAGGGAACGGTCGCTGCCTGCGTGCGACGCGATCATCCCCACATCTGGATCTCGGTGTCGGTGACGACGCGGACTGCGCGACCTGGTGAGGTCGACGGGGTCCACTACCACTTCGTCAGCGACGCTGAGTTCGATCGGCTGGTCGACACCGACGGTCTGTTGGAGTGGGCCGTCGTCCACGGCCGGGCGCGCTACGGCACGCCCCGCGCTCCGGTGGAGGAGCAGCTGGCGGCCGGTCGGCCCGCTCTGCTGGAGATCGATCTCCAGGGTGCGCGGCAAGTGCGCGATCGCATGCCCGAAGCGTTGATGTGTTTTCTCGCACCGCCCAGCTGGGCAGAGCTCACTCGCCGATTGATCGGTCGGGGCACTGAATCGGCCGAGGAGCGCGACCGCCGTCTGGAGACCGCCCGGGTCGAGCTGGAGGCCGAGTCCGAGTTCGACGTGACCATCGTGAACACGGATGTCGAGACCGCGTGCGCGGAGTTGGTAGACTTGTTCGGCACGGGCCGTGATCCGGCCAGTGCCTGAACTGTTCTGAAGAACCCGAAATCCCACGAAATCTGCGAGGCTCTCTGTGTCAACCACGCGCTCTGTCGCCGAAGGCATCACCAACCCGCCGCTCGACGACCTGCTGGAGAAGGCCGACAGCAAGTACAAGCTGGTGCTCTACAGCGCCCAGCGTGCCCGCCAGATCAACGCGTACTACTCCCAGCTCGGCGAGGGCCTGCTGGAGTACGTCGGACCGCTCCTGGAGACCGCCCCGCAGGAAAAGCCGCTGTCGATCGCGCTGCGCGAGATCAACGCCGAGCTCCTGACCGTCGAGGACATCGACCCGACAGCCACGACCGAGGCCTGAGCCACACCCGGAGGCGCACATGAGCCAGATCGTCCTGGGCGTCTCCGGGGGCATTGCCTCCTACAAGGCCGCCGAGCTGTTGAGGCTGTTCACCGAGGCAGGCCACAGCGTGCGCGTCGTACCGACGCGCTCGTCGTTGCACTTCGTCGGCGCGGCCACTTGGGAAGCCCTGTCGGGCCAACCCGCCCAGACCGAGGTCTTCGAGCACGTCGACGAGGTGGCGCACGTGCGAATCGGCCAGCAGGCCGACCTGGTGCTCGTCGTGCCGGCGACGGCCAATCTGTTGGCCAAGGCGGCCGCGGGCATCGCCGACGACCTGCTCACCACGACTTTGCTGACGGCTCGATGCCCCGTCATGTTCGCCCCCGCGATGCACACCGAGATGTGGGAGCACGAGGCCACGACAGACAATGTCAGGATCCTGCGTGAACGGGGGGCAACCGTCATCGAGCCCGCCGTGGGTCGCCTGACCGGCGTCGACTCCGGCAAGGGCCGGTTGCCCGACCCCGTGCACCTCTTCGAGGCAGCCTTGCGCTTGTTGGAGCCACAGCGGGCAGGGGACATGGTCGGCATGAGGGTCGTCGTGTCCGCCGGTGGGACCCGCGAGTACCTCGATCCCGTGCGGTTCCTGGGCAACAAGTCGTCTGGACTGCAGGGCTACGCCCTGGCCGAGGCTGCGGCGGCACGAGGCGCCGAGGTGACCCTCGTGGCCGCCAACGTGGCGCTACCTGACCCTGCCGACGTCGACGTCGTGCCGGTCGTCAGCACCCAGGACCTCCGCGAGGCCGTGCTCAAGGCGGCCGCTGACGCCGATGCCGTCGTCATGGCAGCAGCGCCGGCCGATTTTCGACCGGCCGAGTTCGTCGACGCCAAGATCAAGAAGACGCACGATGGGTCTGCGCCGTCGATCCTCTTGGTCGAAAATCCCGACATCCTCGCCGAGCTGGTCAGCAACCGGCCGGTGGCCGAGCGCCGACCGGTCATCGTCGGCTTCGCTGCGGAGACGGGCGACGCCACCGGCTCGGTCATCGACCATGCTCGAGCCAAGCTGCAGCGCAAGGGGTGCGACCTGCTGGTCGTCAACGACGTCAGCGCTGGCCAGGTCTTCGGGAGCCCCGACAACCAGGCCGTCATCCTCTCGTCGGACGGATCGGCCCAGGAGGTGGCGCTGGGTCCGAAGATCGATCTGGCGCACACCATCTGGGACGTGGTCGTCCAGCGATCGGACTCATGAAGTCAGTCCGAATCACCATCGCTAGACTTCACCAGTGCAGCGTCGCCGCAGGCGGCCAGAACCAGGAGTACATGTGAGCCGTCTTTTCACGTCCGAGTCCGTCACCGAAGGTCACCCGGACAAGATCGCCGACCAGATCAGCGACAGCGTCCTCGACGCGTTGCTCGAGCAGGACCCCGCGAGTCGCGTGGCATGCGAGACCTTCGTGACCACAGGCATGGTGCTGGTGGGTGGCGAGGTCACCACCGAGGCCTACGTCGACATCGCGCGTATTGCTCGTGAACGCGTGCTGGAGATCGGCTACGACTCCTCGACCAAGGGCTTCGATGGAGCCTCCTGCGCCGTCCAGGTCACCCTTGACGCGCAGAGCCCCGACATCGCGCAGGGCGTCGACTCGGCCT
>NZ_JBAVCB010000185.1:0-7149 GCF_049586495.1 Aeromicrobium sp. | reverse complement strand
ACCGGCAGCAGGCGCGGCGGCGGCGGCCACGGGGGCAGCAGCGGTCACGTCGAACGTGTCCTCGAACTCCTTCACGAACTCCGAGAGCTCGATGAGGGTCATTTCCTTGAATGCGTCCAGCAGGTCGCTGGTGTTGAGCTTCGCCATGGTGGCGTCCTTCCTGTGGTGAGGCCCCGAGGGGGCCCCGATCGAATCGGGCTTCAGCCCTCGGTGGGTGCCTCGACGTCGGCAGATGCCTCGGTCTCGGCCGGAGCCTCGGCGACGGGCGCCTCAGCGGTTTCGGGTTCTGCTGCTGCCGGAGCACCGGCAGCCAGAACGGACGGGTCGGCCTCGGCCTTCGCCTGCAGAGCACCCAGAGCTCGGGCGGCCTGCGACAGCGGGGCGTTGAACAACGACGCGGCGTTCGAGAGGCTGGCCTTCATGCCACCTGCGAGCTTGGCGAGGAGAACCTCGCGCGACTCGAGGTCGGCCAGCTTGGCGATCTCCTCGGGAGTCAGGATGGCACCATCGAGGTAGCCGCCCTTGATCACGAGGGGGGAGTTGGCCTTCGCAAAGTCGCGCAGACCCTTGGCCGCCTCGACGACATCACCGTTGATGAAGGCAATGGCAGTCGGACCCGTGAGCAGAGCTTCGTCGAGCTCAACTCCCGCGTCCTTGGCGGCGATCTTGGTCAGCGTGTTCTTGGCGACGGCATAGCTCACGTTCTCACCGAGGATGCGCCGCAGTTCCTGCAGCTGCTTGACGGTGAGACCGCGGTACTCAGTGAGTACAGCACCATTGGATTCGCGGAAGTTGTCCGCGAGTTCGGCAACTGCTGCTGCCTTGTCCTGGCGTGCCATGGGTCTCCTTTCACGTACGTGGTGGTCAGTCATGCTGTGACCGATCGCCGCACCAGAAAGAAAAACGTCCCGGGCACAGGGCACGGGACGCGGGAAGCATCTGACGTAACCTGCGCGGGCCGCCCTCTCGGGCGCTTCGAGCCACTCCGAGAAGCGGCCGACCAGCGGTCTTCGGCACCCCGAGTCTAGGGCAGGCCGTGACGGCTGCCTAATCGGAGTGTGTCAGGCGGCAGTCGCGACCCGCCCGACGTCGAACTCGGTGATCTCGTCGTCGGCCGGCTTCTCGATCGAGACCGACTCGCCCCACTTCGACAAGTCGAGCGTCAACGTCTGGCCCTGCACCTCGATGAGCAAGCGCCGAGGCAGGTTGTCGGGTCCCACGTAGAAAGTGGATTTCAGCGACTTGGGGATCCGTTCCTGGCCCTCCGCGAGCTTCGTGGGGTCCAGCGTGACCGTGTAGGGCTGCGCGATGACCGCGTCGATCGTCTCGGGCTCGCCAGCCTTCTCAAAGCCACTGATGGCGCTCTTGACGTTCTCGAGCTGGGCCGCGATGTCCGCCTGGTCGACCATCCCCCCAAACTGCTCCACCAGCGGATTGCTGGAGTCGTTGAGGTCGATCGTGGCAAACATGCTCTGTGTCAGGGGGCCGAGGTTGACGTAGACGACTTCGTCGAACAGTCGCATCTCCACATCCATGCCCAGCACCTGCATGGTCAAGCCGAGCTGATGGTCAGCGAGCGTCTTGCCGATCTTGTGGTCGCCTTCTGCCGCGAGCTCCTGACCCATGATGGTGCCCGACATCGACAGGTGGGCCGAACCCGACGCGATCATCGCGTCGCCGATCGTCGAGCCGAAGTTCTCCTTCGTCAGCGCAGCTGCGGCAACATCATCCGAGGAGGAGTTGCCACGGGCTGCCTCCTCCTTCTCGCCGCACCCGACCAGCAACGCGGCGGACAACGCGGCGGTGGCCACCGCCCCGAGGACTCGAGTCACGCGCATGGGCCGAGAATACGTCGGCGCTGCTCAGACTTCGTCGGTGCCCGCGTAGTTGCGAACGCGGCTCGGGTCGACCGGAACGCCGGGGCCGTTCGTGGTGGAGACGACGATCTTGCTGACGTAGCGTCCCTTGGAGCTGGCCGGCTTCAGTCGCAGGACCTCGTCGTACGCCGCGCCGTAGTTCTCGGCGAGCTGCTCGGCGCTGAACGACGCCTTGCCGATCACGAAGTGCAGGTTGGCGTGACGGTCGACCCGGAACTCGATCTTGCCGCCCTTGATGTCGCCCACGGCCTTCGCGACGTCGGTCGTGACCGTGCCCGTCTTGGGGTTGGGCATCAGGTTGCGCGGGCCGAGGACGCGACCGAGACGACCCACCTTGCCCATCATGTCAGGGGTCGCGACCACGGCATCGAAGTCGAGCCAGCCTTCGCTGACCTTCTCGACCATGTCGTCGGAGCCGACGAAGTCGGCGCCGGCCTCGCGGGCGGCGTCAGCGTTGGCGCCGGTGGCGAAGACCAGGACCCGGGCGGTCTTGCCCGTGCCGTGCGGGAGGTTGACGGTGCCGCGCACCATCTGGTCGGCCTTGCGAGGGTCGACGCCCAGACGCATCGACACGTCGACGGTCGAGTCGTAGTTCGCGCTGCCGGACTCCCGAGCCAACGTGGTGGCCGCGAGGGGCGTGTACAGGGAGTCCCTGTCGATCTTGTCGGCAACCGCGCGGTATGCCTTGGAGTGCTGTGCCATCTCTGGTACTTCCTTTTGTGTGTGGGTGTGTCACCAGTCGTGGTCAAGCGGGCCCAGCTGGCCCTGCCACTAGTGGTACGGGGATGGAACTAGTCGGTCGTGACGCCCATGGAGCGCGCTGTGCCCTCCACGATCTTCATCGCCTGATCAATGTCGTTGGCGTTGAGGTCGGGCATCTTGGTCGTGGCGATCTCGCGGATCTGCGCCTTGGAGATCTTGCCGACCTTGTCCGTGTGCGGAACCGACGAGCCCTTCTTCAGGCCAGCGGCCTTCTTGATCAGCTCGGCCGCAGGCGGCGTCTTGGTGACGAACGTGAACGAGCGATCTTCGTAGATCGTGATCTCGACCGGGACGACGTTTCCGCGCATGGACTCTGTCGCGGCGTTGTACGCCTTGCAGAACTCCATGATGTTGACGCCGTGAGGGCCGAGTGCGGTACCGACGGGCGGTGCAGGGTTGGCCGAACCGGCCTGCAGCTGCACCTTGACGATGGCTGCGACTTTCTTCTTGGGAGGCATGTGTCTCGGGTCCTTCGTAGTGGGGTTGTGCCTGTGATCGCTCGCGCGGTCAGACCTTCTGAATCTGGGTGAAGCTGAGCTCGACCGGCGTTTCGCGACCGAAGATCTCGACCAGGGCCTTGACCCGCTGAGCGTCGATGTTCATCTCGGTGATGGTCGCGTGCAGCGTGGCGAACGGGCCATCGACCACCATGACGGAGTCGTTGACCGCGAAGTCGGTGAACTCGATCTTGGCGGCCGCAGCCGTCTGCTGCTGATCGGAGGCGTCGGCCGCGATGGCGACCTGAGCCTCCACTGCCGGGGCGAGCATGGACTCGACCTCGGCAAGACTGAGGGGGACGGGCTGGTGGGAGTTGCCCACGAACCCGGTGACCGACGGGGTGTGACGGACCACGCCCCACGACTCGTCGGTGAGGTCCATGCGCACCAGGACGTAGCCGGGCAGCACGGTGCGCTTGACCAGCTTGCGCTGGCCATTCTTGATCTCGGCGACCTCTTCGGTGGGCACGACGACCTCGAAGATGAAGTCTTCTGCGTTCAACGACGTGATGCGGTTCTCGAGGTTGGCCTTGACCCGCTTCTCCATGCCGGAGTAGGTGTGCACGACGTACCAGTCGCCGAACTGGCTGTAGAGACGGTCCTTGAACTCCTGCAGCGCGTCGACGACGGGGGCCTCGTCCTCATCGGACTCGACCTCGTCGAGGGTGGCGTCGGCGGCGTCTGCAGGCACGTCCTCGACAGGCACGTCCTCGACAGGAGCGTCCTCGACCTGGTCGGTGGGGTCCGAACCTTCGGTCGTGTCTTGCTCCGTGTTCTCGGTGGTCACGTCAGGCACGTCGACATCCTCTTCTGGGGTCACTGGGAAATAGGGGGCGCGGGGTGGTCAGGCGAAGATCCAGAACATCGCCTTGGCCAGACCGAAGTCGAGGCCGGCGACGATCGCCATCATGATCAGCACGAACACCAGGACCACGAAGAAGTAGTTGATGACCTGCGGGCGCGTCGGCCAATGGACCTTGCGGAGCTCAGCAACAGCCTGACGATAGAACGTGATGGGCGACGTCCGACCGCGCTTGCTGGCCACTTCGTGACTGTCGCTCACTGTTCTCCTTGATTGCGCTTCTCGGGTACTTCGATCTGGCACGGCACGAGGGACTTGAACCCCCAACCTTCGGTTTTGGAGACCGATGCTCTACCAGTTGAGCTAGTGCCGTCCACCGGTCTCACGCCCCGGCTCGCCCAACCCGGGTGAGGGCATGACGATCTAGAGTGAGTTTCGCCGGTTCAGGAAGTGTACGTGGTCGATCCCGGTCGAGTCGAACTGACTACCGCAGCGGCGAACCAACCGACGACGGGGCGTCGCTGACAAGATGGCGGTCATGAGCCATCGCGTGATCTCCTCGCTGCCGAAGGCTCACCTGCATCTGCACTTCACCGGTTCGATGCGGCACGGCACGCTGCTCGAGCTCGCCGCCCGCGACGGCGTCCGGCTGCCCGCCTCCCTCGTCGAGGACTGGCCGCCCCAGCTGATCGCCACCGACGAGAAGGGCTGGTTCAGATTCCAGCGTCTGTACGACGTCGCGCGGTCGGTGCTGCGGACCGAGGAGGACATCCGACGACTCGTGCGCGAAGCGGCCGAGGACGACGCGCGCGACGGTGCAGTGTGGACCGAGATCCAGGTCGACCCATCGGGCTATGCCGGCACGTTCGGTGGCATCACTGCGTTCACCGAGCTCGTGATCGATGCGGTGCGCGAGGCGACGGCACGCACCGGGCTGGGGATGGGCGTCGTGGTGGCGGCCAACCGCACCCGACATCCGCTCGATGCTCGCACGCTCGCGCGGCTCGCGGCGCAGTACGCCGGCCGTGGTGTGCTCGGCTTCGGCCTGTCCAACGACGAGCGCCGGGGCGACACCACTGAGTTCGCGGCGGCGTTCGCCATCGCCGATCGCGCTGGGCTTCGGCTCGTGCCGCACGCCGGGGAGCTGCTCGGACCAGCCAATGTCACGACCGCACTCGACGCGCTGCACGCCCACCGGCTGGGCCACGGCGTGCGGTCGGCCGAAGACCCCCGGGTGCTGGACCGACTGGCGACCAGTGGCGTCGCCCTCGAGGTGTGTCCGGTCTCCAACGTGTCGCTCGGCGTGTACGCGACCCTGGAGGAGGTGCCGGTGCGCACCTTCATGGATGCCGGGATCGACGTCGCCCTGGGCGCCGACGACCCGTTGCTGTTCGGATCCAGCCTGGGAGGTCAGTACGCCTTGATGCGAGCCGCGCAGGATTTCGCCGATCTCGACCTGGCCGAGCTCGCCCGCATGTCGTTGCGGGCCTCAGCGGCCCCGACGGGCCTCGTGCAGGACGCGCTGGCTGGAGTCGACTCGTGGCTCGCCAGTCCTCCCGGCCCGGCATGATGACGCCATGACGTATCCGCAGCACCCTCGCGCCACCGCAGCCCTCACGCTCGGCATCCTCGCGGTCCTGGGCGTGGCCGTGCTGGCGCCGCTGGCCTGGTACTACGGCGTGTCGACCCTGCGCGACATCGACCGTGAGCCCGGCCGCTGGCAGGGGCGCGGGCAGGCCAAGGCAGGTCTGGTGATGGGCATCATCGGCACCGTGCTCCTGGTGCTGGGCATCATCGTCCTGCTGTTGATGGTGACCGGCATCGCCGTGATCAACGGCTACGACAGCGGCTACCCGTCGTGACGGCCGCTACAGCGCACACCCGATGAGCACCGGCTCGTTGATCAGCACGATGCCGTAGGCCGCCTCGACGCCGTCGCGGACCTCGCGAGCCAGGGCCAGCAGATCGGCGGTCGTGGCTCCCCCCCGGTTGGTGAGCGCGAGGACGTGCTTGGTCGACAATCTTGCCGCACCGGTGCCGTGCCCCTGGCCGAATCCTGCCCGATCGATCAGCCAGGCTGCGCTCGTCTTGATCGACCCATCGGCCTGCGCGAATCGGGGCGCCTCGGCAGGGAGAGTGTCTGCCTGCTCGGAGGTGAGCAGTGGATTGGTGAAGAACGACCCCGCACTCCATGTGTCGTGATCGGCGGCGTCGAGGACCATCCCCTTGCCGCGACGCAGCGCCAGCACGGCGTCGCGAACCGCCGTGAGCGAAGCTCGTTCGCCCACCTCGACGCCCAGCGTGCGAGCGAGCTCGGCATAGGCCACAGGAGCGCCGAGAGCACCGAGGCGGAGCTGGAACGTGACGGTCAGGACGAGGTAGCGGTCCGGCTCGGCCTTGAATCGACTGTGCCGGTATCCGAATCCACAGTCTGCGGCGGCCAGGGTGCGAATGCGGCCCTCGAGACGATCCAGCACCCGGACCGTGGCGATCGAGTCGGCGACCTCCTGGCCGTAGGCGCCGACGTTCTGGATCGGCGTGGCGCCGACCGATCCGGGAATGCCCGACAACGCCTCGATCCCGACCCACTGCTCCCCCACGGCGCGTGCGACGAAATCGTCCCAGGGTTCGCCGGCAGCCACCGTGACCATCGCGCCGCTGCACGCGTCGCGATCGACCGTGATCCCCCGTGTGGCGATCTGCACAACCGTCCCGTCGAAACCCGCGTCCGCCACCACGAGGTTGCTGCCTCCGGCGACCAGCAGGGACGCGACACCTGCAGCGTCGGCGTCGCGGACGGCGTCGATCAGCTGCTGTTCGGTCTCGACGACCACGTACGTCCGGGCGGGGCCACCCAGGCGCAGGGTGGTCAGGTCGGCGAGGTCCACGGCGACGACGCTAGCAGCCACGACGTGCTGTCCCGGAACATGACGAAACCCCTCCGGCGCGCGCAGGAGGGGCTGTCGTGCAGGTGCTTGGGGTCAGCGCGTCTCGCGGTGCAGCTGGTGCACCTTGCACCGGGGGCAGAACTTCTTGATGTCGAGACGATCGGGGTCGTTGCGACGGTTCTTCTTGGTGATGTAATTGCGTTCCTTGCACTCGGTGCAGGCCAAGGTGATCTTGGGACGAACGTCAGAGCTCTTGCTGGCCACGAGGGTGCCTCTTCTTGATCGGTGTGCTGCGGTGTCATGCGGTGTGTAGCGGAGGCGGG
>NZ_JBAVCB010000184.1:0-5883 GCF_049586495.1 Aeromicrobium sp. | reverse complement strand
CGGGTATGTCGTGCTGCTCGTACATGCCGTGCCGCGAGAAGTGCATCCACAAGTGGTCCTTGCCGGCGCGCTGGAGCCGGTCGTATTCCAGATCGTTCACACCGTCAGTATCACTGGCAATCCGCCGCCGGTGAACTCATTTCGCCCACATGTTGACTGATGAGGGTGTGCGACGCGTCCAGCAGCACGGAATGGGTCACGCGTTCAGGATCAACTCTTGACAAGATCTGACGGCAGGAGGATCGTCCTAATCATGTTAGATATGCCTAAGCGTGATCGGGTAGCCGAACGACGTGAGTCCACGCGCCGCGAGATTCTCGATGCCGCGTGGACCGTGGCCAGGGAGTCCGGCCTCGCGACGCTGACGCTCCGCGACGTCGCATCCCGGGTCGGCATGCAGGCCCCTTCGCTGTACTCGCACTTCGCGTCGAAGAACGCCATCTACGACGGAATGTTCCGGCAGGCATGGGAAGAGTTCGAGTCCTCATCGCTTGCGGTGGACGCGGCGCTGCCCGCTCACCCCCGAGCGGCGTTCAAGCAGACGATGCGTCACTTCTTCGAGTTCGCCGTGGCAGATCTCGCCCGGTACCAGCTGATGAACCAACGGATCTTGGTCGATTTCGAGCCCACGACCGAGGCGTTCGCCCCCTCGGTTCGCGTGGTCGAGCGATCGGTTCAGTTCGGCCAGGCCGTCGGGATCTCGGTCGAGGACCATCTCATCGTGATCGCGCTGGTCAGCGGACTCATCAACCAGCACTACGCCAATGACCCGGGCGGGGACACCTACGCAGGTCTCCTCGATCGGTCCATCGACATGTGGGCCGATGCCGTCGGCCTTCCTCCCGAAGATTCACCTCCCGCCATGTGAAGGACAGCTCATGATCACGACATCGCCACTGCCTACCCCCGACACCCCGCGTCGAACCGGGCTGAACCGTTCGGTGGCGATGCAGCTCGCCCGGACCGAGTATCAGCGGACGGCAGAGGCGCTGGCCAGTCTCGAGCCCGACGACTGGAGTCGGCGCACTGCCTGCCCTGCGTGGAACGTGAGACAGCTGGCGTGCCACATGGTCGGGATGGCGACCATGGCTTCCACTCCGTGGGAGAGCTCACGGCAGCAGAAGCTCGCGACCGCCGAGGCAAGGACTCACGGAGGTGCTGTCATCGATTCGCTCACCGCTCTTCAGGTGCGCGAGCGCGAGAACCTGACTCCGGACGAGGTCGTCGAGGCGGCACGCCGCATCGCCCCTCGCGCGGCGCGGGGCCGTCGCCTCACGCCTGGCCTGATCCGGCGGCGCGCCTTGCCCGATGCGCAGGTCGTCAACGGCGAAAAGGAGATGTGGACCATCGGCTATCTCATCGACGTGGTGCTGACCCGTGATCCGTGGATGCATCGCATCGACATGTCGCGTGCGACGGGACGACAGCTTCTGGTGACGGCTGATCACGACGGCGTGATCGTCGATGACGTCGTGCGCGAGTGGGCGGAGCGGCACGGGGGACCGTACCGGCTCGAGCTGACCGGACCGGCCGGCGGTCACTGGGCCTCGGTCGAACAGCCAGCTGGCACCGTCGAAATCTCGATGGACGCCGTCGAGTTCTGCCTGATTCTCTCCGGCCGGGGGACCGGCGACGGGCTTTTGACCACACAGGTCCCGTTCTAGCTCAATTCGTTCCCACAGAGAGGCCAGCATCATGAACATTCACAGCACCAGTCTTGACGTCACCGTCATGAGCGACACGGCGGAGGTCCCAGGCATCGGCTTTCTGCCGGTCAACACCTTCGTGCTGCACTCGAAGCAACCTGTGGTCGTGGACACCGGCCTGAGCACGCCCGACAAGGACTTCGTCACCGAGTTGTCCCGGGTCATGGACCCGGCGGACGTGGAGTGGATCTGGATCACGCATCCGGACCGTGATCACACGGGGGGTCTGTGGGAGTTGCTCGAAGCGGCTCCGCAGGCTCGTCTGGTCACGACGTTCATCGGCGTCGGGATCATGTCCACCGAGTGGGACGTACCGCTCGATCGCGTCCATCTGCTCAACCCCGGTCAGTCCCTGGACGTGGGAGACAGACGACTTACGGGTCATCGGCCGCCGTTGTACGACAACCCCGCGACGGTGGGCCTCGTGGACGAGAAGACCGGAGCGTACTTCTCCTCGGACTGCTTCGGGGCGCCCATGGCATCGGCCGACCTGGCCACCAGTGCCGACGTCCGGGCCGTCGACGATGCCGATCGGCGTGCGGCCCAGCTGCTCTGGGCCGCGATCGACAGCCCGTGGGTGCACCTGGTGGATCGGGCGAAGTACGACCCGACGGTGGCCGAGCTCAGGGCGCTTGATCCGTCGGGGATCTTCAGCACGCATCTCCCGCCAGCGATCGGCATCAACGGGCAGCTGGTCGAGGCGTTGGTCGAGGCGCCGGACGGGCCTGTCTTCGTCGGTCCAGATCAGGCCGCCCTCGAGGAGCTGCTCGCGAGCTTCGAACCGGTTTGAGGTCGTCGATCAGGCCGGGGTGTGGGCGATGCCAGCGGCTTCGCAGACGTAGGTCCAGACCGAGCGGCGAGCTGCCGGGTCGTCCTGGCGGCTCGGCAGGTAGTAGGTCGAACGGGGCGCACGGTCGCACCAGAACAGGCCGCTCGAACCGCTGGCCTCCTCAGCGGCGGTCAGCCACACGATCGTGTCGGCACCCAGCTTCCCGGATCGGAGGATGGGACGTAGCACCCTGGAGAAGGTCGGCATCGAGTCCGAGATCCCCGGGGTGTCGGCCCATCCCGGGTGCATGCTGTGCACCGTGATGCCGTCGACGGCGTACCGCTGCGCCATCAGCTCGGTCATGGTCACCTGGATGCGCTTGGTACGCGCATAGGCGCGAATCCCCTCGTATCGACCGCGCCGGTACTCCACGTCGTCGCCGATCGTGCTGTCCAGCGGCGCGGAGTACATGCCCCCGGAGGAGACCACGACCACTCGAGGCGATGCGGCGGCGGCAAGGTTGCTGCGCAGGGCCTCGGTCATCGCCAACGGGCCGATCACGTGGGTGGCCAACGTCGCTTCGTGCCCTTGGGCCGATTCAGCTCGCTCTGGCGGCATGACGCCGGCGTTGTGAACGATCGCGTGCAGGACCGGGACCCGCTGGGCCAGATCTGCGGCGTAGGTGCGCACCGCGTCAAGGTCGCTGATGTCGCAGACCTCGGGCAGGACGTCGGCGTCGGGCTGGTCGCGCCGAATGGTCTCGACTGCGTCGGTCAGTCGCGACTGCGTACGACCGAGCAGGTGGACGGTGGCGCCGAGGCGGGCGATCCCGGCCGCCGCAGCCAGGCCCAGACCGCCGCTCGCTCCGGTGACCACGACATGGCGACCCGCCATCGTGTCCGATGCGGGATCGGCTGGCCACCAGTGCCGACGCAGTGCAGGCCCGATCTTGGAGTATCCGAGGACCAACGTCTTGTCGAGCGTCGTGTCCAGCGCAGACGTGAAAGGGGAAGGCATGGCTCCACGGTAGTGGGCCCCACACAGACCGCCCGTGCTGAAGGTCCGGCGCAGGGCGTGGGTCCCACATCGGGTGAATCCCTGATGTGGCGTGCTCGGTGTCAATGAGAGTCTGGTCCCATGATCACCGTCGAGCACCTCACGAAGACGTACGGACAGCACCGTGCCGTCGACGACGTGTCGTTCACCTGCAAGCCTGGGGCCGTCACCGGCTTCCTGGGCCCGAACGGCGCTGGCAAGTCGACCACGATGCGCGTCATCACCGGACTCACCCCAGCCACCGCCGGCGACGCCACGATCGGGGGCGTCCACTACCGAGACATTCCCAACCCCGGCACCCAGGTCGGCGTCCTGCTCGACGCCTCGGCTCAGCACGCCGGGCGTACCGGCCGCGAGATCCTCACGCTCAGTGCGCTCACCATGGGCCTGCCCATGACCCGCGTCGACGAGATGCTCGAGCTGGTCAGCCTCACCCCGACCGAGTCGAAGCGTCGGGTCAAGAACTACTCGCTCGGCATGCGCCAGCGGCTTGGCATCGCCAACGCGCTGATGGGGGACCCGAAGATCCTGATCCTGGACGAGCCGGCCAACGGTCTTGATCCCGCGGGCATCCACTGGATGCGCAGCCTGCTGCGCATGTACGCCGACCGTGGCGGCACCGTCCTCCTCAGCTCGCACCTGCTGCACGAGATCGAGGTCATCGCCGATGAGATCATCGTCATCGGGCAGGGTCGCATCGTGGCCCAAGGCACCAAGGCAGAGCTGCTGGCGACCGCTGGCACGTACGTGCGGGCTGAGGACGCCGCGGCACTCGGTGCGGCCGCGACGGCCGCAGGTCTCACGGTCCTCGCCTCAGGCGACGGACTGCGCATCGAGGCGGACCCCCTGGACGTCGGTCGCATCGCCGCGCAGCAGGGGCTCGTTCTGGCCGAGCTCCGGGCAGCCGACGGCGCGGGCCTCGAAGAGATGTTCCTTCAACTGACGTCCGAGACCCAGCGTGACGTGGTCGCTTCGACCGCAGGAGGTGCGGCATGACTGCAGCCATCGAGACCATCCACACCGATCGCCCCGGCATTCCATTCACCCGGTTGCTGAAGGTCGAGCTGCGCAAGATGTTCGACACCCGGGCGGGGCGCTGGCTGATGATCAGCATCGCGATCACCGCCGTGGTCGCAGCCGCGTCCGTGATCGCGTTCGCACCCGACAGCGCGATCACCTACGGCGCCTTCTCCCAGGCGTTCGGCATCCCGCTCAACATCCTGCTGCCGGTCGTCGCCATCTTGCTGGTCACCGGTGAGTGGAGTCAACGCAGCGGCCTGGTCACGTTCACCCTGGTGCCGCATCGTGCGTCGGTGATCTGGGCCAAGGCGATCGCCGCCATCGTGGTCGGCACTGTCGCCGTGACTCTCGCGTTCGCGATTGGCGCGCTGGGCAATTTGGTGGGCGCGGCCATCAACGGCGTCGACCCGGTCTGGGACGTCGAGCTCGTGCAGTACTTCACCATCGGCCTGACCTTCCTGCTCGCGCTGTTGCTGGGCTTTGCGCTGGGTGCCTTGTTCAGAAGCACCGCGGCCGCCATCGTCGGCTACTTCGTCTATGGGTTCGTCGTCCCAACCATCTTCGGTGTGCTGGCGGCGTTCCAGGAGTGGTTCCGTGACCTGCAGCCGTGGGTCGACTTCAACTTTGCCCAGATTCCGCTGTTCGAAGGAAATCCCAGCGGGGAGGAGTGGGCTCACCTGGGCACGTCCGGTTTGATCTGGTTCGTGCTGCCGCTGACGGCCGGCGTGCTGCTGATCATGCGTTCTGAGGTGAAGTAAGTAGGCCGGCTGCTGAACGTGGGGGACAATGGCGACATGCGCAAGCGTGTCGCCATTCTCGGATCCACCGGATCGATCGGTACCCAGGCCCTCGAGGTCATTGCCATCAACCCCGATCGATTCGAGGTGGTGGCCCTCGCCGCGGGCGGCAACAATCCCAAGCTGCTGGCCGAGCAGGCGATCACCTTCAACGTTCCCCTCGTCGGCGTGGCCCAGGCCCAGTCCGTGCAGGACGTCCAACTGGCTCTCTACGCCGAGGCCCAGCGGCGCGGCTACGACCAGGGTGAGCACCGCATTCCTCGGATCGTCGCCGGCCCCGATGCGGCGGTGGAGGTCGCCCGCACACCGTGCGACGTGGTGCTCAACGGCATGACCGGCGCGGTCGGCCTGCTGCCCACGCTGGCCGCGCTGGAGGCCGGCACGACGCTGGCGCTGGACAACAAGGAATCGCTGATCATCGGGGGCGAGCTGGTCACGGGGGCCGCCAAGCCCGGCCAGCTGATTCCGGTCGATTCTGAGCACTCGGCGCTCGCCCAGGCGCTGCGCGGCGAGCGACGTGACGACATCCGACGAC
>NZ_JBAVCB010000183.1:0-1532 GCF_049586495.1 Aeromicrobium sp. | reverse complement strand
CGACCGTGTCGCCCAGATGCGCCATGGCGACAGCGTGCGCGATGGCTTCACGGCGGCCCGCGATCTCGATGGCCAGGCCCGGTCCGGGTTCTGCGCCGGCCATCACTTCAGCACGGATCGTGGCGGGGCGCTCGGTGCGCGGGTTGTCGTCCGTCACGATCACCACATCGGCATCTGCTGCAGCGGCCGCGCCCATCAGGGGACGCTTCCCGTGATCGCGGTCCCCGCCTGCACCGATCACGATGATCAGACGACCCGCCGTGACAGGTCGGAGTGCGGCGAGCACCGCCGTGACGGCGTCCGGCTTGTGCGCGTAGTCGACGATCGCGGTGAAGTCCTGACCGGCTTCCACCCGCTCCATCCGGCCGGGCACCCCGGTCGACGCGGCAATGCCGGCGGCAAGATCCACTGGATCGTGCCCGGCCGTGGCCAAAGCAACCAGCGCTGCCAACGCGTTCGACACGTTGAAGACTCCGGCCAGCGGCACGTGCAGCTCGGTGGCCGATCCGTCTGGGCCGAGGACCTCCAGGTCGGTGCCGAGCCGGTGCGGCCGGACGTTGACGGCACGCCAGTCAGCAGCCGCACCGTCGGTGGAGAAGGTGGTGACGGGCAGCGACGTCAGCTCGATCAGGCGCCGCCCGTGCGCGTCATCGACGTTGACGACGGCATGCTTCGCGTGCTCAGGGGTGAACAGTGCAGCCTTGGCCAGGAAGTACTCCTCGACCGTCTCGTGGAAGTCGAGATGATCACGGCCCAGGTTGAGAAACACCGCGACGTCGAAGGCGAAGCCGTCCACTCTGCCCTGCACGAGTGCATGGCTGGAGACCTCCATGGCACACACCTCGACGTCCTCCTCGCGCATGACGGCGAACAAAGCCTGCAGCTGCGGTGCTTCCGGGGTCGTCAGGGCCGAGGCAGCCGCGACGCCGGCGATCCGCGTGCCGATGGTGCCGACGACCGCTGAACGGCGACCCGTCAGTGCCGCTTCCGCCAGATAGGTGGTGGTGGTCTTGCCCTGGGTGCCTGTGATGCCCAGCATGGTCATCGCCGTGGTGGGACGGCGGTAGAACTCAGCGCTCAGGTCCGCGAGAACTGCTCGCGGATGTTCGACCACCACGACCGGCACGCCTGTGACGCGAGCTGCCCCCTCGGCGTCGGTCAGGATGGCCACCGCACCCGCTTCGATCGCCGTCGGGGCGTAGTCCGCGCCATGAGCCCGGGCGCCTGGAAGCGCCGCGTACAGATCACCGGACTCCACCTGCGAGCTGTTGAGCGCGATGCCAGTGAATCTGATGTCGGCCGCCCCCTCCGGTGCCCCGACCTCCAGTCGTTCAGCCAGGTCCGCCACCGCCCACGACGGAGACTCCGAGGGCCTCACCCGCATCTGATTCGCCACGTCGCCAACCTATCTGGCCGGATACCTGGAGAGCGCAACCACAGGTCGGAGCGAAGCGACGACAGACGGGCAGCGGCGAAGCCGCGAGCGAGCGCGAGGCACGAGCGCGGCCCGCCCAAACTCAGGCGGCACGCAA
>NZ_JBAVCB010000182.1:0-3847 GCF_049586495.1 Aeromicrobium sp. | reverse complement strand
AACGCCCGAAGGTCGGTCAGGACGTAGCCGTGCTCCTTCCATGAGGCGACGTCGCGAGACATGGCCGCCGGGTCGCAGGCTACGTAGACGATGCAACGTGGCCGGAGCGCAGCGATGCCCGCCACGGCGTGCTTGGCTCCGCTGCGCGGCGGATCGAGGACCACCACATCGGCCTGCTGCCCCAGCTGGCCTGCCGTCAACGCACGTTCTGTGGTGTCCGCCACGAGTCGGACGGTGGGCCGATCGTGCAGGTTGCGGCGTGCGTCGGCATGACCCCCTCGGTCTGCCTCGACGCTCAGGACCTGGCCCGTCGGGCCCGCCGCATCGGCGAGGAAGGACGTGAACAGCCCGACGCCGGCGTACAGGTCCAGCACGGTGTCGCCGCGGCGCACGTCGGCGACCGCACGAACCGCATCCACCAGAGTCTCGGCCGCTGCGGGATGTACCTGCCAGAATCCCGAGCCGGTGACCCGGAAGTCACGGTCGTGCACCCGCTCAGTCAGGTGGGCGCTGCCGCCGCGGACCGTGCCGTCGTCGGCCACGACTCCACCCACTGCAGCCTCGGTGTCATCCGCGATGGATGCGTCCGTCACCAGCATCCGCTCTCCCGTGGACGAGACGATCGCCTCGACGGTCGCCGCGTCCCAACGCTGACCTGTGACGTCGGGCAGGTCCTGGTGGGCGATGGGGCAGACATCGACCGGCACGACGTCGTGTGAGCGGTGTCGGCGCAGACCGGGCCGCCCGTCCGGCGTGACGGCCCATGCCATGCGGGTGCGCCAGCCGAGCGTCGGCTCCACTGCCTCGACCTCGCCGGCCCAGGTGATCCCGGCGAGCCGCTCCAGCTGCTCGCGGACGACCTCGGTGAGCAACGCGCGCTGCGTGTCCAGGCTCGCGTGCTGAAAGTCGCAACCGCCGCACACCCCCGCGAGGTCGCACGGCGGTGCGACCCGGCCAGGGGCAGCCCGCAGCACCTCGACCGCGTCTGCGCGCAGGAACCGCTTGTTGCGCTCGGTGATCTTGATGCACACCTGCTCCCCCGGCAACGCATGCCGCACGAAGACCACTTGACCGTTCAGCCGCGCCACGCAGTGCCCTCCGTGCGCGACCGGCCCAACGTCAACCACCAGACGTTCACTCACGGCATCAACGTCCTTGGTGACCATGGGCCGAGCCTAGCGAGGCAAGGCGCACCGGCGGAGCCGACAGCGCTGAGGAACGAGGCGCTGAAACGGGGAGCGCAGCGACCCGTGCGCCCCATGGGCCGAGCCTAGCGAGACAAGGCGCACCGGCGGAGCCGGCAGCGCTGAGGAACGAGGCGCTGAGACCTGAAGCGTAGCAACCCGTGCTCCTCAGCGCCCTCTACGGGCATCGCCGGGGGCGGGGCGATCCTCGTTGAGTCGTTGCTTTGCTTCCGCCGCCGACACCAGCTGGTACGGCACGCTGGTGACCACGACGCCGGGCATGAACAACAGGCGGCCCTTGAGGCGCAAAGCGGTCTGGTTGTGCAGGATCTGTTCCCACCAGCGACCGACGACGTACTCGGGAATGTAGATCATGACGATGTCGCGGGGACTTGCCTTGCGCAGCTCTCTGACGTAGCGGATGACCGGCCGGACCAGCTCGCGGTAGGGAGAGCTGACCACCTTGAGCGGCACCGGGATGTTGAGCTCGTCCCACTGCTCGATCATGGCGCGGGTCTGATTGGGGTCGAGCTCCACCGTGAGTGCCTCGAGCACGTTGGGACGAGATACCCGCGCGTAGGCGAGCGCGCGCATGGTCGGCTTGTGCAGCTTGCCGACCAGCACGATGGCGTGCACCCGACTGGGCAGCGTGACGTCGGAGTCGTCGATGGCGAGCTCGTCGGCCACCCGCGCGTAGTGCCGCCCGATGGCTCGCATCATGGTGAACAGCGACACCATCGCCACGATCGCGATCCACGCACCGGCGAAGAACTTGGTGACCAGCACGATGATCAGCACCGTGAAGGTCATGCCGAGGCCGATGGCGTTGACGACCCGCGACCGCTGCATCCGCCGCCGCGCGTCCAGGTCTGTCTCGGTGCGTAGGTTGCGGTTCCAGTGCCGGATCATGCCGAGCTGGCTGAGCACGAAGGACACGAAGACGCCGACGATGTACAGCTGGATCAGCCGAGTGACCTCGGCGTCGAAAGCCTGGATCAGCACGATCGCGGCCACGGCGAGAAGAATGATGCCGTTGCTGAAGGCGAGACGATCCCCCCGGGTGTCGAGCTGGCGTGGCAAGAAGCCGTCGCGGGCCAGGATCGATCCAAGCACCGGAAAGCCGTTGAACGCGGTGTTGGCGGCCAAGATCAAGATGATGCCGGTGCACGCGATGGTGAAGTAGAACAGCGGGGTGAAATCGCTGTACAAGGTCTTGGCCAGCTGGCCGATGACGGTGTCTTGCTCGTATCCCTCGCCCACGGGGACACCATCGACCAGCAGCTGGGTGGCGGGGTCCTCGACGTAACGCAGGTGCATCAGGTCAGCCAGCACCACGATGCTCATCAACATCGTGATCGACAAGGTGCCCAGCAGCGCGAGCGTGGTGGCGGCGTTCTTGCTCTTGGGCTTGCGGAAAGCCGGCACTCCGTTGCTGATGGCCTCCACACCTGTCAGGGCTGCGCATCCGGACGAGAACGCGCGGGCCAGCAGGAACACCATCGCGACGCCGGTGAGGCCGTTCTCGAACTGCTCGGCCGGTGCGATGTCGAAGCCGGCGCTCGGCACCTGGGGCAGGTCGCCGAACAGATAGCGCGCATACCCCCAGGCGCCCATCAGCAAGATCGAGATCATGAACAGGTAGGTGGGCACGGCGAAGGCTCGGCCCGATTCCTTGGTTCCGCGCAGGTTCATGGCCATGAGGAGCAGCACCAAGACCGTCGCCGCGGTGGCCTCGTGTCCGTCGAGCCACGGCAGGGCCGAGGTCGCGTTCTGCACGCCCGAGGAGATCGAGACGGCGACGGTGAGCACGTAGTCCACCAGCAGTGCGCTGCCGACCGTCAGACCCGCCGTGGGTCCGAGGTTGACCGTCGCGACCTCGTAGTCGCCGCCGCCGCTGGGATAGGCATGCACGTTCTGCCGGTAGGACGCGATGACGATCGCCAACACCAGGGCCACGCCGATGCCGACCTGCCAGTTGAAGGTGTAGGCGGACAGTCCGCCGAGCGACAACGTCAGGAAGATCTCGTCGGGCGCGTAGGCCACCGACGACAGGGCGTCGCTGGCGAACACCGGGACGGCGATGCGCTTGGGCAGCAACTGCTCTCCCAGCTGGGTGCTGCGCAGCTTGCGTCCAACGATGGCCCGCTTGGCGGCCCCAGAGATTCCCACCCGGCAGATGCTAGACCGTGTAGCGTCAACGCGTGCACATCGTGATCATGGGATGCGGCCGCGTGGGATCTGCGCTGACACGCAGCCTGGAGGACCGCGGCCACTCCACCGCCGTCATCGACACCAATCCGGACGCCTTCCGTCGCCTTGGCCCTGGATTCGCCGGCATCACGGTCACCGGCATGGGCTTCGACCAGCACGTGCTGGAAATGGCCGGCATCGAGCGCGCCGACGCGTTCGCCGCGGTGTCCAGCGGTGACAACTCGAACATCATCTCGGCGCGAGTGGCCCGCGAGCAGTTCAAGGTCCCGAATGTCGTCGCGCGCATCTACGACCCGGGCCGCGCCGAGGTCTACGAGCGGCTGGGCGTCCCCACCGTGGCCACCGTTCCGTGGGCTGCTGACCAGGTGCTGCGGCGCCTCGTGCCCGATGACTCTGAACCTGCCTGGCGCGATCCGTCCGGCGAGGTCCGCCTTGACACCGCCTACGCCCCG
>NZ_JBAVCB010000181.1:0-1757 GCF_049586495.1 Aeromicrobium sp. | reverse complement strand
GTCCACCCCTGTCTCTGCGGGAGGCGCTGGCCGACGCCGGCGCGCGAGCTGACAGCGACGACCTCACCGACCTGGTGCCGCGCGTCGCCTTCGAGGTGGCACACCGCATCAACGCCGCCACGCCGATCACTCCGGCTGCTCTGGTGACCTTCGGCCTGCTCGACAACGACGGTCGGGCCATGACGTTGGCCGAGACACTGGCTGTTCTTGAACCGCTGGTTGCCTACGTGCGTCTTCGACAGCTGCCGCTCACGGCAGACGTCGACCTGGGCCGCCCTGAGGGCTTGCGTCGAGCGCTGGCCACTCTGGTGCGCGAGGGGGTCGTGGTCGAGTACACCGGCGGCCTCGAACCCGTGTACGCCATCGCGCCCGACCGACAGCACGAGGCAGCCTTCTACCGCAACACCGTCACGCACTACTTCATCAACCGCGCGATCCTGGAGGTGGCACTCGTCCAGGCGTGCGGCGACACGGCAGACGCGAACGTCGTGTCGGCGACCTGGACTCGTGCGCTGGCGCTGCGCGACTTGCTCAAGTATGAATTCTTCTTCGCGACCAAGTCCGAGTTCGACACCCAGATGCGATATGAGACTGATGTCGTGAGTCCGGGCTGGGCCGAACAGAGCCCCACCACGGAGGGGGTCATCAAACAGCTCTCGGACTCGCACCTGCTGCTGGCGCACCGCGTGATCGGCCCCTTCCTCGAGGCCTATTCGGTGGTGGCTGATCGATTGGTCACACGCGAGCCCGCCGCACCGCTGGACGGCGACGGACTGATCGCCGAGAGCCTCGGCGTCGCGCACCAGCGCTGGCTGCAGCAGGACCTCCATTCGCCCGAGTCCATCTCCAAGGACCTCATGGGTGGGGCACTCAAGCTGGCCGGAAACCGGGATCTGGTCGCTCCCGGTGGCGACGAGCTGGTGCAGTCCCGCCAACGGTTCGCCGACGAGCTCGCCGCAGCGGTTCGGGCCATCGAAATCGTCCGCTCCCTTGCTCTGAAGGACTGATCCGTGGCTGACATCGACCGGCTGCTCGCAGCCGTGGCTGCCGGGCCCCAAGGCCCGGAGGTGGGCGCCTTCTTCGACTTCGACGGCACCTTGATCCACGGATACTCCGCAGTGTTGTACTTCCGGCAGAGGCTGGCGGATCGGGCGGTGAGCCCGCACGAGCTTCTGGGCACGCTCGTCGAGGTCTTCAACATGCAGCAGCGTGGACACGACGTCACGCGCCTGGTCGGCGTCGGCCTCGGTGCGTTGCGCGGCACTGCGCTGACCGACCTGGAGGAGATGGGGCAACAACTCTTCCGATCACGCATCTCCGGACAGCTGTACCCCGACGCCCGCAGGCTCGTCCGAGCCCATCTGCGAGCCGGTCACACGGTGGCGCTGGCATCCTCCGCCACCAGATTCCAGGCCCAGGCAGCCGCCGAAGATCTTGGTATCCAGCACCTGCTCGTCACCGAGGTGGAGACGGTGGACGGGGTGGTGACCGGACACGTCGATGGTCCGATCCTCTGGGGTCCGGGCAAGGCTGACGCCGTCACGGCGTTCGCCGAGGAACGAGGCCTCGACCTCGGCGAGTCATATGCCTACGGCAACGGGGGAGAGGACGTCCTCTACCTGCAGACCGTGGGCCGCCCGCGGCCCTTGAACGCCGACAGCACCCTCACCCGGGCCGCCGAGGACTTCGGCTGGCCGGTGCATCGTCTGCACCGCCAGCGTCGGCGCACGCCGGTCAACATCGTCCGCTCGGCGGCA
>NZ_JBAVCB010000180.1:0-19114 GCF_049586495.1 Aeromicrobium sp. | reverse complement strand
CGTGGGTATCCAGATCTCGCCGAGCATGCTGTCCTCGGACTTCGCCAATCTCGAGGCCGAGGCCGCCAGGATCGCTGGCGCCGACTGGTTGCACATGGACGTGATGGACAACCACTTCGTGCCCAATCTGACCCTGGGCGCGCCCGTCATCGAGGCACTGGCCAAGGTCGCCGCGCAGCCCATTGACGCTCACTTGATGATTGCCGACCCGGACCGCTGGGCACCGCAGTTCGTCGAGGCCGGTGCGGGCAGCGTGACGTTCCACGTCGAGGCGGCAGCAGCGCCTGTGCGGCTGGCCCGCGAGATCCGTGCGCAGGGGGCCCGTGCGTCCATGGCGCTCAAGCCCGGCACGGCGATCGAGCCTTATGAGGATCTGCTGCCTGAGCTGGACATGATCCTCATCATGACGGTCGAGCCCGGCTTCGGCGGCCAGAAGTTCCTCGACATCTGCCTGCCCAAGATCGAGCGGGCGCGAGACCTGATCGACAAGCACGGCGGCGACATCTGGCTGCAGGTTGATGGCGGCGTCTCCGCTGACACGATCGAGCGATGTGCTGCGGCTGGCGCTGACGTGTTCGTGGCCGGATCCGCGGTCTTCGGCGCCGATGACCCCGACGCCATGATCTCCACGCTGCGTGGACTTGCCGAAGGTCACACGCCGTAGCGGGTGGTCAGTGGGTAGACTGACGGCATACGAGCAATTGCTCGCGTGCTCCGGGGTCGGTGCAATTCCGAACCGGCGGTGATAGTCCGCGACCCGCGGTTCCACTTCGGTGGAGCCCGGTTGAGCCGGTGGAATTCCGGTGCCGACGGTGAAAGTCCGGATGAGAGGCGCACGCAGGTGTCACGGACGCGTGCCACCTGACCCCGGGTCGCGCGCGCAGCCGACACCGGAGGAACAGATGGCCAGCGACATCGAGATCGACGCGATGCGTCGCGCGCTCGAGATCGCGCGTGAGCGTGGCAGCGTACTTCCGAATCCGACCGTCGGATGTGTGCTGCTCACGCCGGAAGGTCGCGAGATCTCCCGCGGTGCCACGATCCGCCATGGCGCGCATGCCGAGGTGGACGCCCTGCGTCTCGCCGGGGACGCGGCGCGCGGTGGCACGGCCGTGGTCACGCTCGAGCCCTGCAATCACACCGGCCGCACCGGGCCGTGCTCGCAGGCACTGATCAGAGCCGGCATCAGGCGTGTCGTGTTCGCGCAGGCCGATCCGCATGTCACGGCGGCCGGAGGAGCCGACACCCTTCGCGCAGCCGGCATCTCGGTCGAAGCGGGCATCCTGGCTGACGAGGTGGCCGGAATGAATGCGGCCTGGACATTCGCCGTCACCGAAGGTCGCCCGTTCGTCACGTGGAAGTACGCTGCCACGCTCGATGGTCGAAGCGCCGCCCCTGACGGCACCAGCCAGTGGATCACCGGGGTGGAGGCGCGACGTGATGTCCATCGATTCCGGGCCGCCTCTGACGCCATCATGGTCGGCACCGGGACCGTGCTGGCCGACGATCCGCGACTGACGATCCGCGACGAGCACGACCAGCCCGTGCCGCGCGAGGAGCAGCCCCTGCGCGTCGTGGTGGGCGACTCGCCGATTCCCACAGCCGCCCGTGTGCTCGACGAAGCCGCGCCATCGATCGTCATCTCGTCGCACGACCCGGCCGCTGTGCTCGCCCAGCTGGCTGAGCGTGAGGTCCGACATGTCTGGCTCGAGGGCGGCCCCCGCCTGGCGGGTGCATTCTGGGATGCAGGACTGATCGACCGCGTGATCGGATATATCGCTCCCGCCATGCTCGGTGCAGGCCACCCCGCTGTGAGCGGTGGGGCATCAACCTTGTCTGACTTGCGCCCGCTCGACATCACCGATCTGACCGTAGTCGGGTCAGACATCCGCTTCATCGGAGCACCTGGGCACTCCGCACGAGAGGACGACAGCTGATGTTCACCGGACTGGTGGAGGAGAAGGGCACCGTCACGGCGATCGAGTCGCTCGGCGACTCGGTGCGCCTCACGGTCTGCGGGCCGCTGGTGACCACCGATGCCGAGCACGGTGCCTCGATCGCGGTCAACGGCTGTTGCCTGACCGTCACGGCCCAAGGTAACGACACGTTCACCGCCGACGTGATGGCCGAGTCGCTCGACAAGACGTCGCTGGGCGATCTCAGAGTCGGCGACGAGGTCAATCTCGAGCGCGCCGTGGCTGTCGGCCAGCGGCTTGGTGGCCACATCGTGCAGGGGCACGTCGACGGAACGGGTCGACTGATCGATCGCGTTCCGAGCAACCACCAGCCGGAGCCGTTGTGGGACCTCCTGCGCTTCGAGATGCCGTCGGACCTGGCGCGCTACCTGGTGGCGAAGGGGTCCATCACGGTCGACGGGACGTCGTTGACCGTGGTCGAGGTCCACGACAGCACCGCGGACGAGTCTGCATGGTTCTCCGTCTCCCTGATCCCCACGACCCTCGCGGACACCACGCTCGGCACGCTCACCCCGGGCGACCGGGTCAATCTCGAGGTCGACGTCCTCGCCAAGCACGTGGAGCGGTTGCTGGCTCAACGAGACATCATGCACCGTGAAGGAGACACCCATGAGTGAGAACACTCACGACATCGACTCGAAGATCAGGCTCGACAGCATCGAGCAGGCGATCGCCGACATCCGCGACGGCAAGGCGATCGTGGTGGTCGACGACGAGAATCGCGAGAACGAGGGCGACATCATCTTCGCGGCCAGCAAGGCCACGCCCGAGCTGATGGCCTTCCTCGTTCGCTACTCCAGCGGCCTGGTGTGCGCCCCGACCACGGGACAGATCCTCGACCGATTGGCGATCCCGCTGATGACCCCCCACAACCGCGAGAAGATGCGCACCGCGTACACGATCTCGATCGATGCCCGCGACGGCATCACGACGGGCATCTCGGCCACGGACCGCGCCCGCACCTGTCGCGTGCTGGCCGACTCGGCCACCGAACCGTTCGAGCTGAACCAACCTGGCCACATCATCCCGCTGCGCGCCAAGCCCGGGGGAGTGCTGGAACGCGCTGGCCACACCGAGGCCGCCGTCGATCTGACCCGTCTGGCGGGCCTGACCCCAGCGGGCGTCATCGGCGAGGTCCTGCACGACGACGGCACGTTGCAGCGGTTGCCGGCGCTGCGCGAATTCGCTGACGAGCACGGTCTGTCGCTGATCTCGATCGAGGACCTCCAGGTGCACCTGAGGCTGCACGAGTCGCAGACCGAGAAGCTGGCCACGACCCGGCTGCCCACTGAGTTCGGCGAATTCACCGCACACGGCTTCCGCGACCGCATCGACGGAGCCGAGCACATCGCCCTCGTCTACGGCGACATCGGCACCGAGGACGTGCTGACGCGCATCCACTCCGAGTGCCTCACCGGCGACGTGTTCGGTTCGCGGCGCTGTGACTGCGGTCCGCAGCTCGAGCTGTCGATGACTGACATCACTCAGCACGGAGCGGGTGTGGTGGTGTACCTGCGTGGCCACGAGGGCCGCGGCATCGGCTTGCTGCACAAGCTGCAGGCCTACTCCCTGCAGGACACCGGCGCCGACACCGTCGACGCCAACACCGAGCTCGGCTTCGGCGAGGACGAGCGCGACTACGCGGCCGGTGCGCAGATCCTGCGGGGGCTCGGCATCACCTCGGTGCGGCTGCTGACCAACAACCCGGACAAGACGACGGCGCTGGAGTCCTACGGGGTCAAGGTCAGCGAGCGTCTTCCGCTGCTGATCGAGCCGAATCCCGACAGCCTGCGCTACCTGCAAACCAAGGCCGAGCGCATGGGCCACGATCTGCCTGGGCTGAGCCAGACCGGAGATCAGGCATGAGCGGCGCGGGGGCACCCCGTGGCCTGCAGGTCGATGCGAGCGGTGCGAAGGTCGTCATCGTCGCATCGTCGTGGCACACCGAGGTGATGGATGGCCTCCTCGCGGGAGCGCAGGCCGCGCTGGCTGACTCCGGCATCACGGACGCTGAGGTGGTGCGTGCGCCCGGCTCGTTCGAGCTGCCGATCCTGTGTCAGGCGGCCGCCCGCGGGGGAGCCGACGCCGTCATCGCCCTCGGCGTCATCATTCGTGGAGGGACGCCGCACTTTGAGTACGTCTCGGCCGCAGCCACCGACGGCCTGGCCCGCGTCGCGCTCGACACGGGCGTCCCGGTCGGCTTCGGGCTGCTCACCTGCGACACCGACGAACAGGCGCTGGATCGTGCCGGTCTGCCGGACTCCTGCGAGGACAAGGGGCGCGAAGCCGTCGAGGCTGCCCTCGCCACATGGGCGCTTCTCGCTCGCCGATAGACTGCTGATCGATGAAGACCTTCGACGACTTGTTCGCGGAGCTGACCGACAAGGCAGCCCGCCGCCCTGAGGGCTCGCGCACCGTCGCCGAGCTCGACGCTGGCGTGCACACGATCGGCAAGAAGCTCGTCGAAGAAGCTGCCGAGGCATGGATGGCCGCCGAGCACGAGGGCCCCGAGCGGACCGCCGAGGAGATCAGCCAGCTGCTCTACCACGCGCAGGTCATGATGCTCGCTGCTGGAATCTCGCTCGACGATGTCTACTCGCACCTCTGACGACGAAGGACACCCCATGCTGAAAGTCGCCGTTCCGAACAAGGGCGCCCTGGCCGACATGGCCGCCCAGATGCTGGTCGAGGCCGGCTACCGGCAGCGTCGCAACCCCAAGGACCTGGTCACTCTCGACCCCGACAACGACGTCGAGTTCTTCTACCTACGTCCCCGCGACATCGCCATCTACGTGGGCGAGGGCACGCTGGACGTGGGTGTCACCGGTCGTGACCTGCTGGTCGACTCCGGCGCGCACGCCGCAGAGAACATGGCCCTCGGCTTCGGCGCCTCGACCTTCCGTTTTGCCTGCCCAAGCGGAACCATGACCCAGATCAGCGATCTCGCAGGTCGTCGCGTCGCCACGTCGTATCCCGGCATCGTTCGTGGATTTTTGGGAGCGCGTGGCATCGAGGCCGATGTCGTGCGGCTCGACGGTGCCGTCGAGTCGTCGGTGCGGCTGGGTGTTGCCGATGCCATCGCCGACGTCGTCGAGACCGGCAGCACGCTGCGTCAGGCCGGGCTCGAGGTGTTCGGCGACCCGATCCTGTCGTCCGAAGCGATCATGATCACCCGTCGGGACGCCCCCGAGCCGCAGGGCTTCGAGGTGTTCAAGCGACGGCTGGACAGCGTCATCGTGGCGCGTACCTACGTCATGATGGACTACGACATCAGCGTCGATGACGTCGAGCAGGCCATCAAGCTCACGCCCGGCATCGAGTCGCCCACCGTGTCGCCTCTGCATCGAGAGGGGTGGGTCGCGGTGCGTTCGATGGTCCCTCGCGACGGTGCCCAGAAGACCATGGACGGGTTGTACGGGATCGGTGCCCGCGGCATCTTGGTCACGGACATCCTCGCGTGTCGCATCTGATGACGTATCGCCCCGGCGGGGCCCGCTACGTCGCGTACGGCGTGGCGCTGATCCTGGTCCTGCTCACGGTCGTGATCGGTGTCGCGCTGCCGCCGGAGATCACCTTCACCGTCTTCGAGCTGATCACGTTGGCCCTGATCCTGGGCGCTGCTCTGGCGATGCTGCACGGCGTTGGTCGCAGCCGCGTCATCGCGGACGCACACGGTCTGCAAGTCCGCAATGGCTACCGCGACCACCACATCGGCTGGGGCGACGTCGTGGGCTTCTCGATGAACACCGGCGCGCCGTGGCCCACCGTGGTCACGGTCGACGACCAGCGCGTGATGCTGTTCGCCATCCAGGGCACGGATGGCCGCAGAGCCCGCGTGGCCGTCGACGACCTGCGACAGCGACTCGCCTCCCACCGATGAGCCACGATCGCACGTTGGCCGAGCCGCAGTTCCCCGGCGACGACGGGACGGCGGATCGGCGCCTCGCCGCCGCCTTCGGTGACGACGACTCGGTGTTCGCCGTGCTGCCCGACGTGCGGGTGTTCGTGCCGGTCGTCGCGATCTTGGGCGACAGCACCCCGACGGGCGGCGACAAGAACGCTGACATGGCGGCGGTGCTGATGACCGGGGCCGACGGCCGCACCGCGCTGCTGGCCTTCAGCAGCATCGCGACCATGGCGCAGTGGAACGCCGAGGCACGCCCGGTTCCCGTGCTCGGCTCGGGTGCCGCGCAGGCGGCTCTCGACGAGGGGGCAAGTGCTCTGTTGCTCGATCTCGGCTCGCCCAGCTTCACCGTCGTCGAGCTGACCGCGCGCCACTGACGTCCCCGCGGGGGGATTTCGCCTGCGAGCACACAGACTGGTAGTCTTGATCACGAAGTGGAGGCCACCTCCCACCTGCAGGGTTGCGAAACCGTGGGGTCATGCCGGTTGACGGCGTCGGTTCTGCCGATTTCTCAACCGACGGCAATCAGGCGCGGATACGCTCCGCATGATTGTGAGAATCGTGGCCTCCGTTTCTGCGGAGGCCATTTTTCTGTCCTGTCGATGGACCTCCACCCACGAACCTCAGGAGGATTCATCACCACAGAACTTCGCGTCAACGACCGAATTCGCGTTCCCGAAGTGCGACTCGTCGGTCCAGCTGGCGAACAGGTGGGCATCGTTCGTATCGAAGATGCTCTGCGACTGGCAGAAGAAGCCGATCTCGACCTCGTCGAGGTGGCCCCCACTGCACGTCCGCCCGTTTGTCGCCTCATGGACTACGGCAAGTTCAAGTACGAGACGGCCCAGAAGGCCCGCGAATCCCGCCGCAATCAGACCAACACCGTCATCAAAGAGATGAAGTTGCGTCCGAAGATCGATCAGCACGACTACGACACCAAAAAGGGTCACGTCGTGCGGTTCCTCAAAGCTGGCGACAAGGTCAAGATCACCATCATGTTCCGTGGACGTGAGCAGCACCGCCCCGAACTGGGATACCGGTTGCTCCAGCGTCTGGCAGCCGACGTCGAGGACCTGGGATTCATCGAGTCCAATGCTCGCCAGGACGGACGCAACATGACATTGGTGCTCGGACCTCTGAAGAAGAAGTCCGAGGCGCAGGCCGAGGTGAAGGCCGAGAAGGCCAAGTCCACCGCCGAGCGTGAAGCCGAGAAGGAGGCCGACGAGGCCGCCGACAAGGCGCACCGCGAGGAGCACCAGAAGACCGCAACACCCAAGAAGCCCCGTCGTCGTTCAGAGAACCTCGACCCGGACATGGAGGCATAGATGCCCAAGTTCAAGCCCCACTCGGGAATGAAGAAGCGAGTCAAGCGCACTGGCAGCGGAAAGCTGCGTCGTGAGCAGGCCAACCGCCGACACCTCGCGGAATACAAGACGTCCACCCGCAAGCGTCGGCTTGCCGGCACCGTCGACGTTGCCAAGGCCGACACCGCCCGCGTCAAGAAGATGCTGGGCCTCTAGCCCACCCTGACCCACAGACTGAAGGAGTACCGACATGGCACGCGTCAAGCGTTCAGTCAAC
The DNA here is from genome assembly GCF_049586495.1 of Aeromicrobium sp. GTDB lineage: Bacteria > Actinomycetota > Actinomycetes > Propionibacteriales > Nocardioidaceae > Aeromicrobium. The sequence goes on along the minus strand of NZ_JBAVCB010000180.1, from coordinate 11,653 downwards.
GCCCAGAAGAAGCGTCGCGAGACACTCGAGCGCGCTTCGGGCTACCGCGGGCAGCGTTCGCGCCTGTACCGCAAGGCCAAGGAGCAGGTCACCCACTCGCTGGTCTACAGCTACCGTGACCGCAAGGCCAAGAAGGGCGACTTCCGTCGCCTGTGGATCCAGCGCATCAATGCTGCGGTCCGCGCCGAGGGCATGACCTACAACCGTTTCATCCAGGGTCTTCGTCTGGCTGGCGTCGAGGTCGATCGCAAGGTTCTCGCGGACCTCGCGGTGCACGAGCCGGCCGCCTTCTCGGCGCTGGTGAAGACGGCCAAGGAGAATCTCCCGGCCGACGTCAACGCCCCCGCGGCCTCCGCCTGACCACGGAACGCCCCGCACCTGTGGCGAGCACGCCCGCGGCACCGCTCACCGTCCGTTCTGGGCGGGTGAAGCATGCCCGGCGGCTCGCCACTCGTGCGTTCCGGGCGCAGAGCGGCGAGTTTCTCGCCGAGGGCCCGCAGGCCGTGCGCGAAGCACTGGGCACGGCCGGTGTGGTCATCGAGGTCTTCGCCACCGCTGACGCCACCGATCGACACCCCGCACTGGTCGAGATGGCTGGCGATCGCTGGATCCAGGCCGACGACGACGTGCTGGACGCCGTGACGGACGCGGTCCAGCCGCAAGGCGTGGTCGCGCGCTGCCGCAGCGTGATCGCCGACCTCTCCGAACTGCCTCACGAGGCGCGATTCGTCGTGGTCTGCGCCGATGTGCGCGATCCGGGCAATGCCGGCGCCGTCATCCGGTGCGCCGACGCCGCCGGAGCCGATGCGGTGGTGCTCGCCGGCGACAGCGTCGACCCCCTGAACCCCAAGGCAGTGCGCGCCTCGGCTGGCAGCCTGTTCCACCTTCCCGTGCTGGTGCATCGTGACGTCGTCGAGGTCGTCTCCCAATTGCAGCGACAGGGTCTTCAGGTACTGGCAGCCGACGGCGTCGGCGAGGTCGGTCTGTTCGACGACTCTCTCGACCTCGCCGCTCCCACCGCCTGGCTGATGGGCAACGAGGCGTGGGGTCTGCCCGAGCACGTCAGCGCCCTCGCCGACCATGTCGTCGCAGTGCCCATCTACGGTCGCGCCGAGAGCCTGAACCTGGCCACTGCGGCTGCTGTCTGCCTGTACGCCACCGCCGCAGCTCGCCATCGGGCTGGGTGAACGCACTCGACCACAGCCCGGTGAACCCGCTCTGAGGCCACCACTGGACTAGATTGTGGCGGCATGGACCTCGACGACCACCCGGACGGCCTCATCATCGCCGGTCCCGACGGAACCGTCGAGTTCGTCAATGAGCGCATCAAGACGATGGCCAAGGCGGTCGGCGACGAGATGGTCGGGATGCACTTGTCGGACGCTGTGCCGTTCGACGACCTGAACGGCAACTCCTGGTACGACTGCGTCCGCCCCTATGACGGGCTCGCGATCCGCCACCGCATCTCGGAATCGGCCTGGTGGTCTCCCCGCGGCAGCGAATATCTCATCACCGCCTCATTGGTGCGTGATCGACCCGGGGGCAAGGTTCAACGCGTCATCGTCAGCGTGCGCAATGCACGCATCCGCAACCAGCGCGATCGCGAACGATCCGATCTGGTCGCGACCGTGGCGCATGAGCTGCGCTCGCCGCTCACCGGTATCAAGGGCTTCACGTCGACCCTGCTCCGCAAGTGGGACAAGTTCACCGAGGACCAGCGTCACCTGATGCTGGAAACCGTCGACTCCGATGCCGACCGGTTGACGCGGTTGATCAGTGAGCTGCTCGACGCAGCGCGAATCGACGCGGGTCGACTGGCCCTGCGTCGTGGGCCGGTCAAGCTCGACGAGCTGGTCACGCGGGTGCTCACGAACGTCTCGGCCGGATCCGGTGCACCGTTCGACGCTGACATCGGGCCGGATCTCCAGGTGATCTGGGGTGACAGCGACCGCATCACCCAGGTCATCACCAATCTGGTCGAGAACGCCATGCGACACGGCCACGGGCTGCAGCGCGTCCTGGTGCAGAACACTCAAGATCCTCGCTTCGCCCCCGGAGTCTCGCTCCAGGTGCACGACAACGGCCCTGGCATCCCGCCGGAGTCGCGGCAGCGTGTGTTCAGCCGGTTCTGGCGTGCCGGACCCGGCCAGGGCAGCGGACTGGGCATGTACATCGTGCGCGGCATCGTCGAGCATCACGGAGGAGCGATCGACATCCAGGATGCTGAGGGCGGCGGGGCGAACGTCCGAGTCTGGTTCCCGATCAACGAGCCTGACACCCTGAGCGACTGACGCCCGAGGTCGGCAGCCCCGTGCCGCCGATAGACTCGCCCAGCACCCGCACATCCTCCGAAAGGCCAGCATGTCCGCGCCCGTGGCACCCCACGCTGACGAGATCGACCGCATGCGTGACGAGGCGGTGGCTGCCATCGTGTCCGCCGGCTCGCTGGCCGAGCTCAAGCAGGCACGCCTGGACCACATAGGTGACCGTTCTGCGTTGGCTCTCGCCAACCGTGGCATCGGTGCCTTGCCCGCAGAGGACCGCAAGGAGGCTGGCCGCTTGATCGGCCAGGCCCGTGGCGTGGTGGCGCAGGCGTTGTCGGCGCGCACAGCAGAGGTCGAGGCCGTCGAGGAGGAGCGCGCCCTGGGCGAGGAGCGCGTCGACGTCACGTTGCCGTGGGACGTCGAGCCGGTCGGAGCACGTCACCCGTTGACCACCATCCAGGAGCACGTCGCCGACATTTTCGTGGCGATGGGCTGGGAGGTCGCCGAGGGGCCCGAGGTCGAGGCCGAATGGCTCAACTTCGATGCCCTGAACCTGGGTCCGGACCATCCGGCGCGCACGATGCAGGACACCTTCTGGGTCACCCCCGAGGAGGCCGCCATGGTGCTGCGCACCCACACGTCGCCGGTGCAGGCGCGCACCATGCTCGACCGCGAACCGCCGATCTACGTGATCTGCCCGGGCCGGGTCTTTCGCACCGACGAGCTCGACGCCACCCACTCTCCGGTCTTTCACCAGGTCGAGGGGCTCGCGATCGACGAGGGGTTGTCGATGGCGCACCTGAAGGGCACGCTCGACCACTTCGCCCAGGCCATCTACGGCGACGGCATGATCACGCGCTTTCGCCCGTCGTACTTCCCGTTCACCGAACCGAGCGCCGAGATGGATCTGCTGTGCTACGTCTGCCACAACGAGCCTGCGGACGTGGCCGGGTGCCGCACCTGCCGCGGTGAGGGCTGGGTCGAATGGGGTGGTTGCGGCGTCGTCAACCCGCGGGTGCTGGTCGCCTGCGGTGTCGACCCGGAGAAGTACTCCGGATTCGCCTTCGGCATCGGCCTCGATCGCACCATCACGGGCCGCTACGACATCGCCGATCTGCGCGATCTGTTCGACGGCGACATCCGATTCACCGAACCGTTCGGAGTGGAACTGTGATCGAGCGCCAGCGAGTGAACCATCAGATGTCGCTCGCCGGGCACTCGTGTGGTGTCCTTTCTTCTGAGACGGGGGTGCGGTGAGCATGCGTGTGCCGATCAGCTGGCTGCGGGAGTACGTGGACCTGCCGCCCGATCTGAGTCCTGATGCCCTGGCCGCGCGACTGACGGCATTCGACCTCAAGCTCGAGGAGATCGTGTCGTCGGGGATCTCCGGTCCCTTGGTCGTCGGACGAGTCCTGGAGCTGGTCAAGGAGCCGCAGAAGAACGGCAAGACCATCAACTGGTGTCGCGTCGATGTGGGCGGGCACAACGACGCCACCACACCCGACGCCCCCGGCGACGACGTTCCCTCGCGCGGGATCGTCTGCGGGGCGCACAACTTCGCGGCGGGTGACCTGGTGGTCGTGTCCTTGCCGGGCACCGTCCTGCCGGCGCTCGGCTTCCAGATCTCGGCACGCAAGACCTACGGGCACGTCTCCGACGGCATGATCTGCTCGGTCACGGAGCTGGGTCTGGGCGGCGACGGGTCGGGAATTCTGGTGCTCGAGCCTGGATCAGCTGAACCCGGCGATGCGGCGATCAGTCTGCTCGGACTCGACGAGGTCGTGCTGGATCTGGAGGTGAATCCCGATCGCGCCTACGCCCTGTCCATGCGGGGCGTGGCTCGCGACGCGGCGATCGCTTTCGGTGTTCCGTTCCACGACCCTGCCGATGTCACGGTCAACACCAACGGCACGGCGTACCCCGTCCGCGTCGCCGACATCGCAGCGTGTCCGGTCTTCGTGACGCGCGACGTCACGGGCTTCGATCCCACCCGCCCGAGCCCGGGCTGGATGGTCGATCGACTCACGGCCGCTGGCATGCGGTCCATCTCGTTGGCCGTTGACGTCAGCAACTACGTCATGCTCGAGCTCGGTCAGCCCAATCACGCCTACGACCGGGCCAAGCTCAGCGGTGACATCGTGGTGCGACGCGCGGCAGCAGGGGAGAAGCTCACCACGCTGGACGATGTGGTGCGCACGCTCGACCCCGCCGATCTGCTGATCGCCGACGACGCAGGTCCCATCGGCCTGGCTGGTGTCATGGGCGCCGCCCACGTCGAGATCGACGCCACGACCACGGACATCGTCATCGAGTGTGCCTACTTCGATCCGCCCACCGTGTTCCGCACTGCCCGCCGGCACAGGTTGTCCTCGGAGGCGTCGAAGCGCAATGAGCGCGGCATCGACGTCTCGGTGCAGCAGCGCGCTGCCACCCGGGTCGCCCAGCTGATGGTCGAGCTGGGCGGTGGCACGATGTCCGATGGCATCACCTGCGTCGGCGCCTCGCCGACCATGCCCGTGATCACGGTCGCGGCTGACCTGCCCGCCCGCATCACCGGCGTCAGCATCGATGCCGCGACAACGGTCGAGGCCCTCGAGGTCAACGGATGTGCCGTGACCATGAAGGACGACTGCGTGAGTGTCACGCCGCCGCCGTGGCGACCTGACCTGACCGACCCCTACGACGTCGTCGAGGAGGTGCTGCGCGTCGTGGGCTACGACCAGGTGCCCTCCCTCCTTCCGCCGGCTCCGGCCGGACGCGGCCTCAGCCAGGCGCAGGTGCTGCGTCGTCGCGTCGGCATGGTGCTGGCCGGAACAGGTTTGGTCGAGGTCAAGACGTTCCCGTTCACCGGACCGGCGGCCCTGGACCGGCTGGGCCTGTCGGCTGACGATCCGCGGCGACGCCAGGTGCTGCTGGAGAATCCGCTGTCGGCAGAAGAACCGGGCATGACCACGACGCTGCTGCCGGGTCTGTTGAAAGCGCTGACGCTGAACATCGGCCGAGGTCACAGCAACGTGCAGATCGTCGAGATCGGCCGCGTGTTCCACCCTCAGGTGGACGGACCCGGTGCGCCGATCTATCCCGTCGATCAACGGCCGACTCCAGCGCAGCTGAACGCCTTCGATGCGGCGCTGCCCGCTCAGCCACAGCACGTGGCGTTCCTGCTTGACGGCGAGCGTCAGCGATCTGGCTGGGGTGGAGCGGGCCGGCGGGCCTCCTGGGCCGATGCGATCTCGATCGTGCAGCGTGTCGCGGACGCCCTGCATGTCGACGTCGCCGTCCGTCAGGGCGTCCAGGCGCCGTGGCACCCGGGTCGATGCGCCGAGATCGTCCTGAACGGCAGGGTCATCGGCCATGCCGGTGAGCTGCATCCTCGTGTCGTCCGTGACCACGGATTGGTCGGAGTGATCGCGGCCGCCGAGATCGACCTCGATGCCTTGGTGGCCGCGGCGCCCGTGCTGGGTCCACGCCCTGACTTCTCGGCGTATCCCGTCGCGAAGGAGGATCTCGCACTGGTGGCGTCGGTTGATGTGCCTGCTGAGGCGATCGCGGCTGCGCTGCGCAGCGCCAGCCCGTTGATCGAATCGGTGCGACTGTTCGATGCCTACACCGGCGATCAGGTTCCGGAAGGGCAGCGTTCGCTCGCGTTCGCGCTGCGCTTGCGCGCCCCCGATCGGACGTTGACCGACGACGAGATCAGAGCCGCACGGGACGCTGCTCTCACGGCCGCTGCCGCGGTCGGCGCGACTCTCCGCGCCTGACCGGCCCGCTTTCGTGACGACGCCTCGCGAAGGTGATGAGGGTGCCGACGGCACGTACAGGCGCGAGGCCGCCACCTGGCGCAGCGCTGCGACGACAAGGACCGCCGAGTTGTGGACCCGTACAGGGGTCAGTCAGCACCGTGCTCAGAAGGAGACCGTCGGAGCGGTGGCCTGACCTTCCGGGGCGTCGTAGAACTCGCGGGTGCTGACACCGGCGACGCCGGTGAAGAACATCCAGGGGATGGTCGTGACCAGGCCGTTGAGCTTGGCGACGGCATCGTTGTAGAACTGGCGGGCGAAGGAGATCTTGTTCTCGGTCTCGGACAGCTCGGCTTGCAGGGTCTGGAAGTTGGCGGACGCTTTCAGATCCGGGTAGGCCTCGGCGACGGCCAGCACGTTGATGATGGCCTGGTCGAGTCGCGCCTGGGCTGCTGACTTCTGCTCGACTGTCCCGTCCTTGGCTGCGTCGGCCACGCCCGCGCGCGCTTTGGTGACCTCCTCGAACACACCTTTCTCGTGCGAGGCGTAGCCCTGCACCGTGTTCACGAGGTTGGGGATGAGATCGGCGCGCCGGGTGAGCTGTACGTCGATGCCGCCGAGTGCCTCCTGCGCGGCGATGTCGGTGCGGCGCAGCAGGTTGAAGGCATAGACGCCGAACAGCACGAGGGCCGCGACGATGGCCAAGATGATCCACAGCATGGGGTGTCTCTTTCTCTAGGTGGGGGTTGATGACGTTGGGCAAAGGGGGTTCAGGCCGTTACCAAGAACCACCGCCACCGCCGCCTCCGCCGCCGCCACCACCGCCGCCGCCGCCGCTGGACGACGACGCCTGGGTGGCGGCATAGGCGCTGATCGACGACGACAGCGAGGATTCAAAGCTGGCGAAGGCGTCGCCGCCACCGAACAGGCTGAAGCCCTCGTTCGACGCAGTGCCGCCGGAGTACCAGATCGGGGTGGGGGCTGGTGTGCCCGTGGACATCTCGTACTTGTGAGCCCACCGGTCGGCGCAGTCGAAGGCGACGGCATACGGGATGAACGAGGTGTACAGATCTTGCCGGCCGCTGAAGTCGAACCGATCCTTGGCCGAGTCGGTGGACAGCAACCGCTTGAATCCGCCAGCGTGTGACCACAGCTCGCGCCCGAGTGTCGTGCGCCGGCGTCCGACGCCAGCCGTGAGCAGTCCGATGCCGCCGATGACGAATCCGGCGAACGGCAGCACGTACATCGAGACAGGGACCACGAACGCCAGGATCGCGACGATGACGATCGAGGCTCCCACGGCAAGACGTCCGAGCGTTTCGGTCGGAACGCTCTGCTGGGCACCAATGCCGTGGGCCCACGTGCTGGTGGCCGAGCTCAAGCCGGCCTGCGTCGACTGCAACGTCTGACCGGCGGCCACGGCGTTCTTCTGCGCCACGAATTGCGCACCTGTCGACGTGACGCCCAGCCGCTCGCCGACGTACCGTGTCACGTCGTCGGTGGCCTCCCACGCGGCGGCGTCACCAGTGCCGGTGACCGTCCAGCCGCCGTCGTGCTGTGTCAGCGCGGTCAGGCCCTGCTCGGCCTGGTAGAGCAACGTGGCGACCAGGGCGCGGTGGGGGACGCGCTCGGTCATCAGGAAGGACGTCTGCACGGGTCCCAGGCCTGGAGGCGGTTCGAAGGCGACGCCGTATCCGGGCTCCTCCTCGCGGGCCTTTCGATCGAGGACGTACCCTGCGGCGACGGCCGCCACCGTCACCAGAGCCACGATCACGACGGCCGGCAGGCTGCGGCCGAGGGCACGGTCGACGCCGATGGGCCAGGGCACCGTGTGGCGGTCAGGTGTCTTCACCGGAAGGCCGACTCGGACCGTGACCGGTGTGCGCGCTGCGAGAGCCCCGGTCTCCACCGTCACAGTCGGGGTGCCGCCACCACTGATCTCGCAGGTGCCGCTGGGGGAGACGGCGGTGCCGAACCCGGTCGTGCACTGCACCTTTCCTGACTTCTCCGGCAGGTTGATGGTGACCGTGGATCGGTCCATCGTCATGCCCCACCCCGGGGCGACCACGTTCCAGTAGTAGACCGACTGTGCGGGTTGTTCGTCCGTCCAGCTGGTCGAGGCGAACGCACCTTGTCCGGCCGTTGTCGGTGACAGGGCACCCTCGATGCGATACGAGATCGTGTAGACGTGTGTCCCGCTCGACACGTAGCGGTCTGCGTCGCCGATCTTCGCCACGCGGAATCGACGGCCGTTCTCCCACAAGAGCTCGAAAGATTCGTCCTGACCGTCCAGCGACACCTCGATGTTCCGTGGCGTCAGCCGGACGTGGTCGTCAGACGGATCACGCAGGTCCCAGTACCGGAAGATGCCGTGCCGACCGAACGGGAAGGTGGCGGTCAACCGCTCGGTGGCCTCCAGCGATCCGTTGGCGTCGATCGTGAAGGTCGCGTCATAGTCGGTGATGCTCACAGGGTCTGGGCCGGTACTGCCGCCGGTCGGCACGAGCCCCACCAGCACGGGCATCGTCACGACCGCGGCTGCGATCAGGAATGCCACCGCGCGCAGGACGATCCGGGCCATGGCCAGATCCTAGGGGCACGAGACTGGGTGAGGCAGCAGTTCTGCAGAGGTCATCAGGCCCACCCCGGCTGCAAGTTATTGCAATGCTGTGCAAGAATGTGAGTATGTCCAAGGTTCTCACCAGTATTCCTGTCGGCGAACGAGTTGGTATCGCATTTTCCGGGGGGCTCGACACCTCCGTGGCCGTCGCGTGGATGCGCGACAAGGGCGCCATCCCGTGCACGTACACCGCCGACATCGGCCAGTACGACGAGCCGGACATCTCCGGTATTCCCGGACGGGCCATGGAGTACGGGGCCGAGCTCGCGCGCTCCATCGACATCAAGAAGCCGCTGGTCGAGGAGGGCCTCGCCGCCCTGGCCTGCGGCGCCTTCCACATCCGTTCAGGCACCCGCACCTACTTCAACACGACCCCGCTCGGTCGGGCCGTCACCGGAACTCTGCTGGTGCGCGCGATGCACGAAGACGGCGTCGACATCTGGGGCGACGGCTCGACCTTCAAGGGCAATGACATCGAGCGGTTCTACCGTTACGGGCTGCTGGCCAATCCCGAGCTGCTGATCTACAAGCCGTGGCTCGACGCAGAGTTCGTCGCCGAGCTGGGCGGCCGCACCGAGATGAGTCAGTGGCTGACCGATCGCAACCTGCCGTATCGGGACAGCCAGGAGAAGGCCTACTCGACCGACGCCAACATCTGGGGCGCGACGCACGAAGCCAAGACGCTGGAGCATCTTGACGTCTCGTTGGAGACGGTCGAGCCGATCATGGGCGTGAAGTTCTGGGACCCGGCTGTCGACATCGATGCCGAGGACGTCACGATCACCTTCGAGGCGGGCCGTCCAGTGGCCATCAACGGCGAGGCGTTCGGCGGCGATCTGGTCGCGCTGGTGCACGAGGCGAACACCATCGGTGGTCGCCACGGGCTTGGGATGTCCGACCAGATCGAGAATCGGATCATCGAGGCGAAGAGCCGCGGCATCTACGAGGCGCCGGCGATGGCCCTGCTGCACATCGCCTACGAGCGTCTCGTCAACGCCATCCACAACGAGGACACGATCGCGAACTTTCACCAGCACGGGCGCCGTCTCGGCCGGCTCATGTACGAAGGTCGGTGGCTGGACCCGCAGGCGATGATGCTGCGTGAGTCCGTCGAACGGTGGATCGCGTCGGTGGTGAGCGGCGAGGTCACCATCCGGCTGCGTCGCGGGGAGGACTACACGATCCTCGACACCCAGGGCTCGAACTTCTCCTACCATCCCGAGAAGCTGTCCATGGAGCGCACGGACAATGCCGTGTTCGGCCCCACCGATCGGATCGGCCAGCTGACGATGCGCAACCTCGACATCGCTGACTCGAGGGCCAAGCTGGAGCTGTACGCGGACCAGCCGCTCGACCAGGGTCAGATCCTGGTCGAGAATGGGACCCTGTTCGGTGAGCTGCCTGCCGGCGGTGCCATGCGGATCGAGGCCAACCCGTCGGTCAACAGCGACGAGGAGCAAGCGCTCGACGCCGCGGCGATGGAATTCGGGACCGACTGAGGGAGAAGCGATGACACACCATCAGCTCACCGCCGCTGTGGCGGGAGCGAGCGGGTACGCCGGCGGCGAGGTCCTGCGACTGCTCCTGGGTCACCCGGACATCGAGATCGGGGCCGTCACGGCTGCGTCGACGGCCGGGTCGCGCCTCGGTGAGCATCAGCCGCATCTGACCGCGCTGGCCGATCGGATCATCCAACCGACCGACGCCTCCACGTTGAGCGGCCACGACATCGTGTTTCTTGGCCTGCCCCACGGGCAGTCCGGATCGGTCGCCGCTGAGCTCGGCGACGAGGTGCTCGTCATCGACTGCGGCGCCGACCATCGCCTGGCGGACGCAGCCGACTGGGTCGAGTACTACGGCAGCGAGCATGCCGGCACCTGGCCGTACGGTCTGCCGGAGCTGTTCACCTCCGGCGGGCGTCAACGGGACCACCTGGCCGGGGTCAAGCGCATCGCTGTGCCGGGCTGCAACGTCACCGCCGTGACGCTCGCCCTGCAACCGGCTGTTGCGGCCGGTCTGGTCGATCCGACTGATCTGGTGACGGTGCTGGCCAACGGCTACTCAGGTGCTGGCAAGTCCGCGAAGCAGCACTTGCTGGCGTCAGAAGGTCTGGGCGCAGCCGTCCCCTACGCGGTCGGCGGCACTCACCGGCACATTCCCGAGATCGCCCAGAACTTGCGCTCGGCCGGAGCCGACAAGGTCTCCATCTCCTTCACGCCCACGCTGGTGCCGATGTCGCGCGGCATCCTCGCCACGTCCACGGCTCGCATCGCGTCCGGGACGACGATCGGACAGGTGCGTGACACCTACCAGAAGGCCTATGAAAGCGAGCCATTCATTCACCTGCTCCCGGAGGGCCAGTGGCCCTCGACGGCCGCGACGCTCGGCTCCAACACGGCGCTGATCCAAGTAGCGATCGACGAGAAGGTCGGCCGACTCGTGATCACCAGCGTCATCGACAACCTGGTCAAGGGCACGGCTGGCGGCGCCATCCAGTCCATGAACCTGGCCCTCGGCCTCCCCGAGACCACAGGCCTTCCCACGACAGGGGTCTCCCCATGAGTGTCACCGCAGCACACGGATTTCGCGCCGCTGGAGTCGCCGCCGGGCTCAAGAGCACGGGGGAGCCTGACATCGCGGTCGTGGTCAACGACGGACCCACCCGGTCGGCCGCTGCGGTGTTCACCAGCAATCGGTGCAAGGCCAATCCGGTCATCTGGAGCGAACAGGCCATCAAGGGCGGCACCGCCACGGCCGTCGCCATCAATTCCGGCGGCGCCAACTGCTACACCGGCTCCGAAGGGTTCACCACGACGCACCGCACCGCTGAACTGGTTGCCGAGCGACTGGGGGTTGGGGCGGTCGAGATCCAGATCTGCTCCACCGGTCTGATCGGCTTGCTGAATGACCGCGATGCGGTGCTGGGCGGCGTCGGATCCGCCATCGACGTGCTCAGCGCCGACGCAGGTCATGCCGCCGCCACCGCGATCATGACGACCGACAGCGTGGCGAAGGAGGCTGTCGCGCAC
>NZ_JBAVCB010000179.1:0-3132 GCF_049586495.1 Aeromicrobium sp. | reverse complement strand
TGGCGGGTGCTGGTGGCGCTGTCCATCCGACATGTCGGACCCACCGCGGCGCGGGCGCTGGCCACCGAGTTCGGGTCGCTCCCAGCCATCCGCGAGGCCACCGCCGAGCAGCTTGCCGCGGCCGAGGGAGTGGGCCCCACCATCGCTGACGCGGTGGCCGAATGGTTCGAGGTCGACTGGCATCAGCAGATCGTCGACAGCTGGGCCGCCGCTGGCGTCCGCATGGCCGACGAGCGCGACGAATCCATCGTGCGCACGCTCGCGGGCCTGACCATCGTGGTCACCGGCTCGCTGGAGCGCTTCACCCGCGATTCGGTCAAGGAAGCCATCATCAGCCACGGCGGCAAGGCCTCGGGCTCGGTGTCCAAGAAGACCGACTACGTCGTGGTCGGCGAGAACGCCGGGTCCAAGGCCGACAAGGCAGAACAGCTCGGCGTGCCCATCCTCGACGAGGCAGCCTTTGAGCAGCTGCTCAGTGACGGCCCGCCCGGTCCCTGATGAACCCGGCCAGCACCTCGGCGTTGAGGTCGGGCAGCCAGTGCGTGGCTCCCTCGATCACCTCGAAGCGGTAGTCCGCCTCGATCCAGCGACCCGTGGTCTCGGCGCCCTTGCGACCCAGGAAGGAATCGCCGTCGCTCCACACCAACGTGGTGGGCACCCGGATCTTCCGGCTGATGTCGGCGGGGCGGCTGAGCGGGAGCGAACGGTAGTAGCCGAGGCCGCCACGCAGGGCGCCGTCGTCGACGATCCCGGTGAAGTAGTCCTGGATCATGTCGGGGGTCATGCCGCCCGCACGCAGGAAGCGTCGGGCCATTCGTCGGCTTCGCAGCAGCAGCTCGGGCAGGAACGGCAGCTGGAACATGGCCATGTAGTACGACTTCAGGCCCTGCGTGCTGGTCAGCATCGAGCGCATGAAGGCCGCCGGGTGTGGCACCGACACGGTCGTCAGGGTGCGCACGAGGTCGGGGTGCTTTCCCGCCAGGCTCCACGCCACGATGGCACCCCAGTCGTGTCCCACGACGTGCACGGGCTGCCCGATGCGGTCGATCAGCTCGACGACGTCGGCCACCAGCTCGGTGGTGCGGTACCCGAACCGTGATCGAGGGCGAGCGCGGGGGGAGTAGCCGCGCTGGTCGAGCGCGTAGGTGCGAAATCCCTCGGAGTGCAGGTGCTCGCTGACAGCTCCCCACGAGGTGGCCCGTTGGGGGAACCCGTGCAGCAGCACGACCGGAACGCCGTCCTCGGGGCCGGAGTCGATCACGTCGAAGGTCAGCAGGCCGCGGGAGTATTCGGTGAGGCGAGACATGGGCCCATCGTGTCAGAGAACGCCGTTATCCGACGAGCCCTCCGGGGAAACCCCATAGCCTGACGGAGTGCCGCCTCGTTCCCCGCTTCCTGATCGGCACGGGTTGGGTGCGGCCTGGCTGCGCACGCCAGATCGCGACAAGCCGCGGCCGAACCCGTGGCCGACGATGGGCGACTGGCTGCGGCACCGTCTGCCCGAGCGGGTCGACGTCGCCGCGATGCTGGCGACGCAGCGATTCGTCCACGCCGACGGAACTCCGGTTCGAGGCGACGAGGTCTACGCGCCGCACACCTTCGTGTGGTTCCACCGCGACCTGTCCGACGAGATCGAGGTCCCGGGACGGGTCACGGTCCTGCATCGCGACGAGCGACTGCTGGTCGTCGACAAGCCTGCCTTCCTGTCGTCCATTCCGCGAGGTCGGCACGTGCGAGAGAGCGTGGTGGTGCGACTGCGGGACGAGCTGGGTCTGCCGCAGCTGTCGCCCTTGCACCGCCTCGACCGGGTCACGTCCGGACTGCTGATGCTCGCCACGGAGCGTCGCTGGCGCGGCCCGTATCAGTCGCTGTTCGAGGCGGGGATGATTCGCAAGACCTACCGGGCGCTCGCGCCGATCCGGCCAGATCTCCAGCTGCCCGTGACGGTGCGCGACCACCTGATCAAGCGGCGCGGCTCCTGGCAGGTCGAGGTCGTCTCCGACGCCCTGGTCAATGCAGAAACCCTGGTTGCGCTGGAGTCGGAGATCGACGGCATGGGCGTGTACCGCCTGACGCCTCGCACGGGCAAGACCCATCAGCTGCGGGTCCATCTCAACAACCTGGGCATCCCAATCGTGGACGACCCCCTCTACCCCCAGATCCAGGACATCGAGATCGACGACTTCAGTCGCCCGTTGCAGCTGCTGGCGGCTGAGCTGTCCTTCGCCGACCCGATCGACGGGCGCGACCGAACGTTTCGAAGCGGTCTGAGCCTGCCACTGTGAGTCAGGCGTCCCGCCGAGAGATCGCTGTGAAGACTGCGATGGAGATGATCGCGAAGACCATGCCGGCGACCATCAGCCCGCCAGCTGCGGCGTAGAGCGCCACCGTGACGAACAGCATGATCTGCACGATCAGCCGGGTCGGTTCGTCCAGCCGTCGCCACGAGGTCGGCGCCATCCACTGCACCCAGATGCCCATGACCACGAACGCCAGGAAGGCGCCGATGGCCCACCCGCGCCAGCCGTCGGCGAAGCCATGTCCTGCGAACAGCAGCAGCACGACCATCGCGACCCCGCACAGAAACGCGACGGCGTCGAGAAGCTCCATCTCCTCTGGCTGCTGCGGTGGCATGGGATCAGCGTAGAGGGGCCACTACGATGGCTCGGTACCCCGCCACCCGCCGTCCAGTACTGCAAGGATTCGCATGTCTGACCCCGTCTCGGGTATCTCGCGTCAGGATGTTCAGCACCTCGCTGGCCTCGCGCGCATCGATCTCAGCGATGCTGAGATCGACCATCTCGCCGAGGAGCTGCCGGCGATCCTCGATCACGTCGCGATCGTCCAGCAGGCCGCTGGCGACGACGTCCCCGCCATGAGCCACCCCCTGCCGGTCGACAACGTCTTCCGCCCCGATGAGGTGCGCCCCAGCCTGACCCAGGATGACGCGCTGGCCGGTGCGCCTGCATCGGATCAGGGCCGCTTTCTGGTGCCCAAGATCTTGGGGGAGGAGTGAACAGCGACCTGACGAGGGCCAGCGCCGAGGAGCTCGCTCGGACCTTGATCGCGGGCGACGTCTCGTCCGTCGAGCTCACGCAGCTGCACCTGGACCGCATCGCGGCGGTCGACGGT
>NZ_JBAVCB010000178.1:0-4469 GCF_049586495.1 Aeromicrobium sp. | reverse complement strand
CTACACGATGATTCGCGCCGTGACCGCCTCACCGCAGTTCCAGGTCTCGGACACCACCACATCCCGCGTGCCATACGACTTTCTCGACTTCGACGCGAACGGCGTCGTGGCGGTAACGGTGGCGATCGGGCTGGTGCTCGCCGTTGCCAGTGTGCTGGCCGCCGGCTACCTGCGCATCGGCGGCGTCAGGCGGACGTGACCTGAAGGGCCTGTGGTCCCAGCAGTCCGTGGCGGTCGGCGCGCACCTCGAACACGTAGGTGGCGAACGGCACGACGGCCGCAACCAGAGCCAGCAGCAGCACCCTCATGCCCCACCCGAATTGGCGCCAGGCGACGAGCGCGAGGACCACGAACAGTAGGAAGACGACGCCGTGGATCATGCCGGCGACCGGTACGCCACCCTCGCGCAGACCAAACGGCTCGGCTTCGGCGATCCACTTGGCATACATGGCGCACAGCAGCAGGGCCCAGGAGACAGCTTCGGCCACGGCCACGGTGCGAAAGACGGTACGGGTGGTGCGGTGCTGATCATTCACGAGGAGACTCACGACCTCACGCTACCTGCGTCATCTGCAGGAAACATCGAACCGTGACAATGCTCATATGGCCTTTCTGCTGCGCGTCGCGTTGCCTGACGTTCCCGGTTCGCTGGGCGCCTTGGCGACCGCGCTCGGTGGTGCGGGCGCCGACATCGAGGCCATCGAGATCATCGAGCACCGCGCTGACGGCGTCGTCGTCGACGACGTGCTGCTGGACCTCCCGCCACGCGTCATGCCGGACGCGCTCGTCACGGCATGCCATGAACTGCCAGGGGTCGAGGTGCAGTGGATTTCCCGTTACACCGCCGGTGCCAACCTGAGCATGGATCTGGAGGCCGTCGAGCGATTCACCAACGAGGCGACACGTGCAGTGGAGGCGATGGTCGACCTTCTGCCGTCGACGTTCCGCACCGACTGGGCCATGGCCGTGGAATTCATCGAGGGCCGCGTTGCCGTCCGAGCGGCGACTCCCTCGTCGCCCGACCTCGTGCCAGCGGCTGAGCGGTGGATGCAGATCGCTGATGCGCAACCGCTGGACCCCACGTCGGAATGGGATTCGACCGTGCTCGCCGCTGCACCGGGGCGCGATCGGTTCGACCGCACGTTCGTGGTCGTGGTGGGCCGGCACGGCGGACCCGAGTTCCTCACCTCAGAAGTCGCTCGCCTCGGCCACATGGTCTCGTTGGCCGCGTCGGTGCAGCTCGGCTAGCCCAGGTCGGCGTTCGGGACGTGTGCGTGGTGAAACCGGCCGCCCAGTGCCTCCACCTCGGACTCGAGCTGGGGGACGTTCTCGGCAGCCTCCTTCTGCGTGGCCTTGAAGCCGAGGGGTGAGTTGATCAGCGCCTTGCCCCAGTTGGCCAGGCCGACTCCCTTGGGAACGTAGACCCGCGCCTTGCGCTTGGCGAAGCCGCGCAGGATCTGCTCGGCGCACTCCTCGACCGTGGTGGTGGAGTTGGCGGGGTACGGCAGCTTCTCTCGGATCGCGCGGAAGGTGGGGAGGTCCGCCTCGGCTCCGCGGACGATGTCGGTGTCGATCCACCCCGGGTGGCACACGCCGACGTCGATGCCGAGGTGCGCCACTTCCTGCTTGTAGGCCAGCGTGAGGGTCTCGGCGCCGGCCTTGCTGGCCGTGTAGGACGCCAGCCCGGCCATGGGTCCGAACGAAGCGAGCGAGGCGATCGTGAGGGCGTAACCCTTGCTGCGCTCCAGGTGCGGTGTCGCGTGCTTCAGGGTCCGGAAGACCCCGTTGACGTTGATGTCGAGCACTCGCTCGAACGCCGCATCATCGATCTGTCGGACAGTGCCGTACGACGCGATGCCGGCGTTCGCCAGCACGTGGTCGATGCGGCCAAAATGCTGGGCCGCGGCATCGATGGCCACCTTCAGTGCGGCGCTGTCGCGGACGTCGGCCTCCCAGAACGCGGCGCTGTCTCCCAGCTCGGCCACGAGATCGGTCAGCAGATTGGGCTCCAGCCCGACAAGAGCGACTCGGCCGCCGGCGGCGACGTAGCCGCGAGCGACGCCGGCTCCGATGCCGCGGGCACCACCGGTGATGAGGACGACGTGACCAGAGAAGGTGGAGCGCGAGGTATGAGCCATGTCGTCAAGATACCGACGGTATCTGGAGGATGACATGAAACATGGGGGACATCACAGCCCGGTAGCCTCACGCCATGAGCTCACTTGAGTCGGTCTCGCAGATCTTCGACGCGTCCGCCTGGACCACGGTCAGCGGTTTCGACGGTCTGCAGGACCTCACGTATCACCGCGCCAACGACCACGGCACCGTTCGTATCGCCTTCGATCGGCCCGAGGTGCGCAATGCTTTCCGCCCCGGCACCGTCGACGAGCTGCTCACGGTGTTGGAGCACGCGCGCACCTCCTCGGACGTGGGCTGCGTGCTGCTCACTGGCAACGGGCCGTCGCCCAAGGACGCCGGTTGGGCGTTCTGCTCCGGCGGCGACCAGCGAATCCGCGGCAAGGCTGGCTATCAGTACGAGATCGAGGGCGAGGCGCCGCAGACGGTCGACAAGGGCAAGCTCGGACGCCTGCACATCCTGGAGTGTCAGCGCCTGATCCGTTTCATGCCCAAGATCGTCATCGCGGTGGTGCCGGGCTGGGCGGCTGGCGGCGGACACAGCCTGCACGTCGTCGCTGACCTGACGCTTGCCTCGGCCGAGCACGCCAAGTTCAAGCAGACCGACGCCGATGTCGGGTCGTTCGACGGCGGTTTCGGCTCGGCCTATCTGGCACGCCAGGTGGGACAAAAGTTCGCCCGCGAGATCTTCTTGCTGGGCGACGAGTACTCCGCGGCCGACGCGCATCGGATGGGCATGGTCAACAAGGTCGTCCCGCACGCCGAGCTGGAGGCCGAGGCGCTGGAGTGGGGCCGAAAAATCAACGCCAAGAGTCCGACCGCGCAGCGCATGCTGAAGTACTCGTTCAACATGATCGACGACGGGTTGGTCGGTCAGCAGGTGCTGCTCGGAGAGACCACCCGTCTGGCCTACATGACCGACGAGGCCGCCGAAGGTCGCGACGCCTTCTTGGAGAAGCGCGCCCCGGACTTCAGCGAATACCCTTGGTACTACTGATGCCGATTCCCGCGGAAGGTACGGCGATCTCCCCCTGAAGACGGATCCGGAGGCGCACCCGCTGATTTAGTCTGAACGGCATGCGCGAGCTCTTCTCCATGCCTGTTCGCCTGCGCCCGTCGCTGGTGGATCTGGCGATCGCCTGCCTCTTCGTGGCGCTGGTTGTCGTGGAGGCCTTCACCTCGACCGTGATTGCTTCGCCGATTCGTTACCTCGCGATAGCGGTGCCGGCCATGGCGCTCTTGGCATGGCGGCGAGCGTTTCCTCTGCTCGTGATCACAATCGTTCTGGTGGTGCGCCCGATCATCGATCCGAACGGGGAGCTCAGCGTCAGCCTTACCTTCGGACTGCTGGCCTACACCGTTGGTCGGGAGTGCGAGGCACTCCGCGCCCGGATCGGCCTGGCGATCGCGGTCGCCGGCTTCTTGGTCGGTCTCAGACTGGCCGACGGTGGGCTCACACCCAGTGACGTGGCCGCTGTGGGGATTCTGGTCGGTGGCACCTGGACCGTGGGCCAGATCGTTCGTCATCGGTCCGACCAGGCGGACCAGGCCCGCGCTCGAGCGGACCGTATCGAGCGCGAACAGGCCGTGCGTGAGGTGGCCGCAGCCGCGGAGGAGCGGATCCGGCTCGCCCGAGAGCTACATGACATCGTCAGCCACTCCATCAGCGTGATTTCGGTCCAGGCGCAAGCGGTGCGCCGTCGGCTCGGCGATGACCAGCAGCGCTCGGTGGACGATCTCATCGCAATCGAGAACACGGCCCGCGAGGCGATGGCCGAGCTTCGGCGGTTGTTCGGCGTTCTCCGCAGCGAGGGTCAAGCGACCCCCTTGGCTCCCCAGCCGGGTCTGGCGGAGCTCGATCGATTAGCCGACGGACTGCGAGCCAGCGGCCTGGACGTCGACCTGACGCGGTCCGGACCATGGACGTCCCTCCCGGCTGGCCTCGATCTCGCGGCGTTCCGGATCGTTCAGGAAGCGACGACCAACGTGCTCAAGCATGCCGAGGCATCAGCGGTCAGTGTGCGGATCGACCACAGTGAGGTGCAGCTCGTGGTTGTGGTTGAGGATGACGGCAGGGGCATGAACGGGTCTGCTGGAACGGGCCATGGGCTGATCGGGATTCGGGAACGCGCCGCACTCTATGGCGGGGTGCTGAAGGTCAGTCCGTCGACGACCGGCGGGGTCCGGGTCGCTGCCACGATTCCGGTGGTGACGTCGTGAGCGCCCCGATACGTGTGCTGCTCGTCGACGACCAGGCCATGGTGCGCAGCGGCTTCCGCTCGTTGCTGGACTCCGAGACGACCGAGCCGCTGATCGAGGTGGTGGGCGAGGCG
>NZ_JBAVCB010000177.1:0-9614 GCF_049586495.1 Aeromicrobium sp. | reverse complement strand
CGTCTGCGTGTATTCGGCCGCCAAACGGTCTGAGAAGGCCAGCATCTCGGCCCACTCGGCGTGCTCAGCCCGGGCTCGGGAAGACGCGGCAGCAGTGAGTCGCTGCACCTGATTTCCCTGCGATTGCTGCATGTATCCAATCTAGAGGACCCCTCCGACAGTCCATTCCAGACGATCCTGGTTGTCCACCGGCTCACCGT
Organism: Aeromicrobium sp.; assembly: GCF_049586495.1. Classification (GTDB taxonomy): domain Bacteria; phylum Actinomycetota; class Actinomycetes; order Propionibacteriales; family Nocardioidaceae; genus Aeromicrobium. The sequence continues at coordinate 9,414 of NZ_JBAVCB010000177.1, read as the reverse complement.
CTCGGCGAGCAGGAGGTGGCATGGTCACCGCGTTCTGGGCGGTTCGTGGAAGACTCGGCGGCGTGACTGATCTGACCTCGTTCATCGCCGGACTGCCCAAGGCCGAGCTGCATGTCCATCACGTCGGTTCGGCATCGATGGACACCGTCGCCACCCTCGCGGAGCGTCATGCCGGCAGCACGAACGTGCCCACCGACCCGGCCGCGCTCGCCGAGTTCTTCACCTTCACCGACTTCGGGCACTTCATCGAGATCTATCTGGCAACCGTCGATCTGTTGCGGACGCCTGAGGACCTGTGGATGCTGACCCACGACGTGGCGCGCGACCTGGCCGCGCAGAACGTGCGGTACGTCGAGCTGACCTGCACCCCCTACACGTCGATGGCCCTCGGCATCAGTGCCGAGGCCTACGTGGAGGCGCTGGAGGACGCTCGGCGGCGGGCGGAGGTCGACTTCGGCCTGACGATGCGCTGGATCTTCGACATTCCGGGCGAGTCGGGAATACCGGCCGCGGACGTGACGCTGGACGTCGCCACCCGGCTGCAGCCCGATGGCTTGATCGGATTCGGGTTGGGCGGACCCGAGGTCGGGGTTCCACGTCCGCAGTTCAAGCCGCACTTCGATGCCGCCCGCGCCGCCGGTCTGCACAGCCTGCCGCACGCCGGGGAGTCCACCGGACCGCAGACGATCATCGATGCCCTCGATCTGCTGGGCGCCGAGCGGATCGGTCACGGCATCACCGCGGCGCAGGACCCGGCGCTCATGCAACGGCTCGCCGATGAGCACATCGTGCTGGAGATCTCGCCGACGTCCAACGTCTGCACGCGGTCCGTGCCGTCGATGGAGGAGCACCCGCTGGCCACTCTCGTGGCCGCCGGCGTGCCCGTGACGATCAACTCCGACGACCCGCCGATGTTCGGCACCACCTTGAATCGCGAGTATCAGGTCGCCGCCGACCTGCTCGGGCTCGACGAGACGGGGGTGGCCGATCTGGCCCGCGCCGCCGTGCGTGCCTCCTTTGCCGAGCGCTCCGTGATGAGCAAGATCTTGGCGGAGATCGACGACTACAGCCGAACGTGATCTGACTCCACGAAGTGAGCGGGCCGATCCGCCAGGCGGGGTCGTGCTCGCCCCACTCCATCTGAATCGGAACTGGCTCGACCGAGCAGTCCGACGTGTCAGTTCACCTGGTCCGCCTCGAGGGCTTACCAGCGCTGGGGAACGGGAGCGACGGGGGACAGAGGTACTCGGACCAGCAGGACGCCGGGCTGCACCTCGGCATGGATCTCCTTGCCCTCGCCCACGGCGTCGCCGTCGAGTTGCATCGGCACGGGTCGCTCGGCCTTGATGACGACCTTGTGCCCCGTGAGCCGATCGAGCCTGTCGTTGGTTCGCTTCTGACGCCCCATCACCCGCACGATGATGGCCAGCCAACCCAGGAACCGCTTGGGCGCGAGAACGACCACGTCGAGCTGGCCGTCATCGATCTGGGCGTCAGGCAGCAAGGGAATGCCGCCCTGCAGGAAGCCCACGTTGCCAATGACGACGGTCCGGGCGCGGAACTTCTTGAACTCGCCATCGTCAACCGCGATCTGCACCTTCATGGCCGGATATCGTGCCGCCTTGACGCCGGAGACGAAGTAGGCGAGCCAACCAACCTTCTCCTTGAGCTGATCATTGACGCCGGTCATGATCGCGGCGTCCATCCCCAGACCGGCCATCACGAGGAAGGACGTGTCGATCCCTGTGTCAGTACCGAAGGCGCCGAGATCGATGGCCTTGTCCTGGCCGTCGAAGACGACGTCCAGGGCGTCGCGCGTGTTGAGCGGGATGCTGAGATTGCGGGCGAGCAGGTTTCCCGTGCCGTGCGGCAGGATGCCGACGGCGATGCCGGTCTTGGCGGCCTCCTCGCAGACGGCGCGGACGGTGCCGTCGCCGCCCGCAGCCACGATCAGGTCGACGCCAGCGCGCAGCGCCTCTGCGGCTTGCCCGTGACCGATGTCCTCGATCGTGGTCTCGAACCAGAGCGGTGCGCTCCATCCGCGCGCCGCGGCAACGGCCGTGGTGCGGGTCTTGAAGTCCTCGACGTCGCCGACTTTGATGGGGTTCAGCACCACCGCCACCTGCTTGGTCCCGGCGCCGGTGAGCATGGCGAGCTCGGTGGGGAATCGGACCGTGTCGGAGACGATCAGCACCCATAGGCCGAGGGTGACGCCGACGCCGAACACCAGACCGGCGGCGACGTCTGAGGTCCAGTGCACGCCGAGCAGAACCCGGCTGGCCGCGACGAACAGACCGAGTACGGAGAAGATCGCGATGAGGATGCGTCGCCGCCAACCCCGGCCGGTCAGCACGATCGTGACCAGGATGGCCACGGTGAAGAACATGCCTGCGCCAGCGGCGTGGCCGCTGGGGAACGAGTACCCGCCGATGTCGTTGAGGGTGCCGACCGTGAGCGGACGCTCACGACGAAACACCAGCTTGAGCAGCGCATTGCCCGCCAAGGCGGTGGCACCGCTGGCCACGATCCAGATCCCGATGCGGCGCTCGCGCTGCCACAGAGCATGGGCCAGGAAGCCGACCAGTCCGATGATGCAGCCCACCGTGCTGAATGCGACGGCGGCGCTGTTGAGCAGGTCAACGAAGCGGGGGCGGTCGACGCTGAACTCGAACGCCCGCAGGGCTACGCCTTCGTCGATCGGACCGACCGGCCACCACTGGTTCAAGGCGAAGACCGCCAGGAGCGTGAAGATCGCACCCAGGACGCCCAACACGACCAGCAGCACGGCTGGCCGCTCAGGGGTGGCTCGGCGCAGGTCGAACGACACGGGGCTCCCTCCGGCACTGACAGGTCGACCAAGGGTAATGGACAGCGCGCCCGCGGGGTGCCTGTGGCTGCGAAGCCGGCGATAGGGTGGGAACCGTGATTGACGCCCGGCTCCTGCGTGACGACCCTGACATGATCCGCGCGGCCCAGCGGCGACGCGGCGCACCCGAGGAGATCGTCGACCAGCTGGTGAGTCGCGACGAGCAGCGGCGCTCGTCAATTGTGGCCTTCGAGGCCCTGCGGTCGGAGCAGAAGAAGCTGGGCGCGCTGATCCCCCGGGCCCAGGGCGATGAGAAACAGGCCCTGCTGGCGCAGACCAAGGAGCTCAGCGCCCGGGTCAAGCAGGCGGAGGCCGATCAGGGAGCAGCCGCGGCTGAATTCGACCAGCTGCTCAAGCAGCTGCCCAACCTCGCGGCGCCCGAGGCGCCTCCGGGTGGCGAGGACAATTTCGTCGTGCTCGACACGGTCGGCACCCCACGCGACTTCGCAGCAGAAGGATTCGACCCGCGCGATCACCTCGAGCTTGGCGAGATGCTTGGCGCCATCGACACCGAGCGTGGCGCCAAGGTCAGCGGTGCCCGTTTCTACTACCTCACCGGCGTTGGAGCCCAGCTGGAGCTCGCCTTGACCCAGCTGGCCATGGCGAAGGCCGCCGAGTGGGGGTTCATTCCCATGATTCCCCCGGCGCTGGTCAAGCCCAGCGCCATGGAGGGCACCGGTTTTCTCGGCCAGGCCGCCGACGATGTCTACTACCTCGAGCGGGACGAGCTGTACCTGGTCGGTACGTCGGAAGTGCCGCTCGCGGCGTACCACTCCGAGGAGATCCTCGATGCCGCCTCGCTCCCGCTGCGCTATGCCGCCTTCAGTCCCTGCTTCCGCCGCGAAGCCGGTTCGTACGGCAAGGACACCCGCGGCATCTTCCGCGTGCACTGGTTCGACAAGGTCGAGATGTTCGTCTACACGACCGTCGAGGAGTCCTATGCCGAGCACGAGCGAATCCTCGGGTGGGAGCGCGCCTGGCTCGATGCTCTCGAGCTGCCGTATCGCGTCATCGACGTGGCCGCAGGTGACCTCGGCCTGTCGGCGATCCGCAAGTTCGACTGCGAGGCGTGGATCCCGAGTCAGGGCAAGTACCGCGAGGTTTCCTCGGCTTCCAACTGCACCGAGTTCCAGGCTCGCCGTCTCGACACCCGAGTGCGCACCTCGGACGGCATGACGCCGGCCGCCACGCTCAACGGCACCCTGTGTGCCATGACCCGCACCATCATCGCGCTGCTGGAGAACGGGCAGCAGGCCGACGGCTCCATCCGGATGCCCGCCGCTCTGCACCCGCTGCTCGGCGAGGTGCTGAGGCCGCGCACGTGACCTGGCGTCCACGCATGATCGCGCTCGACGTCGACGGCACGCTGGTCGATCACGACAACCAGATGAGCCCCGTCGTCCGCGACGCGGTGCTGGCCATGCACGACTCGGGGGTGGAGGTCGTCATCTCGACCGGCCGGGCTGTCCCCGGCGTCCTGAACACCGCCGCCAAGCTGGGCCTCGACGGCTACGCCATCGCCAGCAACGGTGCTCTGGTCATCTCACATCAACCGGTCAAGATCCTGAACTCCATCACGTTCGACGCCTCGGAGGCGGTGCATCGCATCATCGAGCACATGCCCGACGCCCTGGTGGCCGTGGAGGAGGTGGGCGTGGGGTACCGGGTCAGCCAACCGTTCCCGTCCGGGGAGATCAACGGCACGATGACCGTACAGACCATCGACGAGCTGCTCAGCGAGCCCGTCACCCGCGTCGTGATCCGAGCGCCCGAGCGCAGCGCGGACGACTTCCACCGTTTGGTCGCCGATCTTGGTCTGCACGACACCAACTACTACGTCGGCTACACCGCGTGGCTCGACATCGCCCCTGAAGGCGTGTCGAAGGCATCAGGACTGGAGTGGCTGTGCGAACGGCGCGGCATCGACCGCTCCGACGTGCTCGCGGTCGGTGATGGCAACAACGATGCCGAGATGCTGCTCTGGGCGGGCCGGGGCGTGGCCATGGGCCAAGCTCCTGAGTCGCTGAAGGTCGCTGCCGACGCAGTCACCGGAAACGTCGATGACGACGGCCTCGCCACCGAGCTGCACCGCTACCTCTGAGCCCCTGTGGGGGTCGGTCAGGCGGCGCTGCTGGACTCGAGCCGGTCGAAGCAGTCAAGGACGGCCTCGACGGTGGGTGCTGTGCGCGTGGCCGGTTCGACGGCTCGGGACAGCGCTTCGTCCTCGCGAGCCCGTCGCAGATGCCGCTTGATGGTCGATGTGGAGCAGCCGAGGCGGTCGGCCAGCTGCAGGCACGTGTCCTTGGGATAGGCCTGCCGGATCGCGATGACGGAATCCCGGCTGATCGGCCCGCCGCCGACGTGGGGGATCCCCATCGCAGCCGGGGTCATCTCGACGTCGATGCCCAGCTCGCGGCGGATGCTTCGGCGATCGCGTTCGGTGGTGCACGCAACGAATCCGGACACATCGACTTCGACGACTGCCCGGTACAGGCACTCGATCATCAGCGGGCAACCGGCACACTGGCGGTGCACTTCGGCTCGGCGCTCGGTGAACTGCGCCCACTCGCTCGCGGTCATGTCACGCCGCGAAGGCGGATGGTGCAGCGTCTCGTGCTGGTACACCTCCGGCGCGTTGGCGCACGGCGGCAGAATCGTGTCGGGCACGATGGTCATGGGCTCCCTCTCCCGTCGCATCATGACCAATGCTAGAGGTACATGCCTCCAGACGCAGATGAATGCGATGAAGTATCCGAATCGTCACCGTTGGTTTCGTTTGGACCCGGTAGAGCCAGCCTCATGTTCTGGAACTGGTGCTGTGCCTGCACCTGCTGGGCGTACAGGGCCGCTTGGATGCCGTGGAACAGTCCCTCCAGCCAGCCGACCAGCTGCGCCTGGGCCACGCGCAGCTCTGATTCCGACGGTGCTGCGTCCTCGAACGGCAGGCTCAGTCGCTCCAGCTCCTCGACCAGCTCGGGCGCCAGTCCGTCCTGCAGCTCCTTGATCGACTGCACGTGGATGTCGCGCAGGCGGGTTCGTCCGGCCGCGTCGAGCGGGGCGGCCTTCACCTCGTCGAGCAGCTGACGCACCATGCTGCCGATCCGCATGACCTTGGCCGGTTGCTCGACCAGATCGCCCAGCGAGGTGCCGGACTCCCTCGCCGCGGCGACGATCTGATGTCCGTCCGGACCGATGACTTGGTGTGGAGGTGTGGCCTCGTCGGACGGGGAATCGTTGGATGTCGTCATTCGTCCAGCCTAACGAGCCGTCAGAGGGTCAGCAGAACCTTGCCCGTGTGACTGGAGTCCTCCAGCATCTGATGGGCCTCGCGCACCTGCTCCAGACCGAACGTGGCGTGCACGATCGGCCGCACGGTCTGTTCGGCCAGCAGCGGCCAGACCTGCGCCACCATGGCAGACACGATCGCCGCCTTCTCGGCCGACGGGCGTGCGCGCAGCGACGTGGCCATCACAGCGGCCCGCTTGGCCAGCAGCGCGCCGATGTCCAGCTCGGCCTTGATCCCGCCCTGCAGACCGATGACCACCAGGCGGCCAGCGGTCGCGAGCACCGCGATATTCGATTGCAGGTACTTGGCGCCGATGATGTCGAGGATGACATCGGCGGCCATGTCGTGCGCTGCCATCTGCTCAGCAAAGTCCTCGGTGCGGTAGTTGACGACCAGGTCGGCTCCAAGCCCGCGACAGAAGTCGGCCTTCTCGTCCGATCCGACGGTGGTGACGACCGTGGTGCCGAAGGCCTTGCACAGCTGGATGCCCATCGTGCCGATGCCGCTGGCACCGCCGTGCAGCAGGACGGTCTCGCCATGTTGCAGCTTGCCCATCATGAAGACGTTGGACCACACCGTGGAGGCGACCTCCATCAGCGCACCGGCCTCGACCAGGCTCACGCCGCGGGGGACCGTGGCCACCTGACCGGCGGGAACGACGACGTACTCGGCGTAGCCGCCCCCGCTGAGCAGTGCGCACACCTGGGTTCCGGCCGGAAAGTCGGTCACTCCCTCGCCGGTGGCCGCGATCTCGCCGGAGCACTCGAGCCCGAGCACATCGGTGGCGCCGGACGGCGGATCGTAGAATCCGCGTCTTTGCAACAGATCGGCGCGGTTGACCCCGGCAGCCGTGATCTTGATCAGGACTTCGCCGGGTCCGGGTTCAGGGACCGGCCGGTCGACGACGTCGAGGGCCTCGACACCGCCGGGACTCTGGACGACGACGGCACGCATGGGGGTCACCGTAGCGTGTCCCAGCTGGACCGCAACGGGTCTCTGGCTGAGTCAGCCGGTCACCTGCCAAGATGGAAATATGCGTGTCGCGGTGCTTCAGTTCGTCTCAGCCTTGGATTCGGCGACCAACCGTACGCGGATCGGCGAACGGTTGGAGGCCTTGCCCGGCGACCTCGATCTGGTGGTCCTGCCCGAGGGAGCGATGCACGACTTCGGCGAACCGGGTCACGATCTGTCCGCCGTGGCCGAGGCGCTGGACGGTCCGTTCGTCACGATGCTGGCCACCCATGCACGTCGCCTCGGTGCCACGATCGTCGCCGGCATGTTCGAGTCGACCGACACGTTGCCGTTCAACACGCTGGTGGTCATCGGCCCAGACGGGTCGCGGCGCGACACGTACCGCAAGGTGCATCTGTACGACTCGTTCGGATATCGCGAGTCGGATCGACTGGCACCCGGTGACGTGACGCCCGTCGTCATCGATGTCGCTGGCATGTGCGTCGGACTGATGACGTGCTACGACCTGCGGTTCCCCGAACTGGCTCGCGCCCTCGTCGACGACGGGGCGGACGTGTTGCTGGTTCCCGCCGCGTGGGTGGCTGGCCAGCACAAGCTGCACCACTGGCAGACGTTGCTCGCGGCCCGTGCGATCGAGAACACGGTCTTCGTGGTGGCCCCCGCACAAGGCGGTGACCGCTACACGGGTCACTCGTTGGCTCTGGACCCGATGGGACTTGTCCTGGGCGAGGCTGGTGCCGATGACGAGACCATCGTGGTGGAGATCGATCGCCACGAGATCGAGGCGGTGCGCGAGGTCAACCCCTCGCTGAGCAATCGCCGGATGCCCACCTGATGGCGACCCAGCAGGGCGGCCGGCGTCGCCTGGACTCCTCGGTTCCGCAGGACTACGACGTCCCGACCCGGGTGGCCCGGATCGCGTCGCCACGGATTGCGTACCTCGTGATGTCGTCCTTCGTCGTGTTGTGGCTCGTTGGCGTCGCTGGCGCGGGAACTGCCGTGGTGGCGGTCGGAACACCCGAGTGGATCCAGCGACCGTCGGCGGCTCTGCTGATGGTCGTGTTCACCGTGGCACTGGTGCATCGCGGCGGCGGTCACATGAGGCTGTGGATCCCCCCGACCGCGCTCTTGGCCATCGTGACCGTGGCGGTGGAGAACAACACGCTGCTCGCCTCGGCAGCAGTGTTGACCGGCGCGACGGCTGCGGTGTGGGCTGTGCTGGTCACGCGACCGGCAGATGGTGTGGTGCGCGCCGTCGCGGAGTTCTTGATAGCCATCGTGGTGGCGCTCAGCGGCACGCTCGCGGTGGCCGCATGGAGTCCGCCAGTCGACTACCAACGCTTCAACCTGATCGTGGTGGGCATCTCGCTGGCGCTGGCCATCGGGCTGGTGTGGGGGCTCGGCGCAGGCCTGCACGGCATGGGGCGCCAGAATTTCGCCATTCTCGTGGGGGTCGCGTTGGCCCTGGTTCTCGTGCTCGCCTACAGCAGCTTCGTGCGCACGCACGGCTCGCAGACGGTGGTCGACCTGTTCACCAACTCAGTGATCTGGACCCGCGAGACGTTTGGGGGGGTACCGCGGCCGGTGGAGGTGTTGTTGGGCTTCCCTGCCCTTCTGGTGGGAGTGTCGGTGCGTTCGCAGCGGCGCGAGGGGTGGTGGATTCTGGTGTTTGCCGTGGTCGGCACGTCGGTGCTGACGACCTCGTTGGTCACGCCTGGCGCCTTTCCGTCGTACATCGGTCTGTCGACGTTGTACTCCGTCGTGCTCGGACTCCTGATCGGGCTGGGCGTGCGCACGCAGGTCATGACGCAGCGATCCTCGCGGGCCGCCCGCCAGATCGAGCCGTTGAGCCGCGTGGAACCGGGCAGGTTCGCGCCCTTGAAGTAGGGAGTGGAACAATGGCGCAGTCCCCTCGGGGGCAAGGAGGGGTGCCGGAGCGGCCGAACGGAACCGCCTTGAAAGCGGTCACTGGCAGAAATGTCAGTCGCGGGTTCAAATCCCGCCCCCTCTGCTTGATGAGCTATCGACTGGACCGACGTTTCGTGCTGCAGGGCATCGGCATCAATTTGCTGGTGGCCGCTGCCGCCTTGTCCGTGACCACGGTCGTGACTGCGCCGTGGGTGCGGTTGCTGGGCGGAGTGATCGCTCTGGTGCTGTTCGTGCGCGCCGTCATGCTGTGGGTGTGGCCGCCCGTGGTGGCGCGCACGGACACCGAGGGCGTCACGCTCGGCGGCCCCCTGACCATCCGACCGGTGGCGATCACGTGGACCGACGTCGAGAACGTCTCCTC
>NZ_JBAVCB010000176.1:0-5026 GCF_049586495.1 Aeromicrobium sp. | reverse complement strand
GATCGGTGGAGGTGTCTCCTGCGGCCAGCCGCCGCGCGAGCTGGGTGCGCTGATCGGTGGCGCTGGCCGGCAGCAGCTGGATCGCGATGTCGTAGTCGTCGGTGCTGCAGTCCTCGGCCAGCTGGTTCAGCGTGGCCTGCCCGTCAGGGTTGACGTACCAGTTGAGCGTGGGCTTTCCGCCGTCACCGCCGCACGCGGCGAGCATCGACGTGCTCAATGCCAGCGCGGCGATTCCGCCGACGAGACGAGTCGACCGTCTCCGTGGTCGCACCTGCATCCGGACCTCCCCAACCCGTACCTCTGGCCTGTGACCCACGCCACAAAGTTTCTTGAACTTATCCCTGGGTCGGTAGTACCGCAACAGACGGTGGTTGAAACATCTGACGTCAAGTGGCGAGCCACACCGTAGTGTCCGGGAGGAGCGTGGAGACGTCGTCGTCAGCCGCCGACGAGGCGAGCACGACGGCCTCAGGGGACAGCATGACGGGGCGCGGTCCGAAGTTGGCCACGACCGTCACTCCTCGATTCGTGAAGCGCAGGATCTCGGGGTCCGTCGCGGCCCATTCCAGATCTCCACGCCCGAGTCGGTGGTCGTGCCGCAGTCGCAGCAGAAGGCGATACAGCTCCAACGTCGACCCCGACACGCCGCGCTGTCGATCCGGGGCAAGGTCTCCGTAGACCGGCGGCTGAGGCAGCCAGGTCCGCCTCGTGGGGCCAAAGCCGAAGCCCGGTTTGTCTGCCTGCCACGGCACCGGCACTCGGCATCCGTCGCGGCCCACCACCTGGTGCCCGCTGCGCTCCCAGATCGGATCGCGGCGGGCGTCGTCGGGCAGCTGGGTGGCTTCAGGGAGCCCGAGCTCTTCGCCTTGATACAGGTACGCCGATCCGGGCAGTGCGAGCATCAACGCCGTCGCGGCGCGCGCCCGACGCAGGCCGACCTCGCCCGAACCGAAACGACTCGCGTGGCGCACGACGTCGTGGTTGGACAGCACCCAGGTCTGGGGAGCCCCGACGGCGTTGGCCTGTTGCAGGGACTCAGCGATCGAGTGGCGCAAGGCGGTGGCATTCCAGGCAGTCATCAAGTAGTGGAAGTTGAAACAGTGGTGCAGCTCATCGGGTCGTACGTAGTGGGCCAGGGCCGCTGCGGGCTCCACCCACGCTTCGGCACACAGGATGCGGTCGCAATCTTGCCCGGGAACCGAGTACGAGTCGGTCAGCCGACGCCAGGCGCGGTAGATCTCGTGGACGCCGGGCTGGTCCCACATGGGCTGCAGACCGGTGGGGTCGCGAAGGGGGTCGAGTGTCAGGTCAGTGTCCGGCAGGCCGGGAGCCTTGACCAGGCCGTGCGCCACGTCGATGCGGAAGCCGTCGACGCCTCGGTCGAGCCAGAACCGCAGGACAGATTCCATTTCCTCGCGAACCTCGGTGCACTCCCAGTCGAAGTCGGGCTGCGTGGTGTCGAACAGGTGCAGGTACCACTGGCCCGGCGAGCCGTCGGCCTCGGTGACCCGAGTCCAGGCCGGGCCGCCGAAGCTGCTGAGCCAGTTGTTGGGTGGCTGCTCGCCGCCCATGCCGGTGCCGTCGCGAAAGAGGTACCTGGCCCGTTCGCGGCTGCGGGGCCCGGCAGCCAGCGCAGCCCGGAACCACGCGTGCTCGCTCGACGAGTGATTGGGCACGACGTCGACGATCACCCGGAGACCGAGCCCGTGCGCGCGTTCGAGCAGGGCGTCGAAGTCGTCGAGCGTCCCGAACAGCGGGTCGACGTCACGCGGGTCGGCCACGTCGTAGCCGCCGTCGTTCTGGGGCGAGACGTAGAACGGCGAGAGCCACACGGCGTCGACGCCCAGGTCCACCAGGTGATCCAAGCGCGAGGTGATGCCGGGCAGGTCGCCGATCCCATCACCGTCGCTGTCGGCCCAGGAGCGTGGGTAGACCTGATAGATGACGGCGTCGCGCCACCATGGAGTGCTGATGGTCATGGACTCCCTCTCGACGTCGCACGCTACGTTAACGGCCATGACGCAACGCACTCTCGTCCTTCTCAAGCCCGACGCCGTCCGACGTGGACTCGTGGGTCAGGTCCTGTCCCGCTTCGAGAACAAGGGCCTGTCGATCGTGGCGATGGAACACCGCTCGATCGACGCGCAGACAGCTGACGCCCACTACGCCGAGCACGTTGATCAGCCGTGGTACCCGCCGCTGCGCGAGTTCGCCACATCGGGCCCACTGGTTGCGTTGGTGCTCGAGGGCGACGAGGCGATCTCGGTGGTGCGCGCAATCAATGGCGCGACGGATGGACGAGCAGCCGCACCCGGCACGATTCGTGGAGACCTCTCGTTGTCCAACCGCGAAAACCTCGTGCACGCCTCGGACTCCGAGGAGTCGGCGGCTCGTGAGATGGCGCTGTGGTTCCCGGGGCTCTGACGTCGGTCGAGTGACCCGTTGAGCTCGACCTCAGTCCACAGGCTCAGCGCGCATGGCCCAAGCGCCAAACACGCCGATCAATGAGGCTCCGACCAGGAGCATCATGACGGGGAGGTCCCACGAGCCGGTCAGGTCTCGCAGGTAGCCGGCGCCGAATGGCCCGACGCCCGCCACCAGGTATCCGAGACCCTGGACGAATCCGGACAACGCTGCCGTGCTCTCAGGACTCGCGGCGCGTTGCCCGATCATCGTCAACGTCCAGGTGAAGGAAGCGCTACCAAGACCCAGCAGTATCGCCCACAGCCACGGCACCGAGGTGGGCGTCGCCAGCACGCCGATCCATCCGATCGCTGTCACCGCGGCAAAGAACCACGGCAGCACGGGCCATGCGCCCGCGCGACGCATCAGCCACGGCAACAACAGGGTCACCGGAAGTCCCACGAAGGCGAGCAGTCCGAGCAGAGCGCCTGCATGAGATCTGCTGAGTCCGGCGTCGACCATGATGGCGGGGAACCAGCCGAACTGGGCGTAGGCCTGGGCCGACTGCACGCCGAAGACGCCGACCAATGCCCAGGCGACCGGCGTTCGCATCAAGGACAGATAGGACACGCGGGGGCGATCACTGGCGACGTCACGATCGCGCCACAGCACCACCCACGGGATCAACGTGACGCCGGCGAGGACGGCCCATGCGCCGAGTCCTTGACGCCAGCCGCCGAACGCGCTGGCGATCGGGACCGTCGTCAGTGACGAGGCGGCGACCCCGCCCATCAAGGCCGCGCCGTACAGCGCGCTGATCAGGGGCAGCCGATCGGGAAAGTGACGCTTGGCCAACGGCGGGAGCAACACGTTGCCCACCGCCGCGCCGACCAGCGCGATCGTCGAAGCGAGCAGGAACACCGCCGTGCTGGACGTGGCGGCCCGCACCACGAGGCCGACGAAGATCAGCACGAGCAGCAGCACGGTGGACCGGTGCAGGCCCAGACGCCGCACCACACCGCCCGACCACAGGCCCGCGACCGCAAAGCAAATCACGGGCAGTGTGGTCACGACGCCAGCCACGGTCGTCGACATGTCGAGGTCGGACCGCACAGCGTCCAGCACGACGCCAACGCTGCCGACAAGAGCCCGCAGATTCAGCGCGAGCAGCACGATCGCTGAACCGACGAACAGGCGGCCAGGATCTAGACGGCGCAGCACGACCTCAGACCAAGGTCTGTGGCACGAGGCACCAGGCGACGTGGTGGAACATCCCACGCACGTTCTCGGGAAGCCAGATGACCTCGTGCGACTCCGAGGCCACTTCGATGTCACCCTCTAGGGTCACGACGTCCTCGACCTGCTGGGGCTGATCACCCACGCGGTCCTCGAAGGCGACCAGTGCGACGCGCACCTGGACCCCGAACGGATTGCCGTTGGCCACCCCGACGCCCCAGAAGTCTTCGGGGTCGAGAGTCGCTTTCTGATCGAGGTCGACCATCACGGCCCGCAGTCCTGCGTCGAGGGGCGGATGCTCCAGCTCTTCGATGTCGGTGACGGCGATCTGGACGGCGCGCACATCCTGGGCGCCGGGACCGTCGAAACGCAGAATGTCCTGCACCGTGGCATGCCCTGGAAGGAGTGCGGCTCCCAGGTGGGTGCCGAGCACGGTGCGCACCTCGACTTTGGGCATGGGCATCCCGTACATGTTGTGGGGGATGAACGCCAGGGTCGGTCGGACCGTCGTCTCGGTGTGGTTGGTCATGGTCAGCGTCTGGTCCGGTGATCCATCCACCGGTTTGGCGACGTACTCGAACGACAACGGTGCCTGCGGCCTCGACCTCTTCTTCCTCACCGGGCGAGCCTACCCAGAGCCCGGCGTGTCGCGGTTGAACAGGCCTCTTCGCGTCGCTGTGCGATGATGGCCACAGGTCGTGTGAGTCACACTGGCGCTGATCGACCCGATGACGTATCGCCGAACTTGTTCGGCAGGTGGGTGGAACACCAGCCCCCGACCGCGACGCATCCCCGGATGCTGACCGCGGCAGGACCAGGTGCGATACCGCAGTGACAGGCCGGATACGCCGTCATCCTGACCAAGCTTTGACCTGCTGTGCGGGTCGCATACGTGCCGGAGCCGTCCCTCGTGTCGGAGATCCGGTGAAGGAGAGCAGATGCTCGACGACGATTCGAAAGAACCCACCACCACCGAGACGCCCGCAGCGGAAGCAGGATCCGGCCGCCGCCGCGCCGCCGGTCGCGCCGCTGGCCCGCCGGCCGCCGTGAGCTTCTCCGCGCCCGCCAAGAAGGAGGCTCCGGCCCAGGACTCCGCAGAGCCCGAGGCCGAACAGACTGCCGCAGAAAAGAAGTCCGCACCCACCGCAGCAGCGATGTTCCAGGCCCCACCGGCCACGCTGGCTCCAGCCCGCCCGCAGCATCAGCACGTCGACCGTGACGATGGAGACGACGAGGACGAGGACAACGAGGACGGATCGCCCAAGCGCCGACGTCGTAGCCGTGGAGGTCGTCGGCGCCGCAAGGGCGAGGGTGACGGCGAATCCACCGACGACTCGTCCGAGGCGGGCGACAACCAGGACGATGACGAGGACGACAACACCGAGGG
>NZ_JBAVCB010000175.1:0-6833 GCF_049586495.1 Aeromicrobium sp. | reverse complement strand
TGCAGATCTCGCGGCGCCGCAGGCCATTTGGCCTTTTGGGGGCTCGGCAACATACGTCCGGCCCGCTGAGATGGGCGATCGGGCATATCGCAGGAGGTCAGTGGAACGTGACCGGGGTGAACCAAGGGCATGTTTGGAGTGAGGCCGGGTCGCCGGTCCATTCGTGAACGATGGGCCACGTCAGTTCTCAACGAAGTCGTACCGACTGCGGATCGCTTGCACGCGTGGTCTGCAGCGAGCCCGTCCGCTCAGAGGTGAGCAGTCCCTCCCCGGCCAAAGCTGGGGAGGGACCGTCGTGGGTCGCCGCTCAGTGACTCAAGCTCCCGATGCCCTCAAGCGCAGAGGAGTGAAAACCGTGCTGTGACCACCTCGCCGTGGGCATTCGTGGTGAGCCGGCCGGTCATGGTCAGGACCAGGGTGGAACCGTCGCTCCCGGCGAGCGGCGCACGCAAGCGAAATTGCCCGACTCGAGCCTGATCTTCGCCGTCGTCGCTCACGCCAGTGATGACAAAGTTGACCTTCTCGCGAAATTGGCCCGAGTACGTGGGACGCGCCGGGTCGTCGGGAGTCAGCGAGAGGTGGCCGCGGATGACTCCGTTGACGTGGAATTCGCCCTCGGATCGGCCGCCGGGTGCCTCGACGATCCGGTAGGAACCTGCCCGAGTCTCATGCAGTGTCGCGGCCCAGGGGCCGCATGAATTGTTCTCGGCGGCAAGGTGCTCATCTCCCGCCCACGATTCGGAGTAGGTGTCGTGCTGAGCGGGTGCTGCCATGGCTGCGCCGCTGCTCCCCAGGGCAAACGCTAGGGCGACGATGGCGGTGCTGATGACTTTGGTGGTGCTGGTGGCTGTGAACATGATGTCTCCTCGATGGGGGTGAATGGTGGACCGCCGGGTCACCCGATGACGCAGACGATCGCGGTTGCGACGAAGACGAGGGTGCCGAGACCGGCAGCGACGCCAACGCTGAGATCAAGCGATCCGATGCGGCGTCGGTGCTCCAGAGCAAGACCGACGGCCACAGCGCTGAAGACGCTCGGCCAGCCCGACCAGAAGGCCATGAACAACACGGCACTCGCGAGGGCGAGTCCGAGCGCGATGCGAGCCAGGCGCTGCGTGGCGCCGGTCCAGCCACGCAGTCCGAAGGCGACACCGATCGCGAGACCCGCAACGGCGATGAGGCCGGTGATGGCCCATTGGCCCGCAGATGTGCCGCTGGAGTCGGCGTTGAGGCCGAATGCCTCCCCGGCAACCATGGCGGCCACGTAGACGCCGAGTCCCAGCAACCCAGCGAGGGTCGGGTGTCGAAGATCGGGTGGGGAGGTGGTGAGTGAGGTGGTGGTGTTCATGACTAGCTCCTTCAGTGGTGGTGATGTCGACCAGCACACCGCGATCGCTGCCAGGAAGGATGTGTCAGGAGCCGGATCAGGATCGGGAAAATGTCCCGCGCCATCTAGGGCTGCAGACCCCTGACAACGCTGGCGTGGCGGTCCACAATGCGTGTATGGAACCCGCCACGCCTCGCGACCCCGTGCTCGTGCGTATCGGGTGGGTGCTGACCGCGATGTCGATCGCTCTGTACATGACGATCCCCTTTTCGTTGTCCGGCGGGGTGATGTCGCGCCCAGGCATCGTCAGCGCCACCGAGACCAGCGATCTGATGGCAGGCATGGTCATCTTCTTGTTCCTCGGATCCGGCATCTTGTTGATTCGCGCCCGGCCGCGCAATTCCATCGGTTGGTTGGTGCTGGCCAGCGGCGCTCTGCAAGCGGTGCAGATGAGCGCCGAGGCGTACGGGGCCCGTGCGCTGACCGATCCCGATCGGTCACTACCGCTGGGACTCCCGGTGATGTGGCTGGCGTCATGGGCATGGATGCCGTCGTTGGCGCTGGTGATGGCTGTCCTGCCGGGTCTCTACCCGACCGGTCGGCCCACTTCTGCTTTCTGGCGATGGCAGATTCGTGGTGCCTTGGTCGGGATCGGATTGCTCGTGGTGCTCGCCGCCACCACGCAGGGAGGTGTCGACGACGTCGTCGCGGACGTACGACTGCCGTGGGAAGCGCCTACCTGGTACGTGATTCTCCTGGGAGTGCCCGCTGCTGTCCTGGTCGTAGGTTCCATCATCGTCGCGCTGGTGGGCACGCTCCTGCGGGCCGTTCGGGCGCGGGCACCGGAGCGTCAGCAGTTGTTGCTTCTGCTCGTGTTCCAGATCGGGATGGCGATCGGGTTCCTCAGCCCCTACGAATTCTCGTTCGCGTTGGTATACGGACTGCTGCCGGTCGCGGTTGTGGTGGGCGTGTTGAGGTATCGGCTCCTGGGCATCGAGGTGGCTCTGCGCCGGACCATGCTCTACGTACCGCTCACGGTGCTCGTTGCTCTGGTCGTGGGTGGGATCACGACGTCGGTGGCTCAGCTGGTCCCTGTCGGCCCTTTGCCGCTGCTCGCAAGTTCGGCTGTCGTCGCGGCGCTGGTGATTCCGGTGGCCGGTTGGCTGCGCGGGCGCGTGGACAGGTTCGTGCTGGGGGAGCGAGTGGATCCGCTCACCGCCGTGCACCGTCTGGGCGTGGGCCTGGAGGGCGCCGGCGACGATCCGGTGCGGTCGATGTTGCGGGCGGTCTCGCTTGCAACCGGGGCGACTCACGCTCGGGCTGTCGACGCCAGCGGCCGGGAGATCGCCACCGTCGGTTCGCCGGACGGGTCCGGCCTCGAGGTGCCGCTGCGCCACAGCGGGCACGTGCTCGGAACCGTGACGGTCGGACCGCGACAGAACCAGCAGCGGGTCGGCGAATCAGACGCCCATCTGCTCGCTGTCCTGGCTCCGCACCTCGCCGTTGTCGTGCGATCGCGCGCCCTCACCGAGCAGCTATCGGTCGAGCGGGCACGGGTCGCGGAGGCGACGTTGGCTGAGCGCGACCGACTGCGGCGCGATCTGCACGACGGACTGGGCCCCTCGATGTCGGGCATCGCCCTAGGCCTCGAGGCCGCCGCGCTCGCCCTCGCCAGCGACCCGACCACAGTGCGAGAGATTCTCGCTCATACGCGGGCCGAGGCGACTGCCGCGACCACCGAGATTCGGCGGGTACTGGACGGCCTCAGGCCATCGGTCCTGGACCGTGCAGGTTTCGCGGGGGCTGTGCACGAGACCGCGTCGTCCCTCGGCCTGGGCACCGACGGGGGCGTTGCCCTGCAGCTCGACGTCGATGTCGACCCCGCTCAACTCGAGCCACGCGTCGAGGAAACGGTTTTCCGAATCGTGGCGGAGTCGCTCACCAACATCTCCCGCCACTCAAAGGCACGTCGATGCCTGGTGTCGGTGCAGAGCACCGATGGGCAGGTACGGATCCGAATCCGCGACGACGGAGTTGGCCTGCTTCACGACCACACGCCGGGTCACGGTCTGGAGTCGATGACGCGCCGGGCGGCTGACCTTGGCGGGCGGATCGTCATCACACCGGCACATCCCCGCGGCACCGAGGTGTGCGCTGTGATTCCGCTGGGGCCGTCGTGAGCGTGCGCGTCGTGCTGGCCGACGATCATCCGATGTACCGGTATGGCCTCAGCGCGGTGCTGGCACAGTCTGACGCGGTCGACGTGGTGGCCACCGCCGGGAGCGGCCGCGAACTCCTCGAAGCAGTCGCGCTGCACCGCCCCGATGTGGTGATTACCGACCTCAGCATGATCGAGATGGACGGAATCTCAGCCACGCGGGATCTGGTGAGTGATGACCCCGAGATCGGAGTGCTCGTGCTGACCATGCACGAGGACGACGAGCACGTGTTCGCCGCGCTGCGTGCCGGTGCTCGCGGCTATCTCGTCAAGGGTGCCGACGGCGATGAGATCGTGCGCGCGGTCCAGGCCGTCGCCAACGGTGACGCTGTGTACGGCGGCTCGGTCGCGCGCCGGATCGTCTCGTTCTACTCCGGCGACGACGGTCAGTCATCGATCGAGCGCGCCTTTCCTGAGCTGACTCCCCGAGAGCGAGAGGTACTTGAGCTGTTGTCAACTGGGTGCCGTAACCATGAGATCGCCAGGCGGCTGGGGATGTCGGAGAAGACGGTCCGCAATCACGTCTCGCAAGTTCTGCTCAAGCTGCAGGTGCCAGACCGCACTGCTGCTGCACTCAAGGCGCGTGACGCCGGGGTGGGCAGTGAAGACGGAGCTCTCGACTCATGATCGCGCTGGGAGTGCCCACAAGTCGCCCGGGCGTGTCTATACCAAGCCGGACATGCAGCGTCCTAAACTCGTCTTGATCCGCAACGTGTGATCCGGGTCACCTCCGCGAGACGGCATCTCGCACCACTTGACGGGACTGGCCATGGGAATCATCGGAATCATCATCGCGGGAGTCATCATCGGGCTTCTGGGCAAGTTCGTCGCGCCGGGCGACAAGGACAACATTCCGATCTGGCTGACACTGGTGTGCGGCGTTGGCGGAGTCATCCTGGGCTGGTACATCTACAGCGCCTTCGGCGGCAGCGGCGACACCGATGGCGTTGACTGGGTGCGCTGGATCGTGGCCATCATCACGGCAGCCGTCCTGGTGGTCATTGCCTCGACCGTGACGGGTCGAAACACAGCGAGTCGACGATGAATTCGCAGGGCGCCACGATGTCTGATCTCACGCGCAAGGGGACGTCAGAGCTCATCGGGACGTTCGTCCTGGTGTTCTTCGGAGCAGGCGCTGCTGTCTTCGGTCTCGACGTCATCGGCGGCATGGGAGTCGCTTTCGCCTTCGGCCTGACCCTGTTGGCGCTGGCCTACGCCATCGGGCCCACCTCGGGATGCCACGTCAACCCCGCGGTGACCCTGGGTGTGCTGCTCCGCCGTGGGATCTCCGTGCCGGAGGCTGGCGTCTACTGGGTTGCGCAGATCGTGGGAGGCGTCACGGCAGGCGCCCTCCTCAAGCTGATGGTGTCGGACTTCGGAGAGGTCACCGACCAGACCGGGGCCCTGGGAACGAATGCCTGGGGAGATCGGGTCAGCGGTGGCGGAGCGTTCGTCTTCGAGGTTCTCGCGACGTGTCTGCTGGTCCTGGTCGTGATACTCGTGACCGGACGAGCAGCGGCGCCTGGGTTTGCCGGGCTCGCCATCGGACTCGTTCTCATCGTGGTCCACCTCGTCGGGGTGCCGTTGGACGGGACCTCAGTGAACCCGGCACGGTCACTGGGCCCGGCATTGTTCGCCGGCAGCGATGCGCTGTCGCAGGTTTGGCTCTTCGTGGTCGCACCCTTGGTCGGAGCTGTGCTTGCTGCCCTGGTGGCGCCGGTGTTCGACCTGCCAAGCAGCCAGCGTGCGGCACAGGCTCCTGGCACCGACCCGACCGGTGCGGGCGTGCCTTCGTGACAGCCCTTGATCATCAGAAGTGAGGTGGTCCCATGCGTACGGTACTTCTCGTCATCGTGTGTCTGTTTCTTCCGTTCGTGGCCGTGCTGCTGAAGGACGGATTGAGTCTCAAGGTCTTGTGGGCCTTCCTGCTCCAACTGCTCGGTCACGTTCCCGGCGTGATCTACGGGCTGTACCGGGTGCTGAAGAACTAATCGATCTCACCGTGCAGGGGCGCATGGCTGAGCGGAGCGGCAGCCCGTCCCTACCCTCGAAAAGTGTTCAGTGCCACACGTCACCACGACAGAAATGAGCGCCAGATGCTGTCTCACCTGAAGGCTTCGGCGGACCGTCTGCGCAGCAGTCTGTTCTTCGTCCCCATGCTGTGCGTGATCGCCGGCATCTTCCTCGGGGAGGCGATGCTCGTGGTGGACAACCTCGTCACCGGCATCAATCCTCGACTGACGGCCACCGTTGACAGCGCCCGAACCGTGCTCACGACCGTGGCAGGGGCGACGCTGACCTTTGCCGGTATCGCGTTCTCTGTCAGCCTGCTGCTGATCTCCCTCGCGTCGAGTCAGTTCTCGCCTCGCGTCGTCCACGGCATGTTCCGAGATCCGTTCAACAAGCGAGTGATGGGCCTGGTGATCGGAACCTTCACCTATTGTCTGGTCGTCCTGCGCGCGGTTCGATCGTCGCTGGAGGGGGAGGGCGAGGCGGTGGTTCCGAGCCTCTCGATCTTGCTCGCCGTGGCCCTCGGCATTGCTTCGATCCTGGCGATCGTGGCCTTCATCAACCATGCGGCCCACTCCATGGATGTCTCGAACATCCTTCGCCGCGTCACCGAGGAGGTCCTGAGTCAGGCACGCTCGGCCTGGCCAGATCCGGAGGCGGACCGCCCTGACGTGGCCGATCACCAAGGGTCGGCTCTGGTGCCCGACGGCGCCATCGCCGTGCGCTTTTGCACCTACGGCTGGGTGCAAAACGTGGACTATGACGCCCTTCTGGCCGCATTGCCGGCCGGAGCGCGAGTCCGGTTGGAGACATTTGCCGGGCAGTACGCCATTCAGAACACGCCGATCTGCAGCATCTTCCCGGCGCCCGACGATGTAGATGAGTGTGCCGACGCGATCCGGTCGGCTGTGATGGTGGGGGAGACGCGGACGCTGCAGCAAGACATGGCGTACGGGGTCCGACAGCTCACCGACGTGGCGCTGAAGGCCATGTCGCCTGGCATCAACGACCCCACCACGGCTCACGATGCCATCTCTCACCTCGGCACGGTGCTGGCTGACCTGCTGAGGCGTCAGCCACCAGCACGCAGGTTGGCTGGCCCCGATGGTCTGGTGCTGCTGATCCCGCACGCCACGACGTACGAGCAGCTGGTCGGTCTGGCGTTCGACGAGATGCGCATCGCATCGGTGGAGCAGCCCACCGTGCTGATCTACCTGCTCGACGTGCTGCACCACGTCGAGCAGTCTCTGGCGGATCTTGATCGGCCTGGCGTCGTCA